>CAYRTW010000097.1:0-19231 GCA_964426935.1 uncultured Rickettsiales bacterium
ACCACCTACCCCTCCCGCTTCTTCTTCGCCAAGGCCAGGATCGAAGTCCCCAAGGGAAGGTCGATCATTCGCAGCAGCCAGCTCTCCAGGCGAATCAGGCCCACCAACGCTGCGTTGGCCACGGTGGGGACCTCCACGTAGGACGCTCCGCGTTGGTAGAGGGAGGGGATGAGCCCCTGGAGGATGCGGAAGCTGGCGATGGCGGGCAGGGCGAAGGTGATGGCGTAACTGCGCCTCAGAGTGGAAAAACCCGAATTATTCAGCAGAGAGTGGATTTCACTGGCCACGTAGCGGCGCCGGTGACCCAATGCCTCGTCGTGGATGCTCCACAGGAATCGGTAGGCTGGCACCGTCAGCAGCAGGTGACCGCCAGGGCGCAGCACCCGATGGAACTCCCGCAGTCCTGCCTGGTCGTCCTCCAGGTGTTCCAGGACATCAAACGCGGTCACCAGATCAAAGGAAGCATCGGGAAAGGGCAGGCGATCTGCGGGCGCCGCCATCACCCGGTCCGGTCCCCGTCCCGCCTTGCGACACGCCTCCAGACCCGGGCCCTCCGGCTCTACCCCCAGCACCGTGCCCCATCTCTCCAACAGGTTGAGGTTCCTCCCGGTGCCGCACCCCACATCCAGGATCTCCATCTTGTCCTCAGGGCCGAAGAATCCGGTCATGAAACGGGTCACCAGATGACGGCGCCCCTGGTGCCACCAGTAGGACTCCTCCATCGCTTCCATTTTGTCGATCTGGGCCTGGTCCATGAGAACCCTCGCGGGCGGGGAGGATAGCGGCAAGGGCGAAGAGGGGAAAGGGAGGGGGAAGAGACCCGGATGCGATTCACTGGAGCACTCGCGAACTCCCTGGGCACCCACGCTCTTGATATCCAGCTTCCCCCTTGCGAAATGGCCTCGAAACCAGGGCCCGATTTTTCCACCCGGCCGCCCACCTCCGAGCCACCCCGCCCCCCCCTAATTAATCGTCACCTGCAACGTATAAGCCGAACAGGAAGGAGTTCCGTTGTGATTGGTCACCCGAGCCTCATAATATCCGCTCTGGTTATCGAAATTATTTTGAGACACGCTCACCGACTCGGAAGCGTTGCCAAAATTGAAGCTGGCTCCCACCGTGGACAGGGCGGTTTCTGAAGTGGAATCGGCCATCTCCCTCACCTCCAGATCGTAGTCCTGGCCGCTGGGAATCCCGTTGACCTGGATGTTGATGAGCCAGTCCGACGCCCCGTCGTCGGTGGTGTAAAAGCGCAATCGGTCGGTGTCGCTGCCTTCATGCATGGTCATGGTGAAAGAGGCGGTGGTGCCGATGGAAATGGTTCCGTAGTAATAAAATTCACCGGTTTCGTAGGCGTCCCCTGCCCCCTCGTTGAGGTTGCCGTCGCAGTTGTTGTCCAGGCTGTCGCACACTTCGGTTGCCCCCGGATAGACCGTGGCGTCTCCGTCGTTACAGTCGCCCCCCGCTCCGCAGGCGGTGTATCCATCTCCGTCCACATCCAACCCGTCATCCACCGTCCCGTCGCAGTCGTTGTCCAGGCTGTCGCACAACTCATCGGCGCCGGGAAAAACATCCGCTTCGGTGTCGTCACAGTCCGCCCCTTCTGGATCGCAGGCGGTGTATCCATCCTCGTCCAGGTCCAGGTAATAACAAGCGCAGGAGCTGTTTTCCCGACCCGGAGTGGCCAGATCCCCCGAATCCAAGGGTTCATCCCCGGGACACCAGGCGGTGCCGTCGTCGTTTCCCGATTCAGTAGCGGAATCCGGATCCACCGAGAGGGAGGAGCCGGTGACATCGGGGAAATCGGCCCCTCCCCAGGCCACCCGGTCCACGGTGGTCACCCCCTGGCGCAGCACCACCTCGTCGGTGGAATTATCCATGGAAAATCCGCTGTATACATAATCCACATCCACGCCGCCGTTGATCACCGGATCCCCGTTCCTCCCCAGGATGGCGTAGCCGTGGGCGGGCACCAGGACGGTGTAGGCGATGGTGTGGGACTCTCCACCGTCGTCGAGGATCTTCCAGCCCAGGAGATCCACCGACACCGCGCCGGGGTTGTGCACCTCGAACCATTCCCCCACTGAGTCCGACACTCCCGAGGGATCGTAGAGGATTTCGGTGATGACCAGGAGGCCAGGAGCCGCTGAAATGGAGGCGGTGGCGGTGACGACAGGCCCTTCGTCCAGGCCATCCCACGCCCGCACCGAGACCGTCCAGGTGTCCCCCGAGGAGGTCATGGAGGCGGGAACCAGGGTCTGATTCACCAAAGAAGCCTGCTCGGTGCCGTTTCTGGACCAGGTGCAGTGGTAGGAGAGGACGTCTCCATCCACGTCGGTGGCGGCAGTGGTCACCTCCCAATGAAGGTCATCGTCGTCCATGGGGGAGGTGGGAGAAAGGGCAACTGCCGGTGTTCCTGGGGCAGTATTGGAAACGGTGAGGGAGGCGGAGGACACCGAGGGGCCGGTGGCGAACCCATCATCGGGGGTGACGGTGCAGGAGACCACGTTCCCCCGGGCATAATAGGCGGCGTTCAGGGCCGAGGAATCGGGGCCCACGGTGACTCCGTTCACCGTCCACTGGTAGTGGTAGTAGGGGGAGTCGCCGTCCGCGTCCACCCACCCCGACGGTACGCAGTTCACCCCGGTGGTTTCGGTGATCACCCCCGGCGACAGGGTGGCGGTGGTCACAGTGGGGGCGCTGTTGCCGATGGTCACGTCGTCGGTGGCGGCCGCCGAGGTGCAGTCCCCGTCCGAGGCGGTCACCTCCACCCTCCAGGTCTCGAAGCGGTCGGTGTCGGTGGCCGGCACCAGCAGGGCGTACCCCCCTTCGTACACCCCGTCCCGATACCAGGAGTATTCGTAGTCGATGGCGTCCTCGTCGGGGTCGGTGGATTCCACCGCCAGGACCGCGTCCAGGTTGTCGCCGCCGGTGGGCTCGGGAGGGTCGATGTACACCACCGGGGTGGACGGGCAGGTGTTGGGGGGACGGATCTCGAACTGCACCGCCCGGGTGGTGTAGGCCCCCTCCGGGTCGGCGGCGTAGACCGAAACCGTGTGATCCCCTTCGGGGAGGTCATCGGTGGACCAGGCCAGGTACCCGCTGGAATCGGGATGAAGCCCGGCGGCGAGGAGGATGGCGCCGTCGTAGATTTCCAGTTCCAGGTCGGTGTTGGTGCCGTCGGGATCGTCCGCCAGCAGCTCAAACAGGAGATTCTCGCCGGAGCGATAGGAGCCGTCCTGGTCGGGGGAGAGGATCTGAAGAGCGGGAGGCTGATTCTCGCTCCGCACCTCGACGATCACCCAGGACTCGCCCACTCCCCCGTCGGAATCGATGGCTCGCAAGGTCAGGGTGTGCGTCCCCACCGCCAGCATTCCCGCCGAGTAGCTGGCGTGCCCTGAGGAATCGGGAGTCCCCAGTTGCAGTTGCCCATCCAGATCCGACACCCACTCAAAGGTCAACTGGCTGTAGGTGTCCTCGGCGTCCTGAACCTGACCGCTCAGCAACACCGCCTCCCCGTCCAGGAACACCTCGCCGTTGCCGGGAGAGGTGATGTAGGCGGTGGGGGTCTGGTTGGGAGCATCCACGTAGAGTTGGAGATCGTCCCGGGCCACCAGGCCTCCCGAATCGGTGACCTTGAGGGTGATGGTGTGCTGGCCGGGGGAGAGGATGGCGGTGGAGAAGCCGGTCACCCCATCGGAGCCGGCGGGATCGGTGGAGAGAACCCCGTCCACCGAGGAGGTCCACTCCACCCCCAGGGAATCCAGGGCGTCTTCGGTGTCGGAGACGTTGCCGGAGAAGGAGGTGGAGCCCTGCCACTCCACATGCTCGTCCGCCTGGGGCTGATCGATGACCGCGCCGGGGGCGGTGTTGTAGGAGCCCACCGTCTGGTCCCCACACCCGACGCCCAGGAAAACCAGGAGAGCGCCAAGAAGAGGGAGAAACCGAGGAGAAAGATGGAGTTTCATGGGCCGCTCATCGCCTTGGGGCAGGTGCCGGGGTGAAGGCATTATAGAGGGAGAGGGATGGAGAGGGAGTTGGAGGAAGAGACGAGGGGAGAGGAGGCGAAAACCCCTGTGAAAAGGTCCGAATACCCGCCCGGGATCTTTGCCAGTCAACAGCCGGTCAACAGGGATCGGGACCGCGAATCGGAGAAATCGCCCCCCCACCGGCGCGATGAACCCCGCCCCGACTACAATGCCCCCTCCTTGGAGACCCGGCCTTGACCCTCCCCTACTGGCTCAGAAACCCTCACCTCCCCCAGCCCCCATTGCGAGGGGATCGGGAGACCGACGTGGTCCTGATCGGAGCGGGAGTGTGTGGGGCGGCAGCGGCCCTGGCCCTTTCGGAGAGGGGATTGAGCACGGTATGGCTGGAGGGGCGAACCGTCTCCGAGGGGGCCACCGGGAGAAACGCCGGTTTCATCCTCCAGGGCACGGCGGAGCGCTACTCCCGGGCGGTTTCGATGATGGGAAGGCAGAAGGTGAGGGCCATCCACCAGTTGAGTCGGGAAAATCACCTGGCCATGGCGGAGACCATCGCCACTCACCGGATTCCCTGTGAGTACCAGCGCCGGGGCTCCCTGCAACTGGCCTCTTCCGAGCCGGAGGAACGGGAGCTGATGGAATCGGCGGAGCTTCTGGAGGAGGACGGGTTCACCGCCCACCTCCGCCAGGGGGAGGGCCTTCCCGAGGTGTATCGCCGAGCCGGATTCCGAGTAGGGGTCTTCCTGCCCGATGATGGGGAACTGGACCCGGCCGCCTTCGTGAGAGGAGTGGCCTCCGTCGCCTTGGCTCGGGGGGTGAGCCTTCATGAGGGCTCACCGGTCACCCACCTGGATGCGTCCTCCACCGGAAGCGTGGTAGCCCACACTCCGGAAGGTTCGATCCGGGCCTCCATCGCCCTGGTCTGTACCAACGCCTCCGCCGGTTCCCTTCTGCCCGCCTTGGGGGACAAGATCGACCCGGTGCGGGGGCAGATGCTGGCCACCGCCCCTGCCCCTCCCCTCTTTGCCTGCCCGGTCTACGCCGATCACGGCTTTGACTACTGGCGCCAGGACCAGCACGGCTGCGTGGTGCTGGGAGGGTGGCGAAACCTGGATCCCGATGGGGAGAGGGGCTTTGACGAGGTGCTCCACCCGGGCATCCAGGACCGCATGTCCTTGTTTCTCCAGCGTTTTCCCGATATGCAGGGGATTGAAATCACCCATCGCTGGAGCGGAATCATGGGATTCTCCCGGGACGGCCTGCCCCTGTGTGGACCCGCCCCGGGAGCCCCGGGAGCCCTGGTGGCGGCGGGATTCACCGGCCATGGCTTCGGATTCGCCTGGCTGTGTGGACGAGCCCTGGTGGACCTGGCCCTGGAAGGGAAAAGCGAGGTGGCAGAGAGGTTTTCCACCCGGCGATTTTTGTGACCCCGCCGGGGACCTCTTCTGCCGGCAATGCCCTGTGGATCGCCGTGCGCCTGGGGACCCTCCTGGGAACCGCCTGGTGGGGAAGACTGGCAGTCGAACCACTCACCGGATCCTCCCCTTGGATGGCGGCGTCCTCGATCCTGCTGGCAGTGACCGCCTCGGGGACCCTCCTGGCCCTGGCCTTGCGGGGATTGAGGGTGGCGAAACCTCCCGACCCCCTCTCTCTGTCGGCAGCCATCGCCATTATGTTGCTTGGATTTTGGGTTGGGCAGGGGAGTTCTGCCCCGACCCCACCCCTTCCCCTGACCTCTTCTCCATCGTCGCCCGCCCCCTCCCAGGTTCCCCCTTCTCCGACCGCTGAGACCTTGCCCACCCCCATGCCCCCGGCCCCGGGACCGGCCCACCTGATCCCCTACGAACCCAAGGGGGGAGGCATGGTGGTGTCGGTTCGCATCAACGGCCGGGGCCCCTTCTCCCTGCTGTGGGACACCGGAGCCAGCTATTCCACCGTCAACCGGGACACTCTCTCCCGCCTGGGACTCCCTGTCCCCAAGGACGGTCCCAAGGTCACCCTGCAGACCGCCTCCGGGGAGGACAGCGCCCGGGCCCTGGTTCTCCAGGAGATCAGTGCCGGTGGAGCCGAGGCCAAGGGGATCGTCGCCCTCCACTGCGAACCCTGCGCCCATGATGGGGTGGTGGGACTGCTGGGAAACAACTTCGCCTCCCGCTGGGAGACCACCATCGATCCCCAGGAGCAGGTGATTCGCCTTCAGGAACGGGACGGCCCCTTCAACCAGGCCGACGAACTACGCCCCTTTGTCGACCTGGACGGCAAGGTATGGAAGATGCCGGGAGGCAGGACCCGGGTGGAGGTGACGGTGAAGAACCGCAGCCCCAAGCTCCTGCAGCAGGTGACCATCCTGGTGTCTCCCCAGGGAGGGGGCGAGCAGGGAGCCTTCACCCTGACCCTGCCCCAGGTCCCTGCCGGGGGAGAGGCCCGCACCCAGGCCGATGACTTGAAGGGGGTCCCCACCTCCCTCACCTTGGAGCTGATGGAGGTGGGAGGATGACGAGGAGGCCCGGGCCCTTCCCCGTTGACTCGCTTCCGCCTCGCCGACCCTGGACAGTGTATCCTGCGCCGGTGCCGCCTCCCGTCTCTCCACCCCCCTCGGTCCCTCCTTCTGTCCTGGTGGTCATTCCGGCGCGGATGGCCTCCTCCCGGCTTCCCGGCAAGGCCCTTTTGAATCTGGGGGGAAAGCCGCTGGTGGTGAGGGTGTGGGAGAGGGTGAAGAGGGTTCTTCCTCAAGTCGAAATGGTCGTGGCTACCGATCATTCCAAGATCGCCAGAGAGGTGGAAGCCTCAGGCGGGACGGCGGTGATGACCTCCACCCTCTGCCGCTCCGGTACCGATCGGGCCGCCGAGGTGGTGAGACACTTCCCCGGCGCTTCGGTGGTGCTCAACGTCCAAGGGGATGAACCGTTTATCGAGGGAAAGGTCCTTCATTCCGTCCTGGACGCTTTGCTCTCTTCCGGTCACCCCATGGCCACTGCGGCATGCCCCTTTCCCCCTGGCAGAAATCCCGGCTCCCCCTCCTCGGTCAAGGTGGTCCTCAACCGCTTCGGTGACGCCCTGTACTTTTCCCGCTCTCCCATCCCCCATTCCCGCCCGGGATCCTCCTTGGAACCGTTGCTGCACTTGGGAATCTATGCCTACCGGGCTGATTTTCTCACCACCTTTTCGGGTTGGCCCGAATCCCCTCTGGAGCAGTGCGAAGGATTGGAGCAGCTCAGGGCACTGGAGAACGGTGTCCCCATCCGGGTCGCTCGGGTGGAGGAGCCGGGGTTTGGAGGAGTGGACACTGAGGATGACCTGGTGAGGGCCCGAGAAGCGTGGGCCTCCCGCCCAGGGGAGGAATGATGGGGAACCCTTCCTTTGAACTGGCCAGGGGAGTGGAGGTGGGAGGAGGCTCTCCACTGGTGTTCCTGGCAGGGCCCTGCTCCTTGGAGTCCAGGGAAATGGCCCTCCACACCGCCGGGGAATTGGCCAGGATCGCCTCCCGACTGGGGGCTCCCTTGGTGTTCAAGGCCTCCTTTGACAAGGCCAACCGCAGTTCCGCCTCTGGCCTCCGTGGGTTGGGGATGGAGGAGGGGTTGAAGGTGCTGGCGGAAATCAGCCGGGACCTGGGCCTGCCGGTGCTCACCGATGTCCACGAAACCTCCCAGGTGGAGGCGGTCGCGTCGGTAGTGGACGTGTTGCAGGTGCCCGCCTTCCTGTGTCGCCAGACCGATCTTCTCCTCGCCTGCGGGGCCACCGGCAAGGCGGTCAACGTCAAAAAGGGCCCCTTCCTGGCGGCTTCCGACATGGCGGGAGCGGTGGAGAAGGTGCGCTCCGGGGGCAGCCCACGGGTGCTGGTGACCGAGAGGGGGACCTCCTTTGGTTACCACGATCTGGTGGTAGACCTGCGGGGGCTGGTGGTCATGGGAGAACTGGATTGCGCCCTGGTCTATGACGCCACCCACTCGGTGCAGAGACCGGGGGCCCTGGGGCAGCAATCGGGGGGAGATCGGCGATTCCTGATGCCCCTCCTCAAGGCGGCCCTGGCGGTGGGGGTGGACGCGGTGTTTCTGGAAGTGCATCCCGATCCCGCCTCAGCCATCTCCGATGGCGCCACCCAGGTCCCCCTGGCCCAGACGGAGGCGGTGATGGAACTGGCTCTGGCCATGGACCGGGCCCGCCGCAGTCTGCCCCGGTCCCCCCTTCTGTCCTGACCGTGCGCCTCCTCTTCCTCACCTCCCGCCTTCCTTTTCCTCCCATCGGAGGAGACAAGCTCAGGGTCCATCACTTCCTCAAGCACCTGGCCTCTCGCCACCAGGTCACCCTCTATTCCTTCATCGAAAGGGAGGAGGAAGAGTCCATCGCCCAGCGGGAGGGGGCCTTCCTCCACCAGGTTCGCACCTTTCTCCTGCCCCGAAACCGGTCCCTCCTCCAGGCAGCAGAAGGGGTGTTCCTCCTCCAGGATCCCCTTCAGGTCCACTATTACCGCGATCCCACCATGGCTCAGGCTGTCCGTCGGGAAGTGTCCTCCGGCGCCTTCGATCTGGCTCTGGCCCACATGGTGAGGATGGCTGCCTACCTCCTTCCCGACGCAGGAGTGAAGGTCGTCGTAGACCTCCAGGACGCCCTCTCGCTCAATTACTCTCGGGCAGCCGCCCGGCCGGGAGTCGGGTGGTGGAGCAGGGTCTACCCCCTGGAAGGACCCCGCATCGAGCGCTACGAAGCCTGGGTCGCCCGCAAGGCCGAGGCCTGCCTCCTGGTATCGGAAGTGGATCTCCAGCATGTGCAGCGGCGGACGCCCGAAGCTCGACTCCGCCTCGTTCGCAACGGCGTGGATGGAGAGGCCTTTCCGTTCTCTGAGGGGGGCCGGGATCCGGATCGCATCCTCCTCCTGGGGAACATGCGAACCGCCGCCAACCAGGAAATGGCCCTGACGTTCGCCCGGGAAATCTTCCCCAGGGTCAAGCAGCTCCACCCTGCTGCCCGATTCCAGATCGTCGGCGCCGAGCCTACCCGCAAGGTCAGGGACTTATCGGATGGGGAGAACATCCGGGTGACGGGGGAGGTGAGGGAGGTCCTGCCCCATCTCCATGCCGCCTCGGTGTCCATCTGCCCGATGCGGGTGGGAGCGGGAGTCCAGAACAAGATCCTGGAGTCCATGGCGGCTGGAGTGCCGGTGGTGGCCACCCCCATGGGAATGGAGGGGATCCCGGCGCAACACGGCGTCCACGCCCTCCTGGCCCAGGAACCCGAGGACTTCGCCCAGGCGGTGGCCTCCCTGCTGGGAAGCGGCTCTCCCGGGTCCTCTCTGGCCCGCGCCGCTCGGGCGCTGGTGGAGGAGAGGTTTTCCTGGGAGGAGACGTTGAAGGCGTTGGACGCAGTATTGGAGGAAGTCTTGCCCAGGGATGGGGGCGGTGGGCTGA
The DNA here is from genome assembly GCA_964426935.1 of uncultured Rickettsiales bacterium. GTDB lineage: Bacteria > Myxococcota_A > UBA796 > UBA9615 > JAKLKC01 > CAYRTW01. The sequence goes on from CAYRTW010000097.1 coordinate 9,392, forward strand.
CCCCTGGATGATGAGGGAGAAGAGTTTGGGGGTCCGTGAGAAAGGCCCGCCAGCGCCCTCTTCAAGAATTCCCTACCCGAGGGGAGGGGATGGGGCCCTCAGGGCCTTCATTCGTTCCAAGTACTCACCAATCCGAGGGTGCCCCTCCAAGGCTCGTGCGCTCCTCGGTGGACGGGACAGATAGACAAGCTGAGCCATGACCGCAAAATCAGCCAGGGTCGGTTCATCTCCAAGGAGGTAGGGCCCCGCGTCAAGAAGACCTTCGATGGCCACCAGTTCCCTCTCCAGGTCGGCGAGAACATGCTCGGGAGTCTTGCGGCCCGTGCCTTGACCGATCACCTGGGCCCGAATGCGGCGGCGGTAGAAGAGATAGGCGATCCGGCCGAACAGGCTTCTCCCAAAGGCCTGGCTGACCATGGGAGCGCCTTCGGGATCCAGCCACTGAAAATAGAGGCCAATAAAGTAAAGAGACTCGTCTGCCCAGTCCTCCAGGGTGTGGCTGAGGGATCGCTTTCTCCCATTCGATGGAAGAATGGCCGGTGAGGGAAAGAGGCGCTCGAGTTCGTAGGCGATTTCCGTCGAGTCCACCACCAGCCGCCCATCGAGTTCGATGGCGGGCACCTTGCCAACCCGCCCCCGGCGCCGAAGCTCAAAGAATCGGGGACCAAGAATCGAAACCTTGTCGTATTTCACCCCCTTGTGGTCAAGAATGGCCCTCACCTTCAGGCAGAAGGGGGAGGGTCCCCAATCGAAGAGGATCACTCGCATCGGGTGGAACTCCGGCAAAGGTTTTTATTTTTGTATTTATTTCGGGAGGAGAAGGAGCCGGCCTGGATGAGGGGAGCGACCCTTTTCGTCATGGTGAACCTGAACGGTTTCCCTGCCCTCCTCATGGACGCACCGACTTCGATGACCCAACCCAGGCGCCGAAAATGGCAAGGGCGTCGGGTTCGCTGAGTCCCCGGGCCTGCTCTTCGACCTCCGTCGGCACCCACTGGGGAAAGGGCTCCTCCCTCCTGACATGGCGACCCGAGGCGGTGTGTTCCTCTCTCACCCGGGCCAACTGCGAGGGGGAGAAGAGGGCCGCCAGGCGAACCAGGGCCGGCCAAAACCGTCGGTGAACCAGGGTGACCTTCCCCCCCAGAAGCCGGCAGACCAGGATGTCTTCGGATTCGGTGACAGCGGAGAGAAGGGAGAAGAGTGCATGCCCCCGGGGGTGAGCCCACCAGCTTCCCCGGATGGGTTCGCCCAGGATGGCCTCGGTGAGACGGGGGGCCGGGCCCCGGGCTGAAACGAGGACCACCCCGTGTTCTCGGACGAAGGCCACAGCCTCAGGAAGAGTGGCGAACCCGCTCATTCGGCCCCATCTGAACGAGTTGAATGGGCACGAGGGCGTCCAAAGCCACACCGATGAACCGTATCGATCCAGTCAAGCGGCCTCACCCCCGAAGGATCTTCCGCCGCCGGAACACGCCCCACACCAGCCCTCCCCAGGCCAGCCACCCCCCTGCTCCCAAGGAACCGGTGGTGCAGCCGCAGCCAGGCTCCCCATCGTCGTCATCGTCGTCATCATCGTCATCGTCATCCCCGGCGGGGGGCCCGGCCTGGACGGGAGTCTCGGTTTCCACGTTGCCGGTGTTGGCGTTGTCGTGGTGGAAACTGCCCCAGGGGATCTCCTGATCGGCCCTCCCCTTGGTCCCCCAGGCAAACAACCACCCTTCCCGGGTGGAGGTGACCACGTCCAGATAACCGTCGCCATTGATGTCTCCCACCGCCGGGGAGGAGAGTTGCCAGCCCCCGTGGACCTTGGGCCAGCCCTCGGCTTCGCCCCCCTGCAATTGGAAGGCGTGGAGGGTGAATCCACCGCTGCCGTGGAGGACCTCAGGAACTCCATCGCCGGTGATATCGGCCACCGCCGGGGAGGCAAAGAACTGCATGTCCTCGATCTGTTTGGGGAATTGGGGAAGGGAGCCTCCCGTCACTCCGTCGTAGCCGGCGAGACCGTGCTGGAACTCGTAGCGCACCGCCCAGGCAGCGATGCCCAGGCCGTAACCGACCCCAGTGGCAGGAGCCAGGTAGTCCATGACCCCATCCCCATTCAGATCGGCAAAAACCGGGTCGCTGATCATCATCAGCAACGAGGGATCGGCCACGTTGGCCCCCTCTCCATATTCGGTGGCGGTGGACTTGAGCTCCAGATACACCGAACCGTCGGCTCGATAGATGCGCCCCGGATCCGCCACGGCGGCGGCCCCAATCTCCAAGGTTCCGTCCCCGTCCAGATCCGCCAGCACCGGAGAAGAGGGAACCCCCTCTCCCACATAGGGCAGGGCCCCGGCGAACAGCCCCAGCACGTCCACCGCCCCGTCATCCACGAAGGGCCCCTCCTCCGCCAGGTTGCCCTCCCCTTGGATCACGTACATGACTCCGTAGCCGGTGAACTGGCTGCCAATGGTCTGGTTGGTCCCCACCGCGATCTCGGGCAGGCCGTCTCCGTCGATGTCTCCCGCCGCCGGCGTAGACACGATGCGCCTCCCTTCCTGAACCAGAAGGTTGCCCTCCCCGTCGTACTCTTGAAGGGTGTTGACCTCCACCGGCCACCCCTCCAGGAGTTGGCCGTCGTCCCGCCACACATACATGCGCTGATCCATTCCCGCCTGAATGATCTCTCCCCGCCCATCCCCATCCAGGTCGTAGACCACCGGTGAAGAGAAGAAGCCGCAGTCCCAGGTGGAATCGTCGGAGAGGGCCTCTTGCACGCAGCGATCCCTCTGCATTTCCACCGGGAAACCGGGCCGGGGGACGCCCTCGGCGGAAAGAACATGGACCCATCCCCCCAAGGTCGCCGCCACGATCTCGGGAGTCCCATCTCCGTCCAAATCCGACACCGCCACTGTGGCCAGGATGTCGGTGGCGTGATCCGAGGCCACCGCCCCGCTCTGATAGGCGGGAGCATTCAAGTGGTGATGGGAAGAAGCGGGATCCAGTCCCCGCTGTGGTTCAAGGGCCACCGGAAACCCAGGAAGATCCTGGCCCCTGCCGTCGATGGCATGAACCAGGCCGTCCGCAGTCGCGACAACCACCTCGTACACCCCATCCCCATCCAGATCCGCCAGGTGGGGACTGGATTCGGAGGACCCCACGAAATAGCGGGGGAATCCGTCCAGAAGGTCGGGATCGTGACGCACCACGAAGGTCTTGCGGGCCTCGGAGGCGTTGCCCGATTCGTCCTCAATGCGCATCCGCACCGTCAATTGATGCAGGGACAGGCGGTCCACCCGGTCGGTGATGGTGTCGGTGAGCAGGAGGGATTCCACCTCCGCTTCGGGATCGAACACCTCTGTGGGAATCTGGGAGATCTCCAAAGAGGCAAGAGTCTGCAACGTCCCGTCACCACTGGAGTTTCCTTCAGTGATGAGGTGCCAGGCGTCGTCGTTGGGTTCGGAACCACCGCCATACTCCACGGTATAGGTGACCCCCCCGTTGCGAGAGGACAAGGTGCCGGTGATGTCCAGGGTGGGGGTGGTTTCCGGGTCGATGTAGGCAAACCAGCGAGGCTCCAGGAGATCCGCCACCGGAGGAATCTGGCTGCCATCTGCGGTGATGCGAGAAACCGAGCGCCCCAGGTTCATCCTGCCCCAGCCGAAGTACTCGTCCCACCCCGGCTGGCTGGGATAGAAATCGGGGTTGGGGTCCTCTCCCCGAGATTCGGGTACATCCACGTCATCGGCGTTCATGCGGAGAAGAGCGCTCACTTCGCCGGCGGTGATGGGGGGAGAAAGGCCCACCTCCCTGGCCCGGGACACCAGAAGTCCCGCCCCTCCAGAGATAGCGGCGACGGCTCCAGTGGCGCAGGCGTGGGTGGAGGCCACCAGATCCAGGCGGGCTCCATAATTGTTGCAATTGACAAAGGCCAGGAAGGTGTTGGCGTTGTCCCAATCCCCGGTGTCATGCCCGACAGAATGCACGTAGAGGACATGTTCGTTGAAGGCTGGATAGTTGTGGTGCAGGGAGGTTTCATCCCCCGCCGCACCCACCGCCACCACCCCATTCTCCCAGGCGTAGTCCAAGGCTTCCCGGACCAGGTCCGAGTTGCTCATGGCCCCCAGCGCCATGGACATGGAGGCCGCCCCGTGATCCACTGAAAACGCGATGGCCTGACCAACCCGGCCAGAGAGGGTGATGAAGGAATCCCCCACCCGCACCGGGATCAGGGCGCAGTTGGGACAATGGCCAATGTCACCGCCGTTGTAGGGGTTGGAATCTCCTGAGGGATCCTGGGCCTCCGCCACCGCCCCCTCCGCCGTGCCGCTGCCGTGATCTCCGTAGAACTCCCAGTTGTCCGCGCCCGGGTCGTTGTCATCGGAGAAGAAATCCCAGCCGGCGATGTCATCCACGTATCCGTTGCTGTCGTCATCGACCCCGTCGGAGAAGGCGAACAGGAGATCCGAGGGATCCAGCAAGTGATCGGCCCGATCATCCCCCATCTCCATGGACACCCGGGGGTCCTGCCCGTAATCGGCAAGGTTCAGGATCCCATTGCCATCGGCGTCCCAGGGGGAGGGAAAGGATTCTCCCTGGGCATTCTGGGGCTCAGGAAGCTCATTTCCGTTGAGCTGCACCTTGTAGATGAGGTCGCCGGCATCCCACTGGATCCCCGAGTCCAACACCGCCACCGCCGCACTCCACTGCCCCAGCGTGGTGCGAAAGGCGACATCGGCGTTGTTGCCCGATCCCAGGGCCAGTTCCTCAGGACGCACGGATTCCGACGCCGGTGAGGGAATGTAGCTCCACATGTCCCAGGCACCTGAGAGCTCAGGAGGACAGGCAGAGGCCGTGCCATCCTTGCCACAGTCGGGAAAGGGTCCAAGGGGGATGTCGGCGAAGGCGGTGGGAACCGCAAGGAGGAGAAGGGAAAGGGGGAGGAGACGGCGCACGGCAGGGCACCTCGGGGAGGAGGATCAGGGAATGGAGATGACCCACTCCTGATCAAAGAAATCGTTGGGCCAGGGACCGATGTACTCGGGATCGAAATCGGGATGCTCTTCGCAGGCGCTGACCGAAAGTTCTTCGTTGAGGGCCTGCATCGCTCCGCTTTCAGCGTGGAGCCACAGGGCGTCCAAGGCCTTGGTGCACCATTTCTGGTCCTCGGCCACCACCCTCACGCCATCCCCTGGCTGGGCGGTAAACTCCAAGGGGGCGTGACTGTTTTCGTGATCGTCGTCATCCACCATCACCGGCATTCCGTTGATGTAGACCGTGACATCGTCGTCCACATGCCAGAAGTCCCACGGCGTTTCCCCCCCCGAAAGGACAAACACGAACTCATCCTCATCGTCCCACACCAGGACCTCCACCGAATCACTGGCCTCCGCACCCTCCCCGTCCCTGGCGATGAGGGTGATCACATGCTCTCCAGGACTGAGGAGCGAGGTATCCGCCTGAGTGCCCCCCGAGGCATCGGCAAAGCCAGAAGCGAAATAACCGTCGATGCTGCTTTGCCAGAGGATGGCGATCTGATCCGGCGCCTGGTCGGCATCGGCCACCTGTCCCGCAAATAAAATGGGAGTCCCGGTGTAGAAGGCGGCCAGGTCGTCGGGGGCGGTAATCTCCACCAGAGGGTCGTGGTTGTCCCCTCCCGGCTCGGTGCTTCCCGCCACGACGTCCACTGGCCAGGCGGCCTCGTCCCCGTCGGGATCATCGGTCATCACCAGGAGGCGATCGGAGTGGGACAGGCCATCGTCTCCGGAAAAAGTCACCGTGACGGTAAGGTTCAGGCCCGGGGCCAGGAGAAACGGAAGCTCCATCCCCTCGGGAAGGTGGGCGGAAAAAACGGGGTCTCCCCCCTCCATCTCCACTCCCAGAAGGCTCAAGGGACCACTGCCCACGCTGGCCACCTGGACCTCCTGGGACTGTTCTCCGGAAATGGTGGTGGGGAAGTAGAGCAGGGAAGGGCTGACCTCCACCTGGGGCTGCACCCCAACACCGGCGAGATACAGCTCCACTTCAGGCGAATCGGGGTCATCGGAGGTGATGCGTACCGTGCCGTGATCCGAGCCCTCGTGGTTGGGGGCGAACATCACCGATAACTCTACCCAGGCGCCCGGGGCAACTTCTCGGCCGGGCGCCTGCATGTCGAAGGCCGTGCCGCTTCCTTCCCCCAGCACCGCGTCGGAAACGGTCAACCAGCCGCTTCCATCGTTGTAAACGGCGATGGAGAGGAGCCGGTAGTAGCCCATCTGCACCTCGCCAAAGTCCAGGGAGCTTTCCGAAAGGCGGATGTCGGGGACCGCCTCATTCAGGTTGGCAGCTCCGTTGTCGCATCCCCCTCCAACCACGGCAAAAACCAGCATTCCCAGGGCAGGAGCCGTGAGAGATCTGACGCAAGACGGGCAGTGGAAAGGACTGGCCATGGGTGTGGCGCACCGTAGCGTTCGGGTTTGCCCCCGTCAAGGCCAAGATGGAGGCGAGAGGGAGGGGGGCCCCTTCGACCTTGACAAACGAAGCGGCAAGCCCCAGCTAAAGGCACCTCGGCAGGGGGAGGCGGAGAACGAAGGTTGCGCGCGATGCGATGGCGAAATGCGGGACTGGCGCTGGCTTTTGTGGGAATCAGCCTCTCTTCCTCTTGGGCGCGCGGTGAGGATCTGGGACCGACCGACACTCCGATCCAGCCCCCCCTTCTGACCTTGGAGGATGCTCTGCGACGGGCCATCCAGTCCTCCCCGGGGCTCCAACTCGCCGAGGAACAGGTGGAGATGGCTCGGATCGGCCACCGAAAATCCTTTGCCATCCTTCAGCCCCAGGTCAGCTTGGGGGGCAGCTATACCCTGTACGACGAAGCTTCGGGCATTGATTTCTCCAGCCTCTACGGGGGAACCGGAGCCACCGCCGTTCTATATGCCGGCCTCATCGCCCGGGGCCAGTTGACCGACCTGGAGTGCGCCACCGCCGCCCCCCTTCTTCTCGGAGACGCGGGAGAGGGCATTGAGACCTGCGCCGATTTTCTATCCAGCCTGTTGGATTTACAGGAAGACTTCGAGACCGATGAAATCCTGTCCGGCACCGCCTGGCTGGTCCCCAAGCACCAGATCCAGTTCGGACTCAACATCAATCTTCCCCTGACGCCTCGGGCTCTCGCCCTGATCCAGGCGGCCTCGGCCCAGGTCGATGTGGCCACCGCCCAGAAGAGAACGGCTCGCCAGGATTTGCTCTACGGCGTCTATCAGGCCTACCTGGGTGCGGTAAAGACCCAGGAATTCATTGACATTCAACGCTCCGCTGCTGCAACGGCAGAAGCCCATCTGAACACCACCCGCGCCCGCTTCCAGTTGGGACAGATCCCCGAGCCCCTGGTGCTCCGGGCCGAAGTCGAGCTGCTTCAGGCGCAGAGGGATCTGGCCAACGCCCTCCGCTCCCGAGACGAAGTGCTGAGGGGCCTGACCCTGGCCATGGGCTCCGACCCCGGCCCGGTGCGGGTGGCCCCCCCTCCTCCTCTGACCCTTCCCAGCGTTTCCCTGGACTCCCTTCTGGCGGAGGCCCTGGAGCAGCGCCCCGATCTTCAGGCCGCCGTCGCTGGTGAGAGGGCGGCCCAGGCCCTGCGCTCCGACGCACTGGCCCAGCTCGCCCCCAGCCTGAACCTGGCCCTCCAGTACGGAAGAAGTTGGGCCTGGGCCAAGGAAGATGGGGAGTGGGTGGACGCAGCGGGCGGTCTGACCGGTAGAAGCGACCAGTGGTCCTTCTCGGTTCAGGCCTCCCTCCCATTGTGGGATGGGGGAACCCGCATCGCCCAGATCCAGGAATCGGCATCCCGAATCCGCCAGATCCGCCTCCAGGAGGAGCAGCTCCGCCAGGTGATCCGCAAAGAGCTGACCGACGCCTCGGAAACCCTGCGGACCAGCGACACCACCATCGCCACGTCCCATCGCCAGGTGGACCTGGCCAAGGAGAACCTGCGCCTCACCGAGGCCCGTTTCCAACTCGGCCAGGACAGCCAACTCTCGGTTCTTGATGCCCGCCTGGCGCTGGAGCAGGCCCAGTTGGGACTCCTCAGCGAGGAACTGAATCGGGATCTGGCTCGGGCCACCCTCCTCAAGGCCGCCGGTCGGTTCGACCCTCTTTCCGCCCGGTGATCTCCAGGCTTCCCCGGAAACTTGTAAAAACCATGTCAGAAAGGGCAGCATCCCGGCGCGGTCACTGATATATAGTGCGCCGTGGGCGCCGGGGTCCCGTTCTGGCTCTCGCCTGCGACAGGAAAACGAATCATCCAGGGGCAGCCGAATCGCAAGTCGCGAGGCAGCCTGGATACGGAGGTGTTCATGCGGAAAGTGGGGTGGGTTGCCATGGCGGCCCTTTTGTTGTCGCTGTTTTCGGTGCGGGGAGCGCAGGCGCAGATCAAGCCCCTTTCCCCCTCCTTTGACATCCATGCCGGTTATCACTTCTTCCTGTGGGAAGCAGAAAACTTCAAACACAATTTTGTGGTTGGAGGCCGGGTGGGGTTCAACTTCACCCCCGTCTTCGCCCTTGAGGGGCAGGGGCAGTACATCCAGTCCAGGACCCTGATTACCGGCAAGGTGGGGGATATCGCCCTCCTTGGTGGCGATCTGGTGATCCACCTGACCCGCGGCAAGGTGGTTCCCTACCTGTTGGCCGGCGCTGGAGCCAAGTACTACAAAGTTCGCGACCGGGTGAGCGAGGGGGACTACCGCCTTGATCCAGTGACCGGCGAGGCCCTCCCCATTTACAAAAACCCCGACTGGGACTTTGCCATCGATGCCGCATTCGGCTTGAAGTTGTTCCCCGCCAGGGGTTTTGCCATCCGAGTGGAGGGTCGCTACATCATGTCGGTGGGCTCCAACCTGGACGAGGGTATTCCCAACCAGGATGGGCTGCTCAACGACCGATTCGACGACCTCCAAATGACCGTTGCCGCCTACTTTTCCCCGGGTGGCAAGGCGTCTGACCGGGATCGGGATGGTCTGGTGGACAGCAAGGATCAGTGCCCCGACGATCCTGAAGATTTCGACGAGTTTGAGGACATCGACGGCTGCCCAGAGCCGGACAACGACAAGGATGGCATCCTGGATGTGGACGACGATTGCCGCAACGATCCCGAGTCCTTCAACAAGTACCAGGATGATGACGGCTGCCCCGATGTGGCACCTCCCCAGGATCTGGACGGTGACGGTCTGGCCGACAACAGCGACAAGTGCCCCGACAAGCCGGAGACCTTCAACGACTTCCAGGACGACGACGGCTGCCCGGACGAGAAGCCCCAGCCGGTGGTGGATGGTGAGATCATCATCCTGGAGAAGGTCTACTTCGAGACCGACAAGAGCTACATCTCCGCCTACTACCGGGCCGAGTTGGACAAGGTGGTGGCCACCCTCAAGTCCCACCCCAAGGTCACCAAGGTCCGGGTGGAAGGCCACGCCGACGAACGAGCTTCGGATGAATACAACGTTGCTCTGTCGGATCGCCGCTGCAACGCCGTCAGGGACTACCTGATCAGCCAGGGCATCGACGCCAAGCGTATGGAAATCAAGGGATACGGTGAAGGCCGGCCGGTGGGCCTCGGCCACGACGAAGACTCCTGGTCCAAGAACCGCCGCGTCGAGTTCGTCATCCTCGCCCAGTAGCTCCCTCCCAGCCCCGGGGGGGACCTTCTCCCCCGGGCTCTCTTCCCTCCTCCTTCCCTCCCGAATCCGTCCTGGACCCGATTTACTCTCGGTCTGAGCCTCCTGTTCTCCCGGTGGCTCTCCTCCTCCCTCCCCCAGGGCAATCGCACCTGAATTGTGCTGTCCGAACGGGGCTTACGCGACCGAGGGGTGCAGAGTGGGGTGG
>CAYRTW010000098.1:0-19222 GCA_964426935.1 uncultured Rickettsiales bacterium
CGTGTCGTCTTCACTGCTGTTGACGACGGTGCATCCTGTCAATCCAAGGCTCCACATGAAGGCGGCCGCCAGCCAGGAAGGGGGAGAAGGGGGGCTCATGGGGAGTCTCCGAGGAAGCATGAAGGGAGAAAAGCCATTTTCATACCTTTTGATCGGGCGAAATTGATCCTACCGGAATTTCCAGGAACGATAGGGATTTACGCGCCAATGCTGACAAAGGAGGACTTTGCTCGGGAAGCAGAGGCCAGAACTGAAGGGCATCATAGCCGGGGAGAACCATTCGCTGCCTGTATTTTCCGGTGGCCATGACCACCGTCACCCTCATCTTCAGATGGGAGAACACATGCTCAAACGTCCCCCTCCACTGGCAAGAACCTGAAGCCTCCACTCCCAGCCACTCCTGAAGGTGCCGGAGGGCATCCTCCCAGGTTTCTTCGGATGAGACATCCACTGCGGGAAGTTCCCAGAGCCCTCCCAGGAGTCCTGGAGAGGCCCGGCGCGCCAGGAGAAGGGTCTCGGAATCTTCCCGCCAGATGCCCACGGCCAGACGGTGAAGGAGCTGGGGCGAGAGCTTCTTTTTGGGAGTGGGAAAGGATCCCACGCATCCTTCCCGGTGAGCCAGGCAGAGGGCCTGAAGGGGGCAGATGTTACAGCGAGGATTCTTGGGAAGACACACCATGGCCCCCAGTTCCATCACTGCATTGTTGAAATCCCCAGGAAACTCCGGGGAAACCAGGGCCTCGGCCAGGGCCCAGGACACCTTCTCCTCTTCCTTCCCGCCGGGCTTGAGGGACAACATCCGAAGCCGGGCCAGCACTCTCTTGACGTTGCCATCCACCACGGCCACCACCTCCCCGAAAGCCTGGGAGGCAATGGCGCCTGCGGTGTACCGTCCCACACCGGGCAACTGGAGCAGGCCCTCTGCGGAGTCGGGGAATTTTCCCCCACCCTTCTCCATCACCGCCTGAGCGGCGCGATGAAGATTGCGGGCCCGGGAGTAATAACCGAGCCCTGCCCACAAGCCCAAAACCTCTTCTTCTGGCGCGGCGGCAAGATGGTCAACCGTAGGAAATTGCTTTAGAAACTTATCGTAGTACGGAATCACCGTGTCCACACGGGTCTGCTGGAGCATGGTCTCGGAAAGCCAGATTCGATAGGGATCTCGGGTGTGTCGCCAGGGGAGGTCCCGGTGCCCGGCGTGATACCACTCCAGCAACCTGGCGCGCAGGGTCTCCGCTTCGGTGGGGAGGAGGGTCTCGCTCATCGGGCCTCCCCCCGGCTGGCCCGAAACAAAAGGGCCTGATCCAGCAGCACCAGGGCCACCATGGCCTCCACGATGGGGACGGCCCGGGGAAGGACGCAGGGGTCGTGGCGACCTTCAGCACGGAACTCCACCTCTTCTCCTTGGCGGGTCACCGTCTGCTGGGATTGGAAGTGGGTGGACACCGGCTTGAAGGCGGCCCGCATTCGCAGGGTTTCCCCGTTGCTGATGCCCCCCTGGATACCTCCCGAGTGATGGGTGACGGTGCGAACCCGACCCTCCTTCATGCGGAAGGGGTCGTTATGGACGCTTCCTCGCATTCGGGTGCCGGCAAATCCCGATCCCACCTCAAACCCCTTGCAGGCGGGCAGGGACAGGAGGGCGTGGCCGAGGCAGGCGTGAAGTTTGTCGAAGACGGGCTCTCCCCACCCTGCAGGCACGTTTCGAGCCACCACCTCCACCACCCCTCCCACGGTGTCTCCCTGGCTGCGGGCTCTCAGGATCGCCTCCTCCATGAGGAGAGCCGCGTTGGGATCGGGACAGCGAGTGGGATGAGAGTCCACCTGCTCCCGGGTCACTGTTTCTTGCTCCACCACGGCTTCGATCCCCTCCACCTGGGCCACCCAGGCGACGATCTCCACCTGCCACAGGGACCTCAGCACTTGAAAAGCCACCGCTCCCGCCGCCATTCTCGCTGCGGTTTCCCGGGCGGAAGCGCGGCCCCCACCGCGAAAATCTCGAATTCCGTAGCGGGCGTCGGTGGTGTAATCGGCGTGGGAGGGCCGGTAGCGGTCCCGCAGGGAATCGTAGGCCCCTGGACGGGAGTCCTGATTGGGGATGAACAGGGCCAGGGGAGTCCCCAGGGTGTGTCCCTCGAACACGCCGGAGAGGATTTCCAGGGGGTCCTCCTCGTGGCGAGCAGAGGTGAGGGGGCCCTGGCCGGGGCGGCGCCGAGCCATCTGGGTCTGCAACTCATTGAAATCCAGAGGGATTCCCGGTGGGCAGCCATCCACCACCGCTCCGATCCCCCGGCCATGGGACTCGCCGAAGGTGGTCACCCGAAACAAGGTCCCGAAGGTGTTGGACATGACTGCGCCGGGTAGGGGAGGAGCGCGGGGGAGGTCAGGTGGCGTCACGCCCCCGGCCCCTCTATCATCGCACCGCAGGCCTGCTCCCGCTACCTCCATCCTCTTGTCGCATGAATTCACCCCCCATGTCTGTATTCATCTCCATCGCTTCCGTCCAGGACGTACCCGAAGACGGTCGCTTTCGCTGCTTTGAGGTCCATCCCGGCCGTCGTGTGGCCCTGGCTCGGGATCGGGGTCGCATCGTGGCCACCGATCCCGAATGCCCCCACCAATGGGCCTCCCTGGAGGAGGAGGGGCAGATCGAAGAGGGAGAGCTGATCTGCTTCCGCCACGGATGGTCCTTTGATCCGCGCACCGGCGAGTGTGAGGCGGGACCCTCCTTCACCCTGACCATCCATCCGGTGCGCCTGGAGGGAGAGCGAATCTACGTATCGGTGCCCACCGAAAATCGACTTCCCGATCCTCCAGGAAATCCATGAAGCACTCCAAGCGGGAATCCTCTGTGAAGGGGGGAAGGGACCGTCACCCTGCCTCATTGCCACCTTCATCGTCCTCTGCTTCCGGGGCTTCGCCTCACCCCCGTCCCCTTCTGGCGGGAATGGTGGTGGCCATGGTGCTCCTCACCACCTGGGGGGTTCATCCCGGCTTCACCGACTTTTTTGCTCCCAAGTTCCTGATCCTCTCGGTCATGGGCGCCGCCCTCCTGCTGCATGGGGCGGTGAAGGGGTTCTCCGGTCAGGGGCCAGTCAGGGAAGACCTGGATGGCTTCACCCTGCTGGCCTTGGGGGGGCTCGCCTGGTCGGCCCTCTCCCTGTTCTGGGCGAAGGCTCCAGGAGTCGGGGTGATGCAGGTGGCCTCCATGGCGTCTCTCATGGTCTTGTTCTTCGCTGCCCGCCGCGCCTTCCCTCTTTCCCCCCGAAGCCAGCCGCTGGTGTGGGTGGTGGTGGCTGCGACGGTGGCAGGGGGAATTGCTGCGTTGCAACTCCTGGGATTTCACCCCCTGAGCGCCACCAGCGCCTCGGTAGCGGAGGAGGCCAGCCAGGCGGGCCTGTATGCCGCCGCTTCCACCATTGGCCACAAGAACCTGATGGCGGGGGCGCTGGCCATAGCCCTTCCTCCCCTCCTGGCTCTGGCCACGGGCAGACGCCGCCTTCCCCTGTGGGGACTGGCGGGGGGATTTGCGGTGCTGATTCTCGCCCTCCAGTCCCGGGGAGCCTGGCTGGGCCTGCTGGGGGCCGTGGCTGTGGTGGTGGCGGTGAGGGTAAAGGCTCGTTGGGGAGGTCGGGTCCCCGGGTTGGCTCTGCTGGCGGCGGCATCCCTCTTTGTTGTCGCCGTGGGGGTCAGCGCCGGCATCCGCACCTTTGCCCCCGGCTCTCCTCTGGCGGAGCGAATCGGGGCTCTTACCGACTGGGATTCCCAAAAGAGTCTTTCGGGGAGGGCAGAAATCTGGGCGACCTCCCTGTACATGGTGGGGAAGGCCCCGGTCTTCGGTGTAGGGGCGGGGAACTTCTCTCCCCGGTTTCTGGGGATGGAACTGGAGAGGAGGAAGGCTTCGGGAGTTCGGGAGGGAGGAGGAGTGGTGTCTCATCACGCCCACTCCGATCCCCTTGAAATCCTTGCTGAAAGTGGTCCCCTTGGCCTTCTTCTGTTTGGTGGACTGTGGGTGGGAGCTTTGGTGTGGGCCTGGCGCCGTCCCCACCCCGATCCCGATGAAAACCGCCTCCTCCAGGGGGCTTCCCTGGGCCTCCTGGTGATGGGAGTACATTCCCTGGTGGATTTTCCCTTTCACTCCCCCGCCAACGCGGCGCTGGGGACTCTCCTTCTGGCGGCAGTGGTTCCCTCTCCGCCGTCAACCCCTCATGTTGCATTGCAACATGTTCTCTCTTCCCGCCTTTTTGGGGTGGCCTGTGGGGTGACGGCCCTGGTCCTGGCGGTGTCGGGGATCAGGTGGGGGGACGCCAACCTGAAGGCCCGTGAGGGGGTGGCCTTGTTTCATCAAGGGAATCCTTCGGAAGCCCGTCGCCTTCTGGAGCAATCTCGGGAGAGGGGGGGCAACCAGGGCACGGCCCTTTATTACCTGGGAAACATTGCCCGGGAGGCGGGAAATCTGCCCTCCGCCATCCGTCTGTATCAGGAATCCCTGCGGTGGAACGACCACCACGTCGCCCGCAGGGATCTGGGTCTCGCCCAAGCGGCGCATGGGGATCGGGACGCATCCATTGCAAACCTGGAAGATTATCTGTGGATTCATCCTGCCAGCTCCCCCCGTCCCTTCCTGGTGTTGGGGGCCCAGTACATCCAGAAGGGGGACAGGGCGGCCGCCATCGATACGTTTCTCCGTTGCTATTGCTCCGACGGCTCCTTCTACGCCGGGCAGATGCTGGAGGAAGAGAAGAAGCTGGACGAAGCAGCCCAGAGGTACCGGGAGGCCAACAGCGACCGGGGATGGAAGGCGGTGGCCCTGCTGGAGGCCCGCAGGGATGCCCGGGACGCCGCCTGGGCCGCCGTGGCCACCATCCGGGATGAGGCGCTGAGAAATGAGGTGAAGGCTTCGGTGGGGGCCCTGATCCCACCGCCTCAGGCGCCAAAGTAGGGAACCTGCCCGGGGGCCGGCGCTGGGGCTACAGCACCGTCAGACTCTTCTGTTTCCTGGCCACCGTCCTGGGCAGATGAGAAAGGGCTCCCAAGGCTCCCATCTCCCTCTGCACGATGTCCATGTGCTCATAGTTCCCGCAGTGGTCACACATCTTGTCGAACAGCAGGGAGCCCTTCCCCCGTTCGCCGTTCTGCTCTTTGAACATGGGAAGATTCTGGGATTCATCCCATCGTGCCGCCACGTTGCGAACGGTTTGGTACCTCTCCCCCTGATAAGCGTTCCGGAAGCCGTGATCCAGGGTCAGCTCCTCCACCACCTTGGGATGGCAGCACAAAGAAATCGTCCCGTCCACCCAGATGCGACTGAACAGCCAACCAACGTGGCAGCCGCTGTGGACGTAGCGCCGGTAGGACCAGTCGCAGTCCTGGAAATCGACTCCCCTCTCCACCTGGTCTTCCGGTCTCCCCGCCAGTTGCACGTCCAGGTTGCTCAGCAGGGAAATTCCGTTTTCCTGACAGAGCTTTCGGGCCATGGGTAAGTCGTCGCGGATTCTGTCCACCTGGGCATCGGAAGCAGCCATGATTTTTGTTTCATCGTCGTGAGACAGGGTGAGCTGCAAGCGGATGTGATCCACTCCCATACGCGCCCCCAGCTCCGCCGTCACCACCGCCTCATCCCAGGTTTCAGAACCCAGGACGTTCACCAGATAGACCTGAGGATACACCCCCCCCCGTTCCCGGCGCTGTCGCATCAACTCCGTACCCTGTCGCACCTGCAACTCGAATTCATCGGCGGGGCGACCGGGATGAACAGCGGCGTAGCTGCGGGGAGTGCAGGCGTGCATGGACCAATAGATCCGGTCCACTTCCAGGTCGAGGAGCTGTCGGACGTTCTCGGAATTCAGCAGCAGTCCATTGGTAAACAGGGTGGTGACGAAGCCGCGCCTCTTGGCCTCTCTGAGCATGTCCATCAGCCGGGGGTGAAGCATGGGTTCCCCGGGGCCGTTGAACAGAAGATCGTCGGTGCTATCCAGGCTCTGAAGATCATCGAGTATTTTTTGATACAGGCCGAAATCCAGTCGGGAGCCATTGCCCCGATCCATCTCCTTGAGATTTTTTCGACCGATGAGGGGGGTGTAGGTGTAGCAAAACGTGCAGCGGTGCTGGCAACTGGCAATGACATCCGCATGAACAGTCTGGGGACCCACGAAGGCATGTTCACAGCAGATGCCCAACAGGCGCATCAGCAGCCTTTCCCGGGGCGGATCAAAACCGTCGATGCCATCGCTGAATTTCTGCAACAGGGGAAAGGCCTCTCCTGAAACCAGATCCAGGCCGATCCCGTGGGGAATCACGACGGCATTGAGTTCCGCCACCCGGTGAGCCAGACGGTGCTGGGCTCCCTTCAGGGGTCTTACCGAGAAGGGCTCCCCGGGGAGGTCGATAGGCTCCTGTCCCAACTCTCGGAAGAGACCGGCGACCACCTCCTCCAGGCGATGAAACTCCCCCTTGCCAACGGGGAGTACCCTGGACAGCCCCCGGGGGAGGGAGCCCGCAGAAGGGGCTTCCTGTTGTTTCAGAAATGCTTCTGCCTTGAGGGTCAAGGGAGATTGAGGTCCACCGCTTTCATCCCCATCCTCTTCTCCTCGGGCCCGAGGAAGAAGATGACTCATCAGGCCGGTGGAACGCAGGGTGTCCATGACTCGCGGAGTAAAGCGGTGCAAAGGGTCCCGGATCTCATCCCGAGGAAGTCCAGCCAGATCGTATTCCACCAGAGCGGAGAGGGCGTGAAGAAGTTCCACCTCGCTTCGAGCGTAGACGGCGGCCTGCTGCACCGCTTCCAGAAAGGGCCGGAGGTCGGGGTCTTCCATTCGCAGGGCCACGCTGGAGAGGCTGGCGGCGCGATCCGCCTCCTCCAGCCAGGCGGAGAACCGATCCCACAGGCCAGCCAAAGGGCGGACGCAGAAAGGGGGCAGCGGTTGAGCTTCAATCCCCAGAAGGGAAGCGGCGAAAGCCACCGTTTCACCGAGACGAAAGAAAGTGTAACGGGTAGGAACCACCACCACTGCCGGCACCTTGGGAACCGCTCGCATCCCAGTCAGGGCGGAAGCAGGCCCCTCCCAAGGCCGGGAGAGGGGGGCGCGATAGCGGTGAAGGTCTTCGTTGGGACCATAGAGACGCAGCAACCCTGGCAGGGGTGGGGGCACATCTCCAGGCTGGCGCTCCTTGGCCCTCTCCTTGATGCTCTGCGCCCAGGCCCCGGGGGTGTCCAGGAGGGCCAGGGTCAGGGGAAGGGGAATCAAGGGGATGGCGAGGGGCGACATGGGGGAACCTGGGAGGCAAGGCCTGGGGGACGCTGACGGTGTGATTGTAGCAGCGGTGGGGGGATTCGTTGAGTTACACGCTGACCCCATTCGGTCAGAGTCATTCCCCCTCTCCCGCCACCCCGAACACCCCTCCCACCTTGGTGTCCTCGGATTCCCAGGTGGGGGCGCCGATGACCAGATCGTTTTTGCCGTCTCCGGTGAAGTCTCCGACGGCGGCCACGCTTCCCATGCGCTCGTTGGTCATGCCTCCTCCCCAGTGGAGGGTGTTGACGATGCGGTCGGGGAGGGAGCCCAGGTCGAGGGTTCCGGTGTATCTCTCGGGGGCGCCTCGGACCAGGTGAAGGCAGGGGACCTGGGTTCCCCCCTCCCAGTTGTTTCCCATGGACATGACCAGGAAGTCGGTGTAGCCGTCCTCGTCCCAATCCCCGGCTGCGGTGACCTGGACTCCGGCGTTGACTCCTTCGGCCTCGCCAACAAAGGTGGCGTCTGCTTCGGTGAGGGAGTGGTCCCCGTCCAGAGGGGGACCGTAGACCAGGAAGGTTCCACCCCGATTGTCGTCGGCGGCGAGGTCCTGTTTTTCAGCGCCGAAGAGGAGGTCGGCAAATCCGTCCCCACCCACGTCCCCGGGGGCGGCGAGGGTCTCTCCAATCGGGTGCTTTTGCGGCGATGTGGTGGGGAGGGCTGGGATTTTTCACCACGAAGGGCACGAGGTACACGAAGGGAGTTCCAGGATACCAATCCGGCAGGTAGACAGCTGACCATGGCTCCCCTCTTCATGGAGAGGACTCTGCCTGGTATGGGGATCCTCAGAATCACGTTGAGGCCTTGACTGATCCAGGTTTAGAAACTCTGGGTTCTCTCCGGGTCCTTCTTCGTGGAGCGGAGCCCTCCGCGCCCTCTGCGCCTCTGCGCGAGATCCTCATCCAACAGACAGGTCAGTACCCCCCTCCGTTCTCTCCAGAGAGACCCTGTCCGGTGCTCAGCATGATGCCGTTTATTGGTCTACCGAAGTAGTACCAACCGTGGCGGCCAAACACCGGTCAGCGAGGATTATGTGTATACCCGAAACCCCCTCACTCCTTCACCCACTCCACCGCCCTCCCCGTCTCCGGTCCCTCATCCCTCAGGCGCTCCCAGGCCAGGGCATCGGCCTTTTGGAGGGCACCCTCGGACCGGGAATCCCCCACCAGTTGGGCGATACCTCGCTTGGAACCATAATAATTGGAGGCCTGATGGTCGGCGTCGGTGATGCACTTTCTCACCACCGTCCGGGAGATGTCGGGGAAGTGGAGCATCTGCAAGGCCATGGACCACACGCCGTCTAGTTGATTCTGGTCGGCGGGAAACTCCAGCAGCCCCGCCAGGGTGAGGAGAACCGCTCCTCGTTGCTGCAATGGCGTAGACAGGGAGCCGGTGGCGGCGAGGTAGCCCAGATCGATGGCTCGCCAGAACGCCTCGGCGGCGCAGAGGAGGCGCTTGAGCTCCGGGGAGGTGTGACTCAGGAAGCTATGAAACATCACTTCGGCGGAGAGGCCCGCCAGGGACTGGGAGTCCTTGGTGTATCTGCATACCGAAGGGAGACGGGAGAGGTCTTGGGACAGCCCGTTTCGGAGTGCTGTGGGGACATCCTGGGGAGGTTCCTGGTGGGAGTAGAATCCTCCCGCCTGATACACATACAGGTTTTCTGAGTCTCCCTGGAGGGCGTCCCACAGATCCGAATATTGGGTCACCCGGTTGAGGCTTCCCGCTGCCCATCCCAGGCCTCGGGCCGCTTCTCCTCCCACCTGGGAGGCGCTGATTTGAGGATCCTTGGAGGTGAGGGAGGCGCGCAAATCCTCGGCCAATTCTACTAGCCGGAAATCCAGGTAGCCATCGTAATAATCGGCCTTTCCATCGTTGTTGATATCGGAATATCGGGCGGCCACTTGAGGGTGAGAGGGGCCGATGAACTGCACGAACTCTGGAGTGCTGGCCTGGGGGTGATACCACTGGGCTTTGCGGATGCGGGCCTGGAACTGAGAGTGGGTCTCCTTGTGACACATGCCCTTGAGGATCTCGATGAAGCAGTCCAGCCCTTCGGAGGCGGTGACCTTTCCTCCTTCTCCGGTGCGGAAGAAGGTGGAGTCCCAGGACGAATAGATGTCTGCATCGGGAAACATGCGAGACAGGGCGAATCGGGTGGTCAGCCCGGCACATTGGGCGTTCAGCATCAGCTTGTAGCCGCGCTGAATTACCGAAATCGAGCTGGCCTGCATGTCGAAGGCCCCCAACTGGGCGTGGCGATTGATGAACAGGCCCGCGAAATACGATTGTGTCATCTCCCAGTTTTCGTCGGTGGGTCGGGCGGAGCGGGCGAAAATCTGCACCGGCTGGCCATCGGGGGTCTTCCAGCGGGCCTGAAACACCCGGTAGGTGGAGCCCAAACGAGACGACGGAGGAGAAGGAGCATCCGCAGGCAAGGGAATTTCAATAAATCCCTGTTGCTTCAACAAAATCTCACAGATTCCTTCCAGAAAATCCCAAGCAATGGTGGCGGCGAAGTGCCAGGGACCAGGCAGATCAGCATAGGGGGGGGACTCCCGAGTGAGGGAGGCGAGGAGGGAAAGGGCGGTGGTCTTTTGCGTCGCATCCAAGGCGGGGGCCCGCATCTGGAGGAGTCGGAT
This sequence comes from uncultured Rickettsiales bacterium, assembly GCA_964426935.1. GTDB lineage: Bacteria > Myxococcota_A > UBA796 > UBA9615 > JAKLKC01 > CAYRTW01. The sequence goes on from CAYRTW010000098.1 coordinate 9,935, forward strand.
GGCGTGGGCTCGCAGTTCCGCCCGGGCAGTGGGGTGGCTCGTCTCCTTCTGGATCAAAGCAAAGATGGATTCAGCGGCCTCTCGGGAGGCGGGGCGGTAGCTGGAGTCCCTGAGGGAGGTGGCGAGAACGTGAGACAGGAGGGTCACACAGGCGGATCGAATCTCCGCCGCTGAGAGGGGGTCGGCCTCCGCTCCTGCACTCCCCACCGCCGCCTCCTGAAGGGCGGACTCCACCTGGTGAAGCAGTCCCTCTGCCTGGGCCAGGGTCAGCCGCTCGGGACGAAGGGGAGAGTCGGGGTGAAAGGCCGAAGGAGGAAAGAGGCGCTCAAAGCTGGTGCTGCGTCGGGAGGAGACCCAGCGAGCTGCCGTTACCAGGGCGTCTCTGGCGGAGAAACCCTGGGGGGCAAGGCCTTCAGAAGTCGTGGAAAGCTCGCCAGAGGCATGGAGGAACAGGGGAGGTGCTCCTTCCAATCCAGCGGTGAGATCCAAGGCCCTGGTAGCAGAAGTTTCCTTCGGTGAAGTTTGTGAAGCCGGCGAGTCCGTTCCCGAAAGGGCCCGGAGAATCCGGCGCACCGGGTTCCTTCCTGGAAATACCACCGACACCCTCTTCCCCACCCGGGCCTCCAGGGCGGCTTGAACTCCCGGGTCGACCGTTCCCCCCAGGGTGGCGTAGTAGGGCCTGTCCCCCGACAGGAACAGGTGGATTCCTGGCTGGGAGGAGGCGGCATCAAAGGTGGTCCGGGCTTCGGATCCTGCCACCTCCAGGGAGGCGGTCAGCAGCAGGTCGATTCCGTGATGGCGAAAGCGGATGACGAAGGGTTGAGACATGATGGTTACCCATGTAGCGGGAAAAGAAAGGTATTTATTTTTGGTATGGGGAGTCGGGAGTGCTTCATACAGAGACATGAAAAGGGGCGGAGGAGGAGGCGCAAGTGGTTGGGGAAGGACGGGAGAACTTTTTCTGAAATTTCAACGCCAGGCCGCAAAGACGCCAAGGTGCAAAAGAAATCCACCCGTTCAAGCGAGGAGGGAGGAGCACTGGGAAAGATATTGTTCGGGGGTGCATGTTGAAGGGCGACCCTCTCTCCGTTTCCTCTGTTCCTCCGCTCCGCCGTTTCAAAAAACCGGCCCCAGTGGAGGGTTTTTCTGGGAATGTGTCCTCAATGAATTCATTCACGACACTTCCTCCCTCACAAATCGGGAGGCCAGTCCCACTACTCCTGCTCCGTGGCGTCTCTCGGTATGTACCCGCACCTGATGGCGGGCCTGCCTTGCCGCATAGGGGCGTCCCACCGCCAGGCTTCGGTATTCATCGGGCCACACTCCCACCGACAGGTAGTAGTCCCCATCCAGGAGGTCAAAGTGCTTGAAGTGGAGTCGCAGCCGAAACCTTCCCTCCACCGGGCCCAGGTCCAGGCCGTGGCGGAAGGTGTTGGTGCCGTGGACCATCAGCCCATCGTTGCGGTGAAACTGCACCCGCACCAAAGGGTTGACCAGGGGGACGCGGGCCTCCAAGTCCAGCAGGATTTCTAACGGATCCCCGCAGGAAATCTCCACCCGGTCGGGATCCCTCTCCCCTGCCACCGTCACCGCCAGGATGCTGACCTCCCCGGTGGGATCCACCACTCCCAAGGGGACCTTGGCCAAAGAGCGGTCGGCGATGCGGCTCCCCTCCTCCTCCGCCCTTTCGATATACGCCTTTACCACCTCGTCGGTGCTTCCCTGGCTGGCCACCGAGCCCCTGTCCATCCAGACCAGCCGGTCGCACAGGGTTCCCACATCCCCCAATGAATGGGTGGCGAACACGATGGCGCATCCCCTCTCTCGCAACTGGCGGATTCGTCCCATGGCCTGCTTCTGGAAGGCCAGATCGCCTGCGGCCACCACCTCGTCCACCACCAGGACCTCAAAGTCCAGGTGGGTGATCACCGAAAATCCCAGGCGGATGGCCATGCCCGAGGAATAAGTGCGGAGGGGGCGGTCGATGAAGTCCCCCAGCCCCGAAAAGGCCACGATGTCGTCGAAGCGGCGCCGGGTTTCCGAGAGGGACAGGCCCTGAAGGGCGGCCCGCAGGTAGATGTTGTCCCTCCCGCTCAACTCGGAGTGGAATCCCACCGAGGGGTCCAGCAGAGCCACCACCTCACCAACCCTTTCCACGACTCCCTCACTGGGGGTCATGGTGCCGGCGAGAATGCGGAGGAGGGTGGACTTGCCGCTGCCGTTGGCGCCGATGATCCCGACGGCCTCCCCGGCTCGCACCGAGAAGGCCACCCGACGCACCGCCCAGAATTCCTCATGGGGAGGAGGGGCGAAGGGGAGGAACAGGGCCCTCAGCCGCTGGGACGGGGTGGCGTGGATGCGGAAGCACTTGGACACCCATTCGCAAATCAATCCACCCGCCATGGTTCAGATCCACTCCGGAATTTGATCTCGGGTGGCGCGGGCCACCGAGACTCCCAGGAGGAGCATGGCTGCGGCGAATCCCACCCCGTAGATCACTCCGGTGAGTTCCGGCCAGCGACCGATGAGGATCACGTCCCGGTAGGCCTCCACCAGGGGCACCAGGGGGTTGAGATCCACCAGGAGACGCACGCCATGGGGGACCAGATGAACGGGATAAACGATGGGAGTTGCAAAAAACCACAGAAGAAGTCCTGCCTGTACCAGAGGGCCTGTATCACGGGTCACCGCGTGAAGATGAGACACCAGGAGGGCGATACCGGTGGTCAGGGCAAGCTGCACGGGAAGGATCAGCAGCAGGAGAGGCCACAGGGGAGAGGGGCCTACCCCATAAACCCAGGCAAAGAGGAGAAAAACCAAAAGGGCAACGAGCTCCTGGATGAGGGCGGAGAGAACCACGGACAAGGGAAGGAGGGGAGCCGGCAGGGGAACCTGTAGCAATAAATTACGGCGATCCGTGAGACAGGTGGTGCTGCGTTGCACTCCATCCTGGAGAGCCAACCAAGGCAGGAGCCCGGCCACCAGATACACCCCGAAGCTCCCCTCCCCGGGGAGGGCCCCCATTCGCACATCCAGGGTAAGAGAAAACACCACGATGTAGATGCCCACCGAAAGAAGGGGCAGGAACAGGGCCCAGATGACTCCTCCCAGGGAGCCGGCATACCTTCCAGTGAGGTCCCAGCGCACCAGGTGGGCCAAGGCGCGGCGGTGCATCCATAGGGCGCGAACGGGGTTGGCCATCAGGGGGAATCTCCCGCGTTGTCAGGCATTTGGAGTGGAAGCCTGAGACAGGGGGAGAAAATGGCTCTCTGGAGAGGACACCCGGAAGGGACACATCTGGCAGGAGGAGGGAAGCTGGGAAGGATCCCCGGCGTTCGCCGCCTTGCGAAAGGCAATGGGGCCAGGAGCATTCCATACGGAATGGGGATCCTCTCCGTGGGCCAGGCTCCCCGCCTTGAGGCCGAGGCGCCCCTGGGTGTCGAACACCGCAGCGCAGCAGGCTCGGACCTCTCCGTGACGGAGAAGAAACAGGGTCTCGAAGGGCTGGCGGCATTTCCCTTCTCCCTCCTCCAAGGGGGGCAGGCGCAGGAACATTCCTCGGATGAGGGCTCGCTCACGGGCCCGGTGAAAACACTTCTCCGCCAAGGAACGGTGATGGTACAGGTTTTGTTGTGACAGGCTGGGGTTGTATACCTTGATGTGAAATGCGTGAATTCCAGATGCGCCATAATCTCCAGCAAGATCAAGCAATTCGGATAATTCTTCTACGTTATCTCGTTGAGCCACGAAATTGATCTGCAATTGAGGACGCAGCTCTCCGCCGCGAAGGAATTGCAGGTGAGACATCCAACCTTGATATGCTTTCAGGGGAAGTCCTCGGAGTTTCTGGAGAGTGCTGTCCCGAGCCCCGTCCATGGAGAGGATCAACTGATCCAGGCCTGCTTCCATCAGGGAATCCAGAAGGCTGTTGTCCAAGGCTGCCCCCCCGGTGACCATCACCACCCGGCAGCCGAACCCCTTGGCGGCCCGCACCAATGGAAGGAGGAGGGGGCCGTGGGTGGGATCTCCGTATCCCCCCAGCAGCACCTCGCTGGCGGCTTCCAGGAGAGGGGCGGCGGCCTCCATCCATTTGGGTGGGAGATCGGCTGGACGATTCAAAGAGGCGTCCCAGACGCGATGAGCACAAGATCTACAGGGGAGGGCACAGCGGTTGGTCACCTCAATCTGAAGGCGACTGGGAAGGGCGGCGAGGTAGGAGCTGCCTTCGCCGATCTCTTCTGCCAGGAGGCGGGCGTTCTCCCGTTTGTGGGTCAGAAGAGTCACGGAGTTCCCACCACGATGCCCTCCTGCCTCAGCCAGCGAAGGGTTTGTTGGGTGCGTTTGCGACGGAAGGAGTGGTTGTTGTACCCCTTGTCAAACCAGCGTTCTCGAAAACCCGCTCCTCCCAGGGAAACGCCGAAGGCATCAGGATTTCTCCCCACTCCGCTGGCCTGAAGCAGGGGGGTCCCGCCGATGCGGCTCACTCCGGCGAGGAGGGGGCGATGTCCGGTCAGGAAGGCTTTCATGGACTGGTGGTCTTCATCGGAGGAGCCGGGGAGGCCGATGGAGAACGAAACCCAGCAAGCGATTCCTGAGGCATGGATGCGTTTGACCAGATGGGAGGCGTCCTCCAGGGTGAATTCCTTATGGAGACGGGCCAGATCGGCGCCTCCCCCGCCATCCATTCCCACTTCCAATGCCCGGCATCCCGACGCCGCCAGGGAGGCCAACAGGGCCTCGTCCAATCCCGAGCGCACCGACACCCTGCCGGTCCACCGCAGAGGCCAGGGGAGGGAAGAGATGGCTTCGGCATACCCTCGGAGAGAGGCGAGGTCCTTATCCAGGGTGAGATCCTCGAACTGCAGGTCCCCCACTCGGTAGGTCTCCACCAGGAAACTCAACTCCCGGGCGAGGTGGGCGGGGGAGCGGGAGCGGAGAGAGAGATTGCCGGCCAGATCCGGGCAATGAAGGCAGCGGCGGTCACATCCCCTTCCCAGGCGAATGGAGGCGGTGCCGAAGGTTTTGAGGTTCCAAGCGGCGTAGGTGGGAAAGGGAAGGGAGTCCAGATGGGCCACGGGGGCCAGGAGTCGAAAGGGGCCGTGAACTCCCTCTCGAACTCCGGGCATGGCGGACAGGGAACTCCCCAGGGAGAGGGCTCGGACGGCGTGGAGGAGCCCCGGCTCGGGATCTCCTTCAACGAAAAACAAGGGGATGCCACAGGTGGCCAGCTTTTCACGGATCTCAAAGTGGGCAATCCCGGGGCCGAAGCACAGCACCCTTCCCTTGGGTCTGGCCCCACTGAGGACCTCAGCGCAAAACGACGCAGTGGAGCGAGAAACCCGCATCAACACAGGGGAATCTTGAGAACGAAGACGACTGGCCACTGCCTCAGGGCGCAGAGAAGGGAGCCCGGGAATGCCTCCTTCTGGATCGACCACCCGGACCGTCGCTCCCAGCCCTTGCAGGAGAGAGGCCACCGTGCCGGTTTCCGGGCAGGGGCCCATCCCTTCGGGCCTCGGACCCTGAACCAGGGAGATGGTGAGGGGCTGGGAGAGGGGGTCGGGAGGGCGAAAGAGAGGGGAAGGGGAGTGGAGAGACGCGGATGGACGCGGGGAGACCGGCGGCGAGGAGGGGGTGAAAAGGGGAGGGGACGCGACCATGGCTTTGAAAAGGGTGACTCCCCCCTGGCGAGGGGCCAGGAAGGGTTTCCAGTGAGAGCGGAATTCCTCCGCAGGCCATCCCGCTTCCAGAATGGAGCCGAAGGAGGCGGCCCCGGGGTCTCTGGCGATGGCGGAACACAGGGAAGCCAGGGCGGTGGGGGGATCCCCGGGACAGGCGGCGACCAGGACGGAATCTTCCCTCTGCGCTCGCAACCAGAAGGCGAGGTCGGTGGCGGCAGGGAGCCGGGGGATGGAGGCGTCCAAGAGGATGGGGCCGGTGAACAGCTTCAAGGCCGAGGCAGCCCAACTTCGCGCCGGGGGTCCGGACAGGGAGTCTCCGGTCAGGACCTGTGGTTCCTGAGAGGTCCACCCCTGGTCGCTCTTCGCCAGAACCCTTGCCAGACAGGGGAAATCTGAAGGAGCGCCCCGGTGAGGGGGGATGAGGAGGAGCACTTGGAGAGGGGTGGCGACGGCGGGCATGGGCAGCACCAGTGTACCCCAGGATCCTCATTGGGACCGCGCCTGCTGGAGGGAGAAGGGGTCAGGAACCTACACATTTACATTTCCCCTTCCTCCTCTGGGACGCCTGTTCCTCTCTTCTCCGGTGCCGAATCTGGGATACGGAAGAAATCACCCCGCTGACGCAGGTCGAGGCGGTCCATCCAGGAGTCGATCCGGCTTTCGCGTTGGCGCGCACTCAAGAGGCGCTGAATGGCGATGCTTGTCGTCGACCCCGACATGTCTAGAAGCCGCCCCACCTCGACCAGGGTCAGACCGCTCCTGCGGCTGAGCCACCATGCCGCCAGGGATCGAGGTCGGTTTCCGCCTCGACCCATCCTGGACTCGACTAACGCCCTGACGGGCATTCCGACCACATCCCCTACTTCAGCCAGTGCCTCGCTCGGTGGAACGATGCCCCGTGGCACCTGTGGATTGGCTGGCGGGCGTGGGACAGGGCCCTGGGTCCAGAGCGACTCCTCGTCGAAGTCGGTCGGGGCGTCGCGACGACCGAGATGCAAGCCTTGAACGTAAGTCTCGTACGCTGTGGTTGAGCCAAAAGCCTGAAGCAATGGGGCGCAGGTAAGCCACTCCGGCTGCATATCATGCCCGGTGTAGGCGCGATGACTGGTCCACAACGCCTTCTCTGGCGAGGGGACAAGGTGCGCTCGCACTGGGTTGAGATGAATGTATGCGAGCAGGTGCATCCAGTGGGCGTCGTCCAGTACCAGGCGGCTGCGGAACCGACCGCGGAAGATCGGGCCGTCCCAGCCATGGGGGCGGTTCCATTTTTGAACGTACTTCGACGTGAGGTACTGAATGGCACGGCTGAGGTTCCCACCAGGGACCTCCAGCAGGAGATGGAAGTGGTTGGGCATCAGGGAGTACCCGTGCACGATGAGGCCGAACCGTTCCGGCAGGTCCGAGAGGATGCCGAGGAAGATGGCGCAACTGGTCTCATCGCTGAAGACGGGTGCGTGGCGTGCACCACGGTTCATCACATGGTGGCGGGCGCCGGGGAAGTCGATACGAGGGGGGCGAGGCATGGAGGGAAGATGGGGTTCGCAGCCGTAAATGCAAATGTGTAAGTTCCTGACCTCAGTCCCTCTGGCCCAGCCCCACCTGTGCACAACGTAAATGTGTAGGTTCCTGACCCCAGCCTCTAAATGTAAATGTGTAGGTTCCTGACCCCAGTCTCCAGCCTCTTTGATAAATGTAAATGTGTAGGTTCCTGACCCCAGCCTCTTTCACTAAATGTAAATGTGTAGGTTCCTGACCCCAGCCTCTTCACACCCCCATGAACACCAGCACTGCATCCTGTTCGAGAACCACGATCCCGTTTTCGTCCACCAGTTGAACGGTGACCACGTCCACCCGGTCCTCGTTCATGGGATCCACCAGATCGGCGGAGAAGATGAAGCGCATGGACACGGTCTCCCCCGGGGCCACGTCGGTGTACATCTCGGGAATGATCACCGACAGGGAGTCCAGATCATCTCCCAGAACCTCGCCGTAGAGGTCCATGGTGGCTGAAGAATCCATCAACTGAAGGATGGCGTCCGCTACGGCGTTGACCATCACGGCCCCGGTAGCGTCGATGACGGCGGGTTCCACCGTCCCGTCTCCGTCGGTGTCCACCAGGGTCCCTGTGCTTTCCACGACAGGGGTGGCCGCGTCGGAGAAGCTGCCATCCCATCCTGCCGTGTCCACAGCGATGACGTAGTTGCCCGCTGCGGCCTCCATGACGGCGCTGGTCCCGGGCTCCTCAGGACACCCGCCGGGAACGGAGTCGCCTTCATCGGGGTCGCGCGGCGGTGCGTCGCTCACCCACACCACCACCTGCTGGCGTCCCTCTCGGAATCCCATGCCACCTCCCATGCCGCTGCCCGCCACGGTCTCATCGTAGAGGTCTCCTGCCGCGCCCCCAAAGGGATCGGAGTCGGAAGCGACAAAGGGGAGGAGATCGGTCTGGCCCTCAAAGCTCCCGTCGCAGTCCTGATCGTAGCCGGAGCCGGTGAGGGCCTCGTAGAGCCCATGGAGGGAAGCCTCGTCATAGTCTGCTCCGTTTTTCAGGGGCAGATCATCCACCGCCGCCACGACTGCGTCGAGGTCGGTGGTCATCTGCTGAACCAACTCAAAGGGGTGGTCTCCCAGGCTGCCCATGGAGCTGTAGAAATAGTCCTGGAAGGAAGCTACCGCAAAGGCCACCGTGGGATCGGCGGCCAGGAGGGTGTCCATGAACCCTTCCATGAATGTGCCCCAACTGTTGAGATGGGTGCCCATGGAGCAGGTGGTGTCCAGGAGGAGGGAAACGTCCAGGGGCATGCCGGTGGATCGGGTATAGGACAGGTCGATGACCGCTTCGGCAGTGGAGTCCAGGTCGAAATACATGGCTCCTTCGATGCCCGAGGTGGGATCTTCAGGAGCGCTGCCCCAGGTGGTTTCGGCGAGATCGGTGAACCCATCTGCGTCGGTGTCTCGGGTGGTGCGGCCGGGATCTCCATCGTCCCCCAGGCCGTCGTCGTCCGAGTCCAGATCCAGGAAGTCCAGGGTCTCGTCCCCATCTCCGTCTGCTGCCCCCTCGATCTCATCGGACCAGCCGTCCCCGTCGCTGTCCAGATCCCGGAAGTTGGGGGTGCCGTCCTCGTCCGGGTCCCCGGTTCCCTCGTACAGGTCGGGGACGGTGTCTCCATCGGAGTCGGTGTCCTTGAAGTCAGGGAACCCATCTCCATCGGTGTCAAACGCTCTCTCCACCTCGTCGTCTATGCCGTCTCCGTCCGAGTCCAGATCCCGGAAGTTGGGGATGCCGTCGCTGTCCAGATCGGAGGGACCTTCGATGGAGTCGGCCAGATCGTCCCCATCCGACTCTTCATCCAGATAGTCAGGATCTCCATCGGCATCGGTGTCCACCGGATCGGTGTCCAGATCCGAATCCCCCGCCTCCACCGCATCGGAGATGCCGTCTCCATCGGAGTCGGTGTCGTTCAGGTTGGACTGACCGTCTCCATCGGGATCGGAGAGTCCCTCCACCACATCGGGGATGGTGTCCCCGTCGCTGTCGATCTCGTCGGGAGGAGTGGCATCGTCGTCGTCCCCGGGGGTGGTGTCGTCATCGGGGGGAGTGGTGTCG
>CAYRTW010000099.1:0-19154 GCA_964426935.1 uncultured Rickettsiales bacterium
CCCCCCCCCCCCCCCCCCCCCCCCCCCCCCCCCCCCCCCCCCCCCCCCTTCCCTGGGGAATCTTCCGCCCGAGAGGGTTCCGCCAGCAGGGTAGCCAGCAGGGAAAGGAAAAAGGCCAAAGGAGTGGCAAAACTGAAGTCAGGGGACTTCATGGAGCCGACCTCCCCAGGAAATCCCTCACCAGGAAGGCAAACCTATCCGGGGCCTCCAGCATGGGAAAATGGCCGCAGGCGGGGATGCCCTCCCAGGTGGAACGGGGGACCTGGGTGAGGAGACGGCGGGAGGAGGCGGGTAGGGAGATCCGGTCCTCTTCCCCCTGAATCACCAGAAGGGGGGCAGAGATCTCTCCGTAGCGTCCGTCCCATTCTTCCATCTGAAGGGAGCGGATCACCTGGAGGGAGGCCGCCCGGGTCCCGGGGAGGCGCAGGGCTTGGTGGGCCCGATCCAGCATGTCCTGGGTCACCCACCGCTCCGGTTCGTAAAAGGAAATGGCAAAGCGCTGATCCAGGTGTTCCTCAAACCACAGGCCGAAGATCATCTCTCCGGCGCCGGGGCTGCGGGCGGCCCGAAACCCCCAGGGCACCTGATCTTCATAGACCCACGGGGAGGCGAGCACCAGGGGACCGACGCGCTCAGGGGCGGTGAGGGCCAGGGCCAGGGTGATGAGGCTGCCCATGGAATGGGCCACCACGGCGGTTTTTTCGATTCCCAATTGGTCGAGAAGGGTCAGGATGCGCCGGGCCTGGGCCTCGGGGCGATAGTCGCCGGGGTATTTGCTGGAGAGGCCGAAGCCGGGCAGGTCCACCGCCACCACCCGATGATCCCTGGCGAGGGAGGGGACCAGGGTCTGCCACACCACCAAGGAGGAGCCGAATCCATGAATCAGCAGGACGGCGGGGGCTCCCTCCGGGCCGCTCACCACATAGCGGAGATCGGTTCCATCAATGTGGGCCGCCGTCTGACCCAAGGTGGCATAGTCCAACGGAGATTTTTGGAAATGAAGACAGCCGGAGCCGGTCAGGACCACAAGAGTGAGCATCCAAGGAAGGAGAAAAAGGGGAAATCTTGAAAAATGTTCGACATATCCTCCGTTCCTCTGTTCCTCCGTTTCAAAAATGCCACCTTGGAAAGGGATCTCTCTGGAGTCCCTCGGGGAGAGGCCGGGGCTCGGTTGGGAAGCCCTTTTCTGCAGAACCACCCCACTCCCAGGGAAACCACCTTCCGGGAAACACTCTCTCATGGCCAGACCTCTCCAAAAAATCCCAGTCGCAGGATCTCGGTGGCTTCGGTGAAATCACCGTCGGTTTCGTCAGGCAGGGAGCGCACCCTGGCCACCACACCGGCGCATTCTGCCACGTAGAAGTCCACCCGCTGGCTTTCCGAAGCGAACAGCCCCGCCAGGGAATTGTAGGCCAGGGTCCGCAGCTTCAGTTGGAGGCGAAGGGCAGGGAGCTCGCCGATGGGCAGTTGAACCCGTTCCCACGAGGCCGCCGTGAAGGCATAGTGATGCACCAGACTGACCACCCCATCCTCCCCCAGGTCCTGAGGCCAGGTCTGCCCGGAGGCCACTCCCACCGCGTCCGCCTCCACCTCCCAGGCGTCCCCCTCCGCCAGGGGAAGTTGGAACAGGGGAACCGGGGGATCGTAGCGGAGCCAGGTCTCCCCCTCTTCCATGGAGGCGATGCCCAAGAGGTAGGCGCCACCGCCATCCCCTTCAAATTCCTGGGAAAAAACTCCCAGGATCCCTTCGGATGCGTCGAGGACGGAGGAGAACTCCCCCTCGGGGAACTCTTCGCCATACCAGGATCCCTCCAGGGGGAGGGCGGTGAGGGTCTGGGGAGTTTCACCCTCCACCTGCGGAAAGGCCAGATCCACGGTGACGGCTCCCCCTTCGTCCGCCACGCCGGTGGGATCGGGGCGCTGCACCGTGGTTCCCGGAGCGTTGGCCAGGTACACCGCCATCACCTCTGCCAAGGGATCGACCGCCACCTCGGCGGAGGTGAACTCTCCATCGCCGTCGGGGGCGCAGGAGGCCTGAGCCAGGGGAACCTGACCCCAGGCGGAGTCGTCATCGTCGCCACTTTCCATTTCCCCCTGGCAGGCGGCCAGGAGGACCAGGGCAGCCGAGGAAGCCAGGGGACAGCGGATTAGATGAAATGGAAAGGGGCTCATGACCCCTCAGCTGGAGGAGGTTTATTGGAACGAGATCTCCGGGGAGGGCCAGGCTTCCTGGGGGAGGCCCGTTTTTTCCGGGGAGGAGGTTCGGTGGGAGCTGGGGAACCAGAGAGGGGCTGGGAAGTCACCGCAGGTTCGGTCAAGAACCCGCTCATCTGGCTCCAACGCTCCCGCATCCGGGGGTCGAGGATCACGCTCAGATGTCCTCCATCCAGAAGCTCGAAGCGGGCGTTTTCCCCGGTGAGGGTGTCATGAAGGGCCTTCACCCCGCCGGGGGGAGCGATCCAATCCTCCTTGCCGGCGAGGTTCCACACCGGGCAGGTGATGCGAGACAGGTCCGCCCTCTGTCCATGGATCTCGGTGCGCCCTTCCATGAGGTTTCGGGAATGGAACACTTCGTGGACGAACTTGCGGAACACCTCCCCGGGGATGTCCACGTTGTCATTGGCCCAGCGATCCACCACCTCAAAGTGATCCATCACCGCGTCGTTGTGGAGGTTTTCCAGGAACATCTTCCATTTCATCACCTCGTAATAAGGCTTGAGGCCGATGAAGGTGTGGCGGATGAGCTTCTTGGGCATGTGACCCAACTGGCCGATCAGGGAGTCGATGGGAAGGGTCAGGGGATCGGTGAGGGCGGCCACCACTCCCCCTTCCGCCCGGGCAAAGGGGGTGGTGAGGAGGAGGAGGCGGTCCACCTTGTGGGGATGGAGGGAGGTGTACAGGGTCGCCAGGGTTCCCCCGATGCAGTGTCCAAAAATGGAAACCTGGGACGCCCCGGTGGTGGCGAGGATGTGGTCCACGCAGGAGGAGATCCCCGGCTCGATGTAGTCGTCCAAGGTGGTCTCCCGATCCCCGGGGCGGGTCTCCCCCCACTCCATCATGTACACGTCCAGGCCCTGAGCGAGGAAATGGCTCACCAGGGAGCAGGCGGGGGAGAGATCGAGGATGTAGGAGCGGTTGATCACCGAATACACGATGAGGAGGGGAGGGCCGCAGTGAGGGGGAGCTGTGGGAGAGGGATCGTAGCGATGCAGGGTGATGTCCCCCACCCGATGAACCTCGCGGCGGGGAGAGGGGCGCACCGCCACCGCGTCGGGATCGGCGTAGTGCTCGGCGCCGAAGCGGGCTTTCACCGCCAGGGCCCGGGTGAAGCGGTGGACCATCTTGCCGGCCCTGGTGTCCTCTTTTCCCTGGAGGACGGCGGAGAACGCCTCGGCCAGAGGGCGAAAATCCACCAGGAAGGCGGTGTCGGGGAGAGAGGCCAGATCCCGCCGGTACTCTTCGAACATGCCCTGAAGCAGGGATTCCATCCGGGAAGGATCGGCGGAACCGTTTTTGGAATCGGAAAAATCGGGGAAGACGCTGGAGGGGGCTGAGGCGGCGGGCTTTTTTCCCTGGGAGAAGGTCAGCTCGTCGAGGCGCTTCAGGAAATCCTGGGGCCAGGTGGAGAGGACGGCGTCCTGGACCGAAGAGATCAGGGAGGTGACCGCTTCTTGCGCCTTCTTCGCCCCCTCTGCAGAGGAGGTGGCTGAGGTGAAAGCTCCAGTCAGGGCGGCGGTAGCGGTCTCCATCCCCTGGGCATACCCCTTCCACCCGCCTTGAAGGAGGCGCATCCATCGGGAGGTGGGGTCCGAGTCTTCGGTCATGGTGTGATTCCCCGTGCCTTGAGGGCGAGGTTTTTCTTGTCGATTTTTCCAGTGGAGTTTTTGGGAAGGGAGGGCAGCAGGGTTGCTCCTTTGGGGATCTTGTAGCGGGCCAGGGAAGCCCGACACCCCTCCAGCACCCGAGCTTCGGTGAGGGCTTCCGCTCCCGGCCCTCCCAGGAATGCGTGCCCCACCTCTCCCCAACGGGGATCGGGAACCCCGACCACCGCCGCCTCCACGATCCCGGGAAGGGCGAGGAGAACCCGTTCCACCTCGGCGGGGTACACGTTTTCTCCCCCGGAGATGAACATGTCCTTCCGGCGACCCACCACGGTGTGAAACCCATCGGAATCCTTTGAGAAAAGGTCTCCGGTGGCGAACCACCCCTGAGGGCGGAAGGTGGCCTCGGTGGCGGCGGGATTGCCCAGATATCCTCCGCACACGGTGGGTCCCCGCAGCCACAGCTCCCCCACCTCCCCCACCGGAACCGGGTTTCCTCCTTCATCCACCAGGCAGGTTTCCAGGAAGGGCATGGGCACTCCCACCGACCCCGGCTTGCGGTCAATGGCGTCTTCGGGAAAGGTGAAGCAGTTGGGTCCCACCTCGGTCAGCCCGTAGCCCTCCACGAAGGGAATTCCTTGGTGGCGAAAGGACTGGATCAGCGGGGCAGGACACGGTGCACCCCCGGAAATGGCCCGGCGGAGGGGGGAGAGGGCCCCGAGACCTCCCGGAGCCGCGTCCAAAATCATCTGCCACATGGTGGGGACGGCGAACAGCCAGGTGATGCGGTGGCTGGAAACCGCGTCCAGGACAGCCCGGGGGTCGAAACGGTCGGCGAGGACCACGGTGCCCCCCAGATAGAGCAGGGGCAGGGTGAGAACGTTCCACCCTCCGGTGTGGAAGAGAGGGGTGTGGGTGAGGGTCACGTCGTCCCGGTGGAGATCCCAGCCCAGGAGGGTGTTGAGGGCGTTCCAGGTGAGGGAACCGTGGGTCAGCACCGCTCCCTTGGGGTGGCCTGTGGTGCCCGAGGTGTAGAGGAGGAGCCAGGGGGAGGCATCGGTCAGATGGGGAGGGGAGAGAGGCTCAGGCGGGGCGCCATCCCGGAGCTCCGGATATCCCCCCGGTTGGTCTTCCAGGCTCACCCTCTGGCAAGAGCAGGCGGAACTCCCCTCGACGCTGACGGCCAGGTGTTCGGAATCCTTGGAGAAAAACAACACCTTGGGCTGGGCATCGGCGAGGAGCCAGGCCACCTCCGGAGGAGTCAGGCGCCAGTTGAGGGGGAGAAACACCGCCCCCAGCTTCCCGCAGGCCAGCATCAGCTCCACCTGCTCCACCCGATTGGCTCCCACGGCGGCCACCCGATCTCCCGGGGCAACGGCCATGTGCTTTTGCAGCATTCCCGCCGCCTTCTCCACCCGTTGGGACAGGGCCAGGTAGGTCAGAGCCGGGCCTCCCTGGAGGGGAACCAGGGCTTCCTTGTGAGGGACCAGGCGGCGGGAATGGGAGAGCCAGTCTCCGTGGATCATGGGAACTCTCGGGGAACGCGGGGCCGGTTCATTCCTCAGGCATCCTTGACCTTGCCGAGGCGACTCACCTCGTCCCGCATCCAGGTCAGGGAGCGGGCCTGGAGGTCAAAGGCGGTGGCGGTCAGGTCATCCACCCGCTGGTTCCACAAGGAAGAGGCGTCAGCACCTTCCTTGCGAGCCTCGGCGAGGGCTTTCCCTGTCATTTTGCGGGCTTCGTTCTGCAGGGCCAGCATCCCCTCCAAGGAGGCCGTCACCCCTTCCCGAAGGGCAGTGGCCAGGTGTTGAGGATCCAGGTTCCAAGAGGTCAGGGGCGAGGTCATGGGAGGTCTCCAGAGGGCGATTTGTTGCGTCGCGCCATCGGTGAAGCCAACCTATGTTCATTTGCACAACATGTCAAGGGGAGAATGTTGCGTTGCGTCATTTTTTGACGCACCCCCTCTTCTGCTCAGGAAGTGACCCCCGCCGCCCTCAGCTCGGGGGCCAATCGACCGGTGACGAACAGGAAATACATGGTGAAGTCTCCCCTCAACGACCACAGGGGGTGACGAAAGGTGGCGGGCCGGTTGTGCTGCACCAGGAAATGCCCTATCCACGCAAATCCGTAGCCGGGAAGGGGAGCGAGAAGCAGCCAGGGCAGAGAGAGGGTCACTGCAAAGGTCAGCAGGTTGATCAGCACCAGGGTGGTGCCCAGGTAATGGAGGTTCCGGTTGCGGGGGTGAGCGTGCTCCTGGAGATAGAAGGGCCAGAAGTCGGCGAAGGTCTGGAAGGGTTTGAGGTTGGTCAAGGTGGCTCCAAGGTCTCCAGGGCGACTCCCCTCTTGCCGCAGGGGAATCGGGGGTGACCGTCCGGAGGATACCCGGTTTCTGACTGGGGGTTCAACCCCTTGGAGAGGCGAGTCCTCGGTGTAAATGTGCAGGTTCCTGACCCCGTATGGCTAAATGTAAATGTGTAGGTTCCTGACCCCGTATGACTAAATGTAAATGTGTAGGTTCCTGACCCCGTGCATCCCTCTTTCCGTCACAATGCCGGCATGAACACCTTCCGCCTTGGCCTCCTGACCTCCCTGCCTCTGTTCCTCTTCGCCTGCACCGAGCCCGGGGAGACCGATGACGACACCACTCCGGCTCCCGACGATGACACCTCCCCCGGCGATGACGACTCCGCTCCCCCCATCCTGTCGGTCCCGGTGTCGGAGAATTATTCTTTTCCCGGCCTCCAGGGGGAGGTCCATGTCCTGAGAACGGCTGGAAATATTCCCCATATCTACGCCAGCAACCCCTCGGATCTGTACTTTGCCAAGGGGTTTGTTACCGCTCGGGATCGGTTCTTTGAGATGGAGCTGGGGCGTCGCCTCGCCGAGGGCAAGCTCACCGAGCTCTTGGGAGATTCGGCCCTGGAAACCGACATCGAGTCTCGCACCAACGGGTCCCTGCGGGTGGCGGAGCAGGTGGAGGCCGGCCTGGACGAGGACGGACGGGAGCGCTTCATCCGCTACGCCGACGGAGTGAACGCCTATCTGGATCAGGTGCGTCAGGGACTCCTGCCGGCGCCTTCGGAGATGGAGGTCCTGGCCAGCCTTCTGGGGGCCGACTCTGTGGCCGATCTTCTGGTGGACTGGACCCTGTCTGATGTGGCCGGCATGGGGGCGACCGTGATCTACGAGTTGTCCTTCGCCACCGACGACATTGACGATCAACGCAGCGCCGATGCCCTGGTGCATCTCTATGACGGGGCTCCCTTGGGGGAATTGCGGGAGGCGGGAGCCTGGGCCGACCTCTTTGACCGGGTTCAGCCCATCTGGGCCCTGGCCTCTTCGTATGGTCCTGGCCTGGAAGGGACCCTGCCGGAATCGGAAGCACGCTCCCGGAGACCGACAGCCCTCCCACCCCGGCCCTGGCGCAATCCGGTGGAGGCGGGGGCCTTGGAGCGGGCCCGCACCCGCTTCGCCGCCTTCACCGAGCGCCTGGGGCACTCCCGGGA
Organism: uncultured Rickettsiales bacterium; assembly: GCA_964426935.1. Classification (GTDB taxonomy): domain Bacteria; phylum Myxococcota_A; class UBA796; order UBA9615; family JAKLKC01; genus CAYRTW01. The sequence continues at coordinate 7,328 of CAYRTW010000099.1, forward strand.
TGAGGGCTTTGGCAGCAACACCTGGGCGTCGGACGCTTCCCTGTCTTCGGACGGCCTGGCCTACCTCGCCGGGGATGGCCACCTCCCCCTTTCGGTTCCACCCCTCTTCTACCAGGTTCACCTGGACGACCAGCTTCTGGGGGGAGGCGCCACCTCGCTGGCGGGCCTGGCCATCCCCGGGGTTCCCCTCCTGGCGGTGGGGACCAACGGCAAGGTCGCCTGGTGCCAGACCCAGCTCTCTGGGGATCAGACCGACTGGTACCGGGAAGAAATCACCCTCTCCTCTGCCGGCGCTCCCGAGGGCACCGTTTTTCAGGGAGGCTCCCACCCCATCGTCGCCGTGACCGAGACCTATGAGGTGGCCGATGTCCCCCTCCTGGGTTCGGAGGGGCGCACCGAGGTCATCACCCGCTATCAGACTGAAGAGGGCCGGCCCCTGGTGACCCTGGAGGGAACCTCGGTGGAAGGCCCCGACGCCAAGGTAGGAAAGGGGCAGATGGTGGTGAACATCAATGGGGATTGGCTCATCCCCGGAGACGTGGACAGTGACGGAGTGATCACAGGAATCTCCTTTGATTACACGGCATTTGAAGCCAGTCACACCCTGGAAGCCGTCCATCGTTTTGGAGAGTCAAACGATGTGTTGGAATTCTGGGACGCCATGGCCGGTCTGGTGGGGTACAGCCAGAACGTCATCGCCGCCGATACCTCGGGAAACATCCTCCACAGCGGTTACCAGGCCACTCCTTGCCGAGGCTACCTGCCTCGGGACGGCGCCGGCCTCTATTCCGCCCCCGGGGGGGATCCCCGCTATCTCCTGGACGGCACCCTCTACCCCTCTTTTGAGGTCCCCATCGGCGAAGACGGCAAGGTGATGGAGGGACAGTCGGATCCCTCCTTGTGCATGGTTCCCCATCAGGAGGTGGCCCACGCCATCAACCCCGACCGGGGCTACGTGGCCACCGCCAACAACGACCCCTACGGAACCAGCCTGGACAACGATCTGCTCAACGATGGATGGTACATGGGCGGGCCATGGACGGCAGGGCATCGGGCCTGGCGCATCGAAACCCGCCTTCAGGAAGCGGCGGGAACCATCGACATGGAGGAGATGTCTGCCATTCAGGGGGACGATCAGTCGGCCTTCGGTTCCACCTTCACCGATGTAGCCTTGGACGCCATTGCCCAGGGAAGGGATGCCGCCACCCATGCCGAAACCGAAGGAGTGGAAGGGCGCCTCGCCGTCCTCTACGAGGGGCATTCCGCCCTTCTGGAGGAGGTCATGGTGCGCTTCGATGCCTGGGGAACGGCAGGCTACCGGGCCCAATCCGGAGTGGAGACCTTCTACAACACCGTGGATGAACAGGAGAAGACCGATGCGGTGGCCACCATGATCTTCAATGCCTGGTTCCCCCGGTTCATCAACGCCATCTTCGACGACGAGGGGCTTCCCGACGTGTGGCGCCCGTGGGGATTGGACGGGAGGATGCGGGCTCTTGACCGAATCGTGAGGGGTTCGGTGGCGGGAAACCCCCTGGGATTGGCTTCTTTTGACGACACCACCCAACAGAGCGCCTTCATCGACGTGCTCCAGACCGAGGAGATCGAAACCCTCGCCGAGGTAGCCCTGGGAACCCTGGTCGATGCCTTGGATTTCCTGACCGGCGAGGAGGAGGATCCGGGAGTGGGAGGGTTTGAAACCGACGACATGGAGCAGTGGTTGTGGGGCCTGCGCCATTGGGTTCACTTCGACTCCATTGTGGGGGATTTCCTGGGGGACGATCCCCTCTATGCCCCCCTCCTGGAGACCTTCTCCATCACCCCCGATGTGCTGCCCATCGCCGACGATATCGACTCCTCCGACCCCCGCCACAACCTGCCCGGCTTCCCCCGAAGGGGGGACAACCTGGGTATCGACGCCGGCAACTCGGGCACCGACACCACCTCCTTTGATTACGGCTCCGGCCCGGTGATGCGAATGGTGGTGGCCCTGGATCCTGACGGGGTGCGCCTGAGGAACATCCTCCCCGGGGGCCAGAGCGGGGTCACCGATTCCCCCTACTTTGCTGATCAGGCGGCGCTATGGCTGGCCAACGAGGCCCTGGATGTGCCTCTGGATCCTCACGGAGTGGCCTCGGAAGCCATCGGGCATGAGGTGATTTCCCCGGAGTGAGGGGGAGGCATCAGGGCTCAGCCGGTACCCCGGGTGTTTGTGAGCGCCCCCTTGTTTGCGCTTGCTCTGGCTCGTTGGGGTTGAATCAAAAATGATGCCGCTGCTTTCTCCCAATTCTGAGTATCACACGAAATGCTGCTGCACAGCCGGATCGCGGCGTCACAGGTACTGATTGAGCCTCTTCGGCCCTTCAGGGTACCCCATGATCCAGATGGGTACCCCGCACAACCCAAGGCGGTTGCTCCGATTTTTGGGTCCCTCCGCTGTTTGTCTCTCCTGTGCTTCGGCGCTGCAGCCGTTCACCCGCTGCGCACTTTGCGGATCTCCTTCATCCAGGACGATGGCCTGGCGAAGAACGATGCGCCCATCGGTGAGGCGAACCAGGGTCATCACCTTCTTGTTGTACCGATTCATGACCCCTCCACCCGCCACAGGTTGGGGGCCAGGGCCTCAATGGGGTCGTGGGGGAGGACGGTCCCGGTGAGATGTCCGATGAGCATGAGACACCTACTCCGGCCCCATGGGATCGGCGAAGTTGGCATCCTTCCCGCCTGGGTGCCACACTATGTGCAGAGACAGGCCCTGCCGGGCTTCTCGGGAAGGGACCATGGACCCTCTCAACGCTCTTCCTTCCTCCCCTTCTGATCCCTCTTCGGGTGAAGATTCTCCTTCCTCCGAACCCGGTTCAGAGAAGGAAATCTCGTCAGAAAACCCCGTCCTGGACGGTCTTCATGGCGCCTGGCACCCCCATGTGTGGCTGGCCTTGGGGGAGACCGCCCACACCCCCGTTCGGGTTCCCCGGGAGGGAATGCCCCTTCCCCAGGTGTCGGGGTTCATCCGCCACCGGGGCCTGTACTTCGGGCAGATCGCCGACTGGCGCTTCTCCCTGGAGGGAAAAAAAGGCGTTCATGTCCGGGAATTTGAGGATCGCTACGAGCTTCACTGGGATCGGGTGTGCCCCCTGAAGCGCCCCGTCCGCCATCTGGTCTTCGACACTCCCTGGCTGGCCGCCTCTACTGCCGTGGTGGCCCTGGCTCTCCCTGCCCTGTGGAGGCGGAGCCGCTAGGGTCTCCTGGTCAACCTCCCGTCGCCGGCTCCTTCTTGGCCTCGGGCATTCCCTTTCCGCCCATCCCCCAATCCGCCACCACCCATCCCCTCTTGCGGGCCTCCCTCTTCAGCCTGGGGTCGGGGTTCACCACCCGGGGCTCCCCCACCGCCAGGAGCATGGGGAGATCGGTGTAGGAATCGGTGTAGAAGTAGGACGAAGCGAGGTCCACCCCTTCCTCCTCGGCGTAGGCTCGGGCCCAGGTGACCTTGCCTTCTCCGTAACACACCGGCATCTCCACCTCTCCGGTGAACTTCCCCTCCTTCACCCCAAAACGGGTGCAGAGGAAGGCGTGGAGAGCCAACTGGTTCGATGCCAACTGGGAGACGTAGGGGGAGGACGAGGTGAGCAGGATCAGGCGATGCCCCTGGCGGCGGTGTTCCTCCACGGCGGCGATCCCTTCGGTCAGCATGGTTTCCCGGATCTCCTCCTCCCACCACACCCTCGTCCTCTCTCGCATCTCCTCCTCGTCCTGTCCCCGCATCGCCATGGCCGCCTTGCGAAAGGCCGGTGCCACATCCAGCAAGCCGAAGCGGTAGGCGGCAAACCACAGCCCGGCTTCTGCCGCTTGACGGCGGGTGAGGCGACCGGCGCGCACCTCTCTTCGTACCCAGGAGGCCCCGCTGTTGTGGGGGATGAGGGTGCGGTCCAGATCGAAGAAGGCAGCGGTGACTCCCGGCATGGGGGGAGGATAAGCGCCCGCTCCTCCGGGGGCAATCCCAGGGAGGGCGCCTTGCTCCGCCTCCAGCCAACGGGGTAGGCTGGGGCCCCATGGCGACCCCTACCCTTCTCCTTGCTGGCCTGGTCCTGACGGTGCTCCTCGCCGGCTGGGTGTGGGTGTGGCGAGCCCGAGACCCTTCCCAGGTGGAGCTTCTGGCGGAGTTGGATCGAATGGATCCTGAGGGCAGGAAGAGCCGACCGGTGCGGATCGCGGTGTGCGTCCTGCGCCTGGGAACGGTGGTGGCCGCAGCAGGTTCTCCCCTCTCCACCACCCGGGTGGACGCCTTGATGCATCTGTTTCTCGGCCCCGCCACCCAGGAAGAGTGGCTGCCCATCCTGGGGCGAGCCATCGCCGAGGCGCGGCAAGGGGTTGATGTGGACGGTACCCTGGCCACCCTGGTCAGGTGGACGGAACCCTCCGAGAGGCACCGCATCTTCCAGGCCCTCCGGGAAGTGGCCTCGTCGGGGGGAGGCCCCACCCCTGAGGCGGTGAAGGTGCTTCTGGTGATCATGGTCAAGCTGGGGCTGCCTGATTCAGCGGTGCAGGACTTCATCGACGAGGCAGCGGGGGGATCCTCTTCCGCATCCTCATCCCCGTCTCCGTCTCCGTCGCATCGGGCGATTCACTGATGTTGGAATCCCTCCTGAAACGAAGGGCGGGGTCGTGAAGGACGAGTCCATTCGCAAAATCTTTGGAATCCTCGCTGCCGCCCTGGCCCTCCTGGCGGGAGGGATTCTTTTCCGCCAACCCCCCATCGACAACGGCCTGTCCATCCTGTTCCAGGATTATTCGCTGACGGGGGGAGCCCCCTCCTCTCCTCCGTCTCCCTCGCCAGCCCCTCCTCTTGGCAGCTCTCCTCCTCCCTCCACATCACCGAAAGAGCTTCCTCCGCCTCCTGCTTTCCTATGTGATTCCATGCAGATGGCCGGCCATGGCTGTTCCGACGGCGGATATCAACCCGTGGTGGAGGTTCGCCTGGATGTCGCCGAAGTGTGGGGCCCCCAGGTCCATCTCCCCGGCGGAACCCCCCTCCCTCCCGGTCGCCCCCTGGGAGAAGCCGCCACCCAGGCTCTGGCGGAAGCCCTCCCCGTCCCTGCCGGCGGATCCGGCCAACCGGTCTCGGCCGAAGAGCAGAGGCAGGTGGAGGAGTGGCTGCGCTCCATCTTTCCCCCCAAGGATCGTTCCCTCTATGCCTCGGGGGGAGCCCGGGTAGGAGTCGGGCTTCGGGGCCTGGCCCGCATCGCCTGCGGATGTCGCCAGACCTGCTTTGCTCCCCGCTACGGAGTGGATCCTGCCTGGCTGAATCTCCATGCCGAGGATGGGTTGATCCTGGGTCCTCCCGAGGGTCCCTTTCCCAAGGCCGATCTGGGGCAACGAGGTCCTTCTTCCTCCTCTCCCCCGTCTCCTCCCCTCCTCGCCGCCTGGAATCGCCGGATCCCTCCCCCATTGCCGGGCCTTGTTTCCCTGTGGCGAGTGCAGAAGGTGGAATTGGACGGGGACGAGGGAGAAGAGTGGTGGGTGACCCTGTGTCAGAGCCGGTCGGGCCGTCCCCATCGTCTGGACACCGCCTGGTTGGACGGAGGGACGTCTCCCCGCGCCTTGGATCCCCGGGCCTGGGAGGGGGGAGCCCTGCAAGGGAAGACCTGCGAAGAGGCCATTTCCGGCACCGCCGTCCTGAAGGGCATCACCGATCTCAATGGGGACGGAAGGGGGGAGGTGGTGTTCCAGTCCCGAGGGTCTGGCTGGGTGCAGAGGGAGGTCCGCTCTTACAACGGGGAGGACATGAAGGAGACGGGGATTCGAGCCGGAGAGGGATGTTGATTTATATTCAACGGGCCGAAATCAGTGTGAATATAAATCGAGGAGAGGATCCTCAGTGAGGAGGCGAAACACATCCCTCACCTGGATGTGGCCGGTGCGAAGCAGAAAGGTGGGAGTCCGGCCGTAGCTTTTGTTGCCCAGGAGAAAAAAGCCCGGTTCAGGAGAGGTGAGGGTTTGGGGCCCCGATTCGGGAATCGTCAGGCAGTCGGTGGAGTCCCCAGCCAGGAGGGCCGCAGCCAGCTTCATGGGTCCTTCGCTGGCGTAGCATTGGTGGACCTGAAGCTCGCGGTGGAGGGAAGAGTCCGGGCGAAATCCGGTCGCCACCTGCATCAGATCGACGGTTTCTTCCCGGAGGGGCGCCGTTTCCAACGAATCTTCTCCCTGGGAAAAGGCCACCCTCAATCCCGCCCCTTCGATCTGGATCGTTTGGATCCGGGCGCCCATGAGGGGGAGGACTCCCGGCACCTCTCCCCGCAGCGCCCTCTCGGTGAACCCGGCCAGGGCCCTCCGTTCCGGCAGCACATCCCCATCGGGGGAATGGACCCCCAGCGCCGCCCTCTCTGGCAGCAGCCAGAGGGTCAGGGTGTCCGGGTTCTCTCCGTGCAGGACCGCCAGGTCCCGGGCCAGGGTCGCCGCCGAGAATCCCCCTCCCACCAGCAGGAGCCTCTTGCCGGACACCTCCTCCCGATGGGTCCCCAACAGGTCGGAGAGGCCGTATCGGACCCTGCCCATCGCTTCGGCCTCCCTCTCTCCCGGGGCCGGAAGCCCACCTGCCCCCGCAGGCCCGGGTTGCCCGTGGACCCCAGTGCAGTCCAGAACCCAGTGGGCATGGGCAAGCTCCTCCTTCCCATTCGTTCTCTGAAGGAGGAGGCGGAAGGGGGAGGATCGGCGGGACTTCTTGCCAATCTCCTGGCCCTTGAACAAAGTTTCCCGAGTGATTCCAAGGATCTTTGTTCCAAGATTCACTCTTCCCCGAAGCCATTCGGACCTGGCCAGGGGAAGAAGGTACCTCTCCACCATCTGAGAGCCGGTGGGGCAGACGACCTCGTCCCCCAGACCCTCGTCCTTCAAAGCTTGGCGCCCCAGCGAGGTGGTGTTGAGCTTCCAGGGGGTGAACAGCCGGACCTGGCCCCACCTGAGCAGGTGCTCCCCCACTTCCCCGGCCTCGTAGACGATGGCATCGAGCCCCAGGGCCCGGGCGTAGAGAGCGGCCTCAAGCCCGATGGGTCCGGCTCCCAGGATGGCGATGGAAGAGGAGAGACGATCATTCGAATCCATGAAGTCACCGAGGGTGGCAAGGAGCCCAATGTAGCATGGAGGACCCATCCCAGGCCCATGACCCCAACAACTCTCCGGCGTCATCCAGTAGCCCCCCTCTCCCAACCACGTTACAGTGTTGTACCCCGACGGAAGGGTTCCCCATGTCCCCCTCTCGCCCCCTTCTTCCCTGGATTCTCCTGGCCCTGGCGGCCGGATGCAGCGATTACAACCTCTCCACCGACCTTCCCGACGGCAACCAGGGGGACGACGATTCAGCGGTGGGGCCCGGGGACGACGACACCTCCCCCGGCGGTGACGACGACTCCGACGTGGGGCAGTTGATCCCTGGCGAGTGCAACACCACCACCTCCACCATCGGCACCTTCGACCCGGTGGTGGAGTGGCACTGGGAGCACCTGTCCACCAACCCCAACTACGCCCAATTGGCAGTGACTCCCATCGTCACCCACCTCACCGACGACAACGGCGACGGCAGCTTCGACGAAGATGACGTGCCCACCATCGTTGTTTCTGCCATGCAGCTCAGCATCGCCGCCGATTACGGTGGGGTGCTGGTGGCCCTGCGGGGAGACGATGGGTCGGAGCTGTGGGCCTACAACGTGGGCAACGAGATCAACGCCGTCACCCCTCCTGCCGCCGGCGACCTGGATGGGGATGGGGACATCGAGCTGGTGGTGGGCCTCATCAACAAACGCCTGGCCATCTTAGACCACCTGGGCAACAAGGTGACCTCCTCGGCCACCCTGTCCACCTCGGGGACCACCTGTCCGGTCCCCTCCCTGGCCGACCTGGACGGGGATGGCACCCCCGAGGTCATCGCCGGGCGAAACGTGCTCAACGCCGACCTCTCCCTTCGTTGGCAGAAGCCCAATGGTTCCGAGGGGTTGAATTACTGGGTATCCATCTCCGCCGTCGCCGATCTCAACATGGACGGCAGCCCGGACATCGTGGCGGGCAACACTGCCTACAACGCCGATGGGTCGGTCCTCTGGAACGCGACCGGAGGGGTTCCCGACGGATTCCCTGCCATCGGAGATTTCGATCTGGACGGAGGCCCCGACGTGGTTCTGGTGAGCAACGGCCGGGCCTATCTGGTCAACGGCATGACCGGAGCCAAGGTGTGGGGACCGATGTCGGTGGATGGCTATGGGGGACCCCCCACGGTGGCCGACGTAGACGCCGATGGGTTGCCGGAGATCGGGGTCGCCGGGATGAGCTGGTTCTGGTGCCTGGAAACCGACGGCACCCTCAAGTGGAGGGACTCCCGCCAGGATCTCACCAGCTCCGCCACCGGATCCTCGGTATTTGACTTCGAGGGAGACGGGGCCGCCGAACTGGCCTACGCCGATGAACTGAGGCTCCGCATCTACGACGGGGCGACCGGCTCCATCAAATTCGAAATCCCCAATCCCAATGGGACAGCCTGGGAGAATCCCACCATCGCCGACGTGGACGGGGACGGTCACGCCGAGGTGGTCATCGTCGGCTCCACCTTTGTGGGTGCGGGGGCCACCGGGGTGAGGGTCATCGGCGACCTCAACAACTCCTGGGTGCCCACCCGCTCGGTGTGGAACCAGCACACCTATCACATCACCAACACCGTAGAGGACGGCACCATCCCCGCTCACGAGGACAACTCCTGGGAGGTCCACAACACCTACCGCCTCAACCGCCTGGGCATGGGGGAGGACACCTACACCCCCCTTCCCGATCTGGTGGTGATGGACGTCGATGGCAACGGCCAGGATTGCCCCCAGGAGATCCTGCTGGAGGCTCAGGTGGGCAACCAGGGGGAGTCCACCGTCCCTGCCGGGGTCCCGGTGGCCCTGTATCGGGGTTCCACGGTGGATCCCGGCCATCTCCTCGACGTGAAGGCGACCGTCACCGATCTGACCCCCATGGGGTCGGAGTGGCTGAGCTGGGTGATCTCCATCGACCAGTTGGAGGGGCAGACCAACGTGCTGGTGGTGGTGGATGACGTGGGCTCGGGCCTGGGGGTGGTCACCGAATGTAATGAGAAGAACAACGGGCTGGTGGAAAACGCCGGGTGGTGTAACTGACGATTATTTCTTAGGAATCCTTGGAGTCCACCCTCCTCTTCACCTCCTCGTCCAAGGTCTCGGTCATCACCAGGGTCAGGCGGTCTCCCCCCTGAACCACGCTCCTTCCCTGGGGCACCAGGATTTCTCCCTCCCTTTCGATGGTGGCCAACAGAACCCCCGGGGGGAGGCCCAGATCCACCAGGGTCTTTCCCGCCACCCCTTCTCCCGCGGTCAATACCAGGAGGCGCACTCCCCGCCCTTCCCCAGGAACGGGAAGGGCCTGCGCCTCGGGGCCGGCCTCCTCCGCCACCCCCAGCCATCGGGCCACCCGAGGAAGGCTCACCCCCTGCACCAACACCGACACCACCACCACGAAGAAGACCACGTCAAAGACGAGGTCCGCGCCGGGCACCCCCATCACCCGGGGCCAGGTGGCCAAAACGATGGGCACCGCTCCCCGGAGCCCCACCCAGGCCACCATCGCCTGCTCTCGGAGGGGAACCCGAAAGGGAGTGAGGCTGACCACCACCGCCAGGGGGCGAGCGATGAACAGGAGAAACCCGGCGATGGCCAGTCCCCTCCCCGCCACCTCGGGGAGGTGGGAAGGAAACACCAGGAGCCCCAGGAGCAGGAACATGGCGATCTGGGCCAGCCAGGCCAGGGCATCGTGAAAGCGAAGGATGGAGGTGCGATGAACCAGGGGGGCGCTGCCCAGGACGATCCCCGCCACGTACACCGCCAGAAACCCGCTGCCGTGGGCCAGGGAGGTCAATCCAAACAAGATCCCCGCCAGGGCGGTGACGAAGACCGGGTAGAGTCCCGCCTGACTTACCCTCAGCCGACGGGTGGCCAGGACCATGAGCTTTCCACCCGCCACTCCCAAGGCCAGACCCAGGGCCAGTTGCAACCCCAACCCTCCCAGGATCTCACCGGCAGATGGAGGGGAGCCGGAGAGGGCCAGGGTGGCGGCCAGGGTCAGGAAGATGGCCATGGGGTCGTTGCTCCCCGATTCCATTTCCAGGAGGGGCTGGATTCCCCCCTTCAGCTTCATCCCCGTGGAGCGCAACACTCCAAACACCGCCGCCGCGTCGGTGGAGGAGACGATGGCTCCCAGGAGGATCCCTTCCCCCCAGGGTCGATGAAAAAGGAGGGCGTAGAAGGCGGCCGTCGCGCCGGTGGAGATGGCCACTCCCACCGTGGCCAGGGCCAGACCGGGGGCCAGGACCGGGCGAATGTGGTGCAGAGGAGTTTCCAATCCTCCGGCAAACAGGAGAAGGGCCAGGGCCACCACCCCCAGGGACCACATGAGCACCGGATCATCAAACCAGATCCCCCCCGGACCATCGCTCCCCGCCAGCATCCCCAACCCCAGGAACAGCACCAGGGCCGGCACCCCCATCCGCACCGACAGACGGGTCGCCAGGATGGCCACCGCCATGAGCACTCCGACCAGGAGCATGGCCGGCTCGATGGTGGGGTGGTGTTCCACGGACGACAGGGCCTCCTCGCCGGGCATCAGGAGAGTCCCCGGGCCCCCAAGGTGGGGCCGGAGGGAGGGGCGGGTCAAGGGGGGCGGGCCCCCTCCCTTATCTTCGCTTATGCGGTCAGGGTAATGCTTTCCTGGTATTGCTGGGAGTCCTTGTCCCAGTCCATGAGGATGACCTGTCCTGCCGTGTTCAGTTCCCGACCCAGGGCCACCGCCAGCCCCACCGGTCCGGCGAAGAAGATGCGAAGGGGGGTCTGGGGTTCGGGTAGTTCTCGGATCAACCGGTCCGCTTCCAGGGCCAGGCGGCAGGCGGCACGGGCTCCGGTGACCTGAGCAGGGAGGGGAGCCAACGACAAGGCGATTCGAGCAGCCACCTTCTCCAGATCGGGGCGATCCCAATTCCGCAACCGCCATGTCTGATAACCAGGGAGCACGTTGGCTGCAACCGAGATCAGCAGGTGCCTCTCCTGGAGCCCTTCCCCCTCATCGAATTTCCAGTCCTGCTCCCACGCGGCCAGAATCCCGTCTCTTCCTTCTCCCCGCAACGCGGCGGACCTCCCCTGGTTCAGGTCCCACAGGACTCCGTTCTGATCCACCTCCACCTCCACCCCCGAGGCCCGATGGAACACCGAGCCTGCCAAAATGGCCATTCCGGGAGCACAGCGGGGGTGGATCCGGACTCTCTTCCGGGCCTGGGACTGGACCCGGTTCCGGATCTCCACCATGCCCTGGTAGACCCCTCGCCAGGCTCCCTCGTCTCCAAAGGGGGCGAACAAAGGGGGCTCGGTGGCTCCCTCAATTCTGTGTCCACCACAGTCCCCTCCAGGTCCGACACCACCGCCAGTCCACCCTCCCGGTGGGAGAGAGCCAGCACCTGGGGAGGGGAGGGGAAGGGATGGGGAGCCGGAGAGAGGACGAGGGTCTTTGGCGAGGGCCCTTCCCCGAGAGGAGAGGAGGAAAGGAGAATGGAAATCCGGGAAAGGGTGTATGTCTCATCACTCCCGCCAGCGCCCATCCGTGCCCACCGCTGGGACTCCACCCTGCGAGCCATTCGCAGAAACCGCACCAGCATCCGGGCGGAAGCGGCATCGTCCTGCCCCAGGGTCGGCTCGTCTATTACCAGAAAGGGCCAATCCTGCCCTCCGGTGGACAGCCAGCGGGCCAGTCGCTCCGCCTGGCCGATCCGCACCTGGGAAGC
>CAYRTW010000100.1:0-18606 GCA_964426935.1 uncultured Rickettsiales bacterium
GTCGTGTCATCGTCTGAAAGGGTGGTGTCATCGTCTGAAGCGGTCGTGTCATCATCCCCCACAATCACCCCAGGAGTGGCGGTGTCACCGGAAATCCCTGGCATGGGAGTCCCGTGCCACTCTCCGTAATCATCGGCGCCAAACAGGGTGTAATAGTAGGTGACTCCGTTGGTGAGTCCCTCGTCCACGGTGATGATTTCTGTACCGGGTGTGGGCTCCAGATCGGTCCATACCGTCGCCCCTTCATCCATGGCAGTGGGATAGCCCGCTTCGGAGCGCACCACCATCACCCCCTCCAGAGGAATCACCCAGGGCTCGACGAAGTGCAGGGTGGTCTGGGAGTCCTCCCCGTCGGTCGCGTCAAATTCCACGGAGGTGTAGCGGCTGTCCAGATCATCCATCGTCACCAGACAGGGCTCGTCGATGTTCCAACCCCCATATTCCAGTCCTTGATCGGTGCGGAGTTGCCACAAGGGCTTGAAATTGCCATCGGCGTCCAGCATCTCATCCAAGGCGGTATCCGCCAGCACCCACTGGTTGTCCAGGTCGGCCACATCCCCCTCTTCGGTGCCGGCGTTTCGCCACACCTCGATTCCATTGATTCGCAAATAAGCGTCGTCATAGAAACCGTCTTCAAACTGAGCGTAACGTCGGTAATGGAAACGGGGGTGCCAAACCGCAGTAGCGTTCCAGGTGGGTCCCGCCAGAAACTGAGTGGTGTTGGGCTCGTATTCGCCGTTGACGGTCAGGTCGGTGCCCCAGATGCGAGAGCCCGACCAGGCCGCATCCGGATCATCGGCCAGCCCCATGGGCATGCCCAATTCCCACTCATCTCCAGTGGGAGGATCCTCTCCATCGGCGGGAGGGCTCATGCCCAAGCCATGTAGCCACCCGCTGACCTCCCCGTCCAGGTCCTCGCAGTCCAACTCTTCCCAGTCCCCCACCAGGAAACTGTAGGCATGATCGGCACTGCCATCGTCGGAGCGGAAGAGATCAGGCTCATCGGCGGTGCCAGCACTGATGAAATAATACACTCGCGATCCGGCGGGCTGACGGGGGAGGTCCCCTTGATACTCATTGCCGCCCACCGCCAGGAGGGATACCGGTGCCCAAGGACCCGCCTCCGGATCCAGGGTCCACTGCGCCTTCACGGTGTCGGGATCAAAACCGCTGCATTCCGGACTTCCCACCGAAAGTTCCACGGAGATGGGGTAGCTCTCCCAGGTGGCGGGGGCCTCGGTGAGGGGGTCGTGCTGATAATCCAGATATCCCAGCTCACCAGGCCCGATACCGTGGGCATTGAACCGATCGGTGATGAGACAGCCGTTGGGAGTGCCATCCCCCAGGTCGCCGTTGTCATCGTCCCAGGGAATGAGGGAGTCGTAGGCGGTGAGGATCGACGGACCTCCTCGCAAGGCCCCCAGGAAGAGCTGGTTGACATGCCACACCCCCTCGCCGTAGCCATACAGGTCGATCAACTCTCCCCTCAGGTTCCACATGCAGCTTCCCCAGATGAGGCCGTTGGCATGGACCTCCCCCTCCCAATCCTCGGGATATCGCTTGTCGGTGTCCAACTCGCGGATGTACCCGCCTCCCTCATATGCACCAGGGGCCAGGACGGGAGAGTTCAGGTAGGTCGCAGAGAGAAAATCCGCCGACCCCTCCGACAGGGACGAATTGAAACTCCCGGTCACGATCTCATAGTCATGCACTCCATGGCCATATTCATGATACACCACATCGGCGATCCTACCGAAATTACTACAAGATTCTCCCTCGGCGTAGAAGCTGATGGTTCCGCCGCTGTAATAGGCGTTGCAGGAGCCGCTGGTGATATCGGTGGTGGCGGGAACCACGTCCTGAAGCCAATCCAACTCGGGATCCAGGTATTCCACATATTCCCGAATTCGATTGAAGTGGAAGAACACATCCAAACTGGCCAGGGTGGTGTCCCCCTCGGTCCAGTGGAAATCCCCCATGTCCCCTGCCGCCACCGCAAAGGTCGCCTCGGGAAGGGTATAGGGATGAACCTTCATTCTCACGTATGGACCGGTGAGGGAGGCGGTCACCTCGGTTTCGTCCTCGTCCCCTCCCTCCAGGAAATATCCCCCGTCCACATCCGAGACGGTGCCCTCCTCCGGGCTGGTGCTCACGGTGATGTAGCGGGCAGCCTCCACCACCAGGGGGTCCCCCACTGTCCTCTCCTCGAACTCCCCGGTCAGGGTCCCCTCCACCTCCCAGCTCCGCCCATCGTGGCGGTAGAGGAGGGCCCCGGTCTCGGCATCGACGTAGCTGATGGTGCGTTCATCCTCCACCTCGCTCTCCAGGGTGACTCGAAAGGCGGGTCGCATCACCGGGCGATTGCCCACCGGCAGGGCGAACCACAGCCGGGTCACCGCTTCCCCCAGAATGGCATCCCGAGCCGCAAAAGCGTCCTCGGCCACCTGACCCGCTTCCTCAGCGGTCAGGCCTCCCCCGGGAACGCCGGGCCACCCTCCCCTCCATGCTGTGGTGGACAGGGAAACCACCCTTCCCAGGTGGATCCACACCCCCACTCCCGCCGACTCCACCGGAACCCGGTCATGAAACTGGCGGTATCCCACCAGGATCCTCTCCCCGTCGCTGTATACCTTTTCCATTTCCAGGGAATCGGCAGAGGCCCCCAACAGGGCCTCCTCCTCCTCCAGCACCGGCCGGATCACCCTCTCCAGGTCTTCTCGATCCAGAGGATTGAAAGAAGGGAGGGGAATTCCCGGCCCCCGAACCGAGACCGGCCACCCGGTGGTCTCGTCGAATCGGGGAAACCACCCCCCTCCTCGCCTCTCCCGAAACTCCTGCCAGGCCCGGTTCCCCGAAGCGAGGCGCCCCTGAAGGCCGGGGTGAAGCCGCAGAAGGCGCTGGGGAGCCTCCTGAGACACCTGTTCCGGGCCCCGGTGGGAGCGAGGGACAACCGCCAGGGCAGTGGTGGCGAGGAGGGCGAGGCCGGAGGTCACAGCGAGAATTCGAATAGAAGGCGGCAGGGGCATGGGGGGGGCCTTGGGACCAGGGCGGGGAGGAGTTCCCGCTCTTTGGGCCTTCAGTGTACCCGGGGTTGGTCCTCACCAGAAGGTGCCAAGGTTCAGACGGACGGCAGGGGAGCATCCCCACCTCAGGGGAATCGGGCAGGATGGCGTGAACCCCATGCTGCGGGTATCCTCCCCCCATGATTCCTCTGGATACGGGTAGCCGTCGCGTTCGGCGGGCGTTTCGGCGCCACGGGACCCTCCTGGTTTTCGTCCTCCTGGTGGGGACCTCGTTGGTGGTCTTTCGAGCGGTCCTCCTCCCCTTCCTCCTGGCCCTGTTCCTCAGCTACCTCCTGGCCCCCCTCATCGGTCGCCTGCAAGGGGTCTCCATCCGGGGGAGGTCTCCAGCGCGATGGGGGGCGGTGGTCATCCTGTACCTCATCCTCCTGGGAGTGGCGTCTCTCCTGGCCTTCACCGTGGTCCCCGCCTTGTTTGCCGAGGTAGCCAAACTGGCGGAGACCCTGCCCATCCTGGTGCAGGCTGCCAAGGAAAGGTGGCTGCCCGAGGCCTCCCACTTCCTGGATCAACTCCTGGCCCGGACCTTCGGCTCCCCCAACGTCTCTCCCTCCTTCAACCTGGAGGAAGAGGTCCGCCAGTCTCTGACGGTGTGGATCGAAAGCGCTTCTGCCCATGCGGGCGATGCCCTCCTGTGGGGAAGGACCCTTCTTCAAGGGATCCTCCACGGGCTCACCGCCACCGTGCTTACCCTGATGATCACCGCCTTTCTCCTGGTGGACGCCCCCCTCCTGCTGGGGTACGTGCGCTCCCTGGTGTCTGCGGAGAGTCAGCCGGGATGGGATGAGCTGGTGGGGGCCATCGACAAGGGGCTGGCCGGGGTGATTCGGGGGCAATTGATTATTTGTGTCATCAACGGTCTCCTCACCTGGATCGGCCTGATGATCTTCTCGGTGCCGTTCTCGTTGGTGCTGGCCCTCCTCGCCGGAGTGTGCAGCCTCATTCCCATCTTCGGCACCATTGTCTCTTCGGTGCCGGTAGTGCTGATGGGACTGACGGTCTCCCCCCTCACCGGCCTGCTGATCCTGGTGTGGATCCTGCTCATTCACGCCCTGGAGGCCAACCTTCTCAACCCCAAGATTCTGGGAAGTCAGGCCCACATCCACCCCGTTGTCGTGGTGTTTTCCCTGCTGGCGGGGGAACACGCCTTCGGGCTGCTGGGAGCCCTTCTGGCGGTGCCGGTGGTGTCGGTGGTGCAAACCCTGTTCCTCCACTTCCAGAAGGTCATGACCCGAGAATTGGGCCCCCCCACTGCCGAGGTTCCCGCCCTTTCCCGACCCTCCAGTTCCAGGGTGGAGCGATGACCGGTTTCGGCGTTTTGTTGCGTTGCAGCATGGCCCTCCTGGTGACGCTGGGGATGGGTTGCGGCGGGGAGAAGCCGGGACCCAAGATCCCTCATGGGGACGAAGACCGCCCCAACATCGTCCTCATCGTGGTGGACTCGTTGCGCTCCGATTACGTGTTGGGGTCCCAGGGAGGGGCGTGGCTGACCCCCCGTCTGGGGGATCTGGCGCGGCGGGGCACCCTCTTTCCCAACGTGGTCACCCAGTCAGGGTGGACCCTGCCCGCCGTATACTCGCTGTTGAGCGGTCGGCATCCTCCACCGGTGGAAATCACCGTGGGGGAGATGCCCGCCCTTCCCAAGGAGCAGCGCCTCCTTCCCGAAATCCTGGGGTACTACGGCTACCAGACCGCAGTGTTCTGGGGGCAGACCCTGCCGGGGGTGTTTCCCGATTTCAGCCGAGGCTTCGGAATGGTGGGCCAGGCGGAGGCGAGGCACTCCGATCCCTATCGGGATCCGGTGACCGAGTGGATCGGCGGAAGCGCCAAGGAACCCTTCTTCCTGATGGTCCACAACCTGGACCTCCACACCCCCGGAAGCATCCCCTCACCGGAGGTCATCCACACCTTTGATCCCACTCCCACCGACTGCCCTGGAGTGGGTTCTTTGGATTACCTGTACCACGGTCTGATGCAGGGATATGGTCCCATGCTGGCCCGATCCCATGTCCTGTCTCACTATGCGGGGATGTTGAAATATTACGACTCGGTGGTGGGAGACCTGGCCCTTGCCTTGGAGCAGCGGGGAGTCCTGGGCAGGACGGTGTTCTTGTTCACCTCCAACCATGGAGAGGATCTCTTTGACCACGGATTCCTGGGGCACGGCCGCCAGCACTACGAATCGGTGCTGCGGATCCCTCTTCTGGTGATAGACCCCCGGTTGAAGCAGACGGGAATGCTCACCAGCAACGCCGTCCAGACCATCGACATCGCCCCCACCCTCCTGGCCCGGGCCGGGATTCCCAAGGATCAGGGGATGGCCGGCGTTTCCTTCCTTCCCTTGCTGGGACAGGGAGAAGGTGTCTACACCGACCGGGAGGCCTACTCCCTGACCAGCGTTTCTTCCAGTTCGTTGCGAACCGACCGCTACAAGCTGATTCGTTACACCGAGGATCTGCGGGACCTGGGGGGTGCTCTGGTCTGGTCCCGCCCCTACTCGGAGGGCAAGATGCTGCTGACCGAACTGTATGATCTGATTCAGGATCCTCAAGAAACCCAGAACATCGTGGTGGCCCAGCGCAGCATCGCCACCGCCCTGGACACTCGGCTGACCCATTGGCTGGAGGAGAGGAAGGCCGAGGCAGGGGGCATGATGCGACAGGGGGTGACCGACAGGATGAGGCAGTTCCTTCAGGAGAGGGGGTACTGGGGGATCGTGGAAGGAGGAGGAAACTCCAGCACTCCGCAAGGGGCCATTCCCGCCGATGATCGGCCGGCGGCAGGCCCTCGGCAGTAGCCCTACCCCTTCATCGGGGATGATTCATGAACACTCCTGATTTTCTGCTGCATGATTTTCGATCCCTGGACAGCATCCGTGACCGGTTTGATCAAGCGGTGAATGAGACCCGCGATATTGATGTGTTCTGCTCCCTTTCCCACTGGGTCCTTCCTTTTCAGGCCTCTTTTGTGGAGGAAGCCTCTCCTTGGATCGCCGAAAGGGAGGGGCATTTTGTAGCCCTGATGGGATTGCACGGCGGTACCCAGCCCCCCATCCTGTTCCCGCTGGAGGCAGCCTGGGGACTGGCTTCTCCTCTCCTGGGCCCACGCTCCTCCCGGCAGGCTGCCCTCCTGACCGACCTCCTCCATTCGCGGCAGGGACAGTGGCGGAAAGTCATCCTGACTGGAGTGATGGAAGGGGGGGAAACCTGGAAACAGGCCCTGGCGAGATGCTCTTCCCTGGGATACCGATTGTTTCGAGGAGAGACCCAGCAGAGGTGGGTGGCCTCCCTGGAAGGAGGGTGGGAGGGGTTTTTGGGTCGCCGCTCCCCTGCTTTTCGAGCGTCCTTGAGACGGGCTCTGCGAAATCAGGAGAGGACAGGAGTCACCGTCATTCCGGTCCATGAAATCGATGCTGATTTATTGTATTCACGCATCCTGCACGTAGAGGCTCGAAGCTGGAAAGGGGCACAGCAGATCGGGTTTTCCGCAGGCGCGATGGAGAGATTCTACCGCCTGATGCTCCCCCGATTGAAGAGCACTGGAAAACTGCGAGCCCTCATGCTGCAACGGGACGGAGAGGATGTGGCCTTCATCTTCGGGGGAGTCCACCAGGGGCGATATCGAGGCCTCCAGGTGAGCTTCGATGAGCGCTTCCGCCCCCTGGCCCTGGGAAACGTGGCCCAGGCCAGGATGATTCAGCACCTGTGTGAGGAGGGGGTCCGGGAGTACGACCTGGGATCGGACATGCCCTACAAGGCGAGTTGGGGAGAGGAGGGGTTGGTGACCACGCAGTTGATCGTGGTGGGGTGAAAGGGACCCTCAGGGGATCGCCAACGTGCTGTAGTCCTGAAAGCGTCTGGACGGTCACATCCTGGGGTCTGAAGATGAATCCCACTTTTTCATGAACACCGCCAAGGCTCAGAGACGCCAAGGCGCCAGGGAACCGAATCGCCGTTTCTCCGCTCCTCCGTTTCAAACGCAGGCAGCCGAATGGTGAGCCCGCCCCCGTCGTTTTCGCCCCAACATCAGGCCCATCCCCATCACCACCCCCAACCCTGGCGCCTTCTCACCTCCCCCGCTCTGGCAACCGCATCCACCGGGTTCCCCCTCGTCGTCCTCCGCCTGATCGTCGTCACCCCCTGCGGTGTCATCATCGGAGCCTGTATCATCATCCCCCGGTGTATCATTATCTCCTGGTGTATCATCATCCTCCGGTGTATCATCATCCCCCGGCTCCTCTCCACCTGTCGCCATCAACACCGCACCGTAGGCGGGGATCACCAGAGTCTCCACTCCCTCCTCTTCCGGATCCTCCACCACCTGGGCCTCCAGGCCTCCCCCGAAGCGACGGGCGATCCGCGCCCCTGCCGGCAGCCCGGAGAGGTGAAGCACCAGGTCGCGATCAGGATCCTTGTTCACGACCAGGAGGGTGACGACCCCCTTTTCCCCTCGGGCCGCATACACCCCCAGGAGGTCGGGTTCAGGGGCGGTCACCGGGAGGGATTCGCTGCCAAAAGGAGTGGTGCCTCCCCGCATCAGGGAGAAGGCGGCGGCAGTGTGGCTTCCCGCTTGGGGCCCCGCCCAATAGGCAGCAAAATCAACCCCTTCCCTTCCCAGGATCCCCAGGGCATCCGCAGTGGCCAGCCCCCCGGAGATGTCCCGGTCTGCACCCAGGCTCCACTCCCCGATGCCAAATCCCGTCCCCGGATAGTGCTCGGCAAGAAGGGCCTTCATCCGAGGAATGAGCTGCACCTGATTTCGATCCGGCTGGGTTTCGGTGGCCCATTCGTCCACTCCAATCCACCCCTCATCGGTGTAGGTGGGGTCCCACAGGGAGCGGGTGGCGCGCAGCCGTCTGGCCCTCTCCAGAGAAGAATCCCCGTACCCGTAGCCCCCGTCGGGATAGTAGTGAATATCGAAGACATCCAGGATGCGCTGTCCGGTCTCCATTTCTTCCTCGGCCATTCGCTCCAGGAACCAGGGAAAGAAGTCCTCTCCGCCATGGTCTGTCTTGTCTTCCTCCCCCGCCGCCGAGTTCCAGTAGAACCACCAGCAGCAACTCGATGGAGCCGCCAGAACCGCTCCCGGCAGTTCCTCCTTCACCATCGCCCCGTAGGCGAGAATACTGCTGAGAATCCCCTCATAGGTCTGGGGCTGGGGATGGACGGACGTGTGGGTGCCGCTCCAGATATCCATTTCGTTGTCGATGGCCACATATCCGGGGAGATTCTCCAGTCCGGCCAGCCACTCCCGAGCGTCCTCCACTCCCCAAGGGGTCCCGGCGTCCTGGGGATCGTTCCAGGTGATGGCGACTCCCCCAGGGGTCCGGCCGTTGCCAGCGTCAGGCTTCCAGGGATCGGTCTCCTGCTGGGCTCCATAGAGGGACACCGAATACCCGTAGGAGGTGGAATCCTTGGCCACATAAGGGAGGGCGGGCACCGATAGGAAGGGGATGGCCCCCCGGGTCGCCATGGCCCCCATCCAGGCGTCGGCGTCATCGGAGGGAGAGTTCTCGAAGAACCAGTCGAAGGCGAGGTTGGTGGCTCCCAGGAACGGATTGTACTGGCTGGTGGAGTTTCCTCCCCATCTCGCCAGAGGAACCCCCTGTTCCCCCAGCACCTCTTCGTCGCTCGGGAAGGACATGCCGTAGATCAGCGGGGAGATGGAGTGGGTGGGGGCGTCTCCCAGGCTCGCCTCAACCCCTCTCAGGGAGCGGGTGAAGGTCCCTCCCGGTGCAGCGATCACCACCTCCCCCGAATCCAGATCCGCCCCCAGCTCAAGGTAGGTTCGCGATGGATTGGCGACGGAAGTAGAACCGACCACCGGAAGCTCCACCCCGTTCAGGGAGACGGTGACCTCTTCCACATCTCCCGTTCCCAACAGAAGGATTCGTCGCATTCCGATGGGTTCGGCGGCGGTAAACCCATCTTCTGTAGGGATCTCATCCAAGAATTCAATTTGATCCAGATGAAACGTCACCGGATCAAATGAATTATTCATGAAATCAATTCGCGTGTATTCATGTGACTCAAAATCTTCAAGAGGAATGACGACCTCGGTGAACACACCCCCCTCCACCTCCACCCAATCCAGGATTTCCACGGGTGGAGAAGCGTATCCCTCCCCATCCGCCTCCAGCATCAGGGCCAGGGGTGGATCGTCCCCCTCCAGATAGAAGCGCAGGGCGCCTGAGGCAGCGAAGGGGGTGTCCGAATGCAGGGAAACCGCCCCAAACCCCTCGGCCTCGGCGAAGATGGAATGGGCTCCGGTGTAGGTCATGCTGGGGTCGGCAAAGTCGTAGACCCCGCTCCAGGACCAGGAGTCCCAACCAGGGGAGAGGGAGTCCCCATAGATCAGGGTGTCGGCGCGGGCCAGGGAGGAGGGAAAGAATCCAGCCAGGAAAGAGGCTCCCAGCACTACAAGAAGGTGTCGCATGGCTCACGGTGACACGGGGTGGCCCGGGGCGCAACCCATGGATGGAGGCGCTGAAACGACTTGTTGCCAGAGAGGTAGGGATGATAGTTTGCACGCGGGTCCCGGGTCCTGTTCACGCCGTGGTGGCGGAACGAAGATCCGGCGGAGAACAACGATGAAACCATGGCAACTGTGGGGAGGAGCCCTGATGGTCCCCCTGGCCTTGACCGGATGCGTGGTCGACGCCGATCCCAGTGGGGATGACGACGATGACAACGATCTGAGCGATGACGACACCACTCCTGCTCCCGAGCCCTATGGCCCGGACAACTCCTGGTGGCACGCCATGGAGGAGGACGTTCCTGACGACCTGGAAGGGTCGGGACGTCATGAAGGAGATATTGCCGAGAATTTTGAGTTCAACGACCAGTTCGGTGAACCGGTGGAGCTGTATCAATTCTACGGTCAGGTGGTGGTTCTGGATCTGTTCACCGGCTGGTGAAGCGTTTGCGCTGCAATGGCCCCGGAGGGGCAGGATTTCTGGCTCAGGTACGGTGAAAACGGCATCCAGTTCATCAAGGTCATGGAAGAAGGATACAGCGGCCCCGCCAACGTGGGGGAGCTTCAGGACTACGCCGAGGAGTACGGTTTGACCCACCCCCACCTCGCCGACAACGACATGACACAAATAGATTACGTGGTCACCGGCTACCCCACCTTCGTCATCCTCGATCAACAGATGAACATCCGCAGCGCCGACCTGTGGCCCTGGGACGAGGACTTTGTGGTGTCGATTCTGGAGGAAGGGGAATGAATTTTCCCGCATGAAGTCGTGAAGATAAATGTGTCAGCCGTGAACACGGACGTCCCCGGCGCTCCAACAGAAGCAATCCCGTCCTGTCTCATCCAGCCTGAACGGTACCCGGCTCCCGGGGATCTGTAGTACCCTGCCCCCTCACTCGTGAGGTTGGCGGGACATGGAACTGAAGAACGCATCTGCCCTGGTGACGGGTGGCGCTTCGGGATTGGGGGAGGCCACCGTGCGTCACCTCCACTCCCTGGGCATGGCGGTGGTCATCGCTGACCGCAACACCGACCGAGGGCGAACCCTGGAGAGGGAACTGGGAGGGGGAGCGCGGTTCGTGGAGACCGATGTCTCCAGCGAATCCGCAGTGACCGCAGCGGTGGAGGCGGCTTCAGAAGCTGGCCCTCTGCGGCTGGCGGTGAGCTGCGCCGGAGTGGGATGGGCCTCCCGGGTGGTGGACAAGCAGGGGATTCCCCACGATCTGGAGATGTTTCGTTTGATCCTCACAGTCAATCTCCTGGGCACCTTCAACGTGCTCCGGCTGGCGGCGGCGGCCATGGCCCGGAACGCCCCGGAGGCCTCGGGAGATCGGGGGGTGGTGGTGAACACCGCTTCGGTCGCGGCCTTCGATGGGCAGATCGGCCAGATCGCCTATGCCGCCTCCAAGGGAGGAGTGGTGGGATTGACCTTGCCCGCTGCCCGGGATCTGTCGGCGGTGGGAGTTCGGGTGGTCACCATCGCCCCCGGCGTGTTCGACACCCCCATCCTGGGGCCCCTGCCCGAGGAGATGAAGCAGGCCATCGGGGGAGCGGTTCCCTATCCCCGGCGTATGGGGAACCCCCACGAATACGCCATCCTGGTGGAGCACATCGCCCGCAACGGCTACCTCAATGGCGAAACCATACGCCTCGATGGGGCCCTGCGGATGCCCCCCCGGTAGCTGTGCAGGCCCTTCTCGCCTCTCCAGACGGACCCCGGTGGGTTTCCGACCACCCCGCACTCCGCCGGCCCGGAGAGGCGAAGATTCGCGTTCGTCGGGGAGGTATTTGCGCCACTGATCTGGAAATCCTGAAGGGTTACATGGACTTCCGTGGCGTGCTTGGCCATGAGTGGGTGGGAGTGGTGGAAGAGTCTCCCGAACCTTCCTGGCTGGGAAAACGGGTGGTGGGAGAGATCAACGTCTCCTGCGGCGTCTGCCCCACCTGCCTTTCAAGGCTCCCCGGCCACTGCCCCCACCGCACCGTCACCGGCATCCTGGACCGGGATGGGGCCTTTGCCGAATGGCTCTCCCTTCCCCTGGCACAGTTGCATGAGGTCCCCCCTTCCGTCAGCGACGAGGAGGCGGTGTTTACCGAACCCCTGGCTGCAGCCTGTGCCATCCTGGAACAGGTGCATGTCTCCCCCCGGGATCGGGTGGTGGTGCTGGGGGCGGGAAGGCTGGGCCAACTCTGCGCCCGGGTGCTGGCCCTGACCGGAGCCTCGGTGACGGCGGTGGCCCGGAGCAAGGGGCGGCTGGAGAGACTTCCCCCGTCCATGGCGCGGTGCAGTCCCGAGGAGGCCGGCGGGCTTCCTCTCGCCGATGTGGTGGTGGATTGCACCGGATCGGCGTCGGGATTGGAAATGGCCACCCGCCTGGTGCGCCCCCGGGGAACCATCGTGCTGAAGACCACCCTGGCCTCCCCCCACACGGTGTCCCTGGCCCCTTGGGTGATTCAGGAGGTGACGGTGGTGGGCTCCCGCTGCGGACCGTTTGAGGCGGCGCTGCGATGGATGGAGCAAGGGCTGGTGGACCCCAGGCCCCTGGTGGACGAGGTGTTCCCCCTGTCCCAAGGAATCCGAGCGTTGAAGAGGGCGGAGGAGGCCGGGGTCCTCAAGGTGCTGCTGGATCCTTCCCGGTAGCGGAAGGAAGGGGCCCCCTCACCCCCGTCGTTTGGCCTTGCGCTTTTCCTCGTCCTCAGCCGCTTTTTCGTACAAACGCGCAGCCTTGGCGAAGTCTCCCAGCCTCTCGCAGATGGCGGCAGCCTCAGCGAACTGACCGGCGGCGGAGAGGCGGGCGATGTCTCCCAGCAGGGCACGTCGGCCGTCCACCGAAATGCCTCCCGGGGTGTCCACCGCCTTGTCGTCCCTGACCTCTCCCCCCTGCTGGGTGGCCTTTTCCAATTTCCAGGTGAACCCCTCGTCCAGGGGGCGCATCTCTTCAGGCACCAGGGAGGGATCCACCTGCAGGAGATCCACCACCGGCCGGACCGCCGCCAGGGGGAAGCGCAGGCGCCTCTGGGGGAGCCACGCCTCGATGGCGTCATCAGGAAGGGAAGCCACCACCCTTAGGGAATTGCTGTCCAGATCCGGATCCAGATCGTGGTGGGCCTCCACCAGGAGGGTCGGAGGATCCCGCCTCCGCAGGGGAGTGCCGAAGGGAATGGTGGAGGGCAGGGGCCCATCGCACAGAAGCAAAGAGGCTCCCTCGGCGCGGATCAACTGCATCCGATCCAGCCAGCGCCCGGGAAGATGAGGGAGAAGTTTCTTCAGCCAGGTCAGTTCCTGCTCGGTGAGGATCAGGGCCTCAGCGGGAGCAGGCCCGGGCGGACGGGGAACCAGGCGGACGGAGATCCTGGCCAGTCCCGGCGGGGGTCCCACCTCAGCCCGGACCGGTGTTCCCGAATCCTGACCCGAGGCCGGCAGAGGGACGGGGCGATAGTCGGGGGCCTGATCCAGGACCAGATGACCACTGCCCGGCCCCCCGAAGAGGTGGATCTCGCTCTCCGCCACCAAGGAGGCGATGGTGGTGCCGGAGATGGGCAGCATGTAGCCCCGCTCCACCAGGAAGCGCGCTCCTCCCCCCGCTTCGGAAGGAATGTAGACGGCGGCTCCCGCCAGGCGAGCCAGGGCTTCCAAGAGATGATCGGGCAGGGGAGAGCCTCCCTCATCCTCCACCGCCACCAGAACCTGATCCCTCAGATGGGGAGTGCGAGAGAAGCGTTCCACGGTGAGGGCCGCCGCCCGGCAGGTCACTCGGGCCCGAGAAAGGCGGATGACCGTGCCCCGCAGCAACACCGCCGGCACCCGCACATAGGCCCGGGAGGACGGGGAGTGGAGGTGGTTTTCCAGCAGGGGAAGGGCTCCCACCAGATCCCGGATCCCTTGCAGGGGCCAACCCTCCAGGAGGAGATCTTCCCCCCCGACCTCCCCACCTTCCTCCTGAGGATGGGCAGAGATCCGGACGCGCTCCGCAGCGGGAGGAGGGGACTCCGAGGAGGCGGTGCCGGGGTCACCGGGGCGATACCCATCGGCAAATCCCAGCAGGGCCGCTCCCCCCGCTTCCCGAACCGCTTCGGCAGCGGCAGCCAGGGCCTCCCTGGCTCCTCGTCCCCCGGGGATCTCGGTGAACAGGTAGCGACGGCCCACCCCGTTTCCGGGCACCCGGGCCGAGAAGCGGGCCTGGGGTACCACAGCCGCCACCGACTCGATGATGCGAGCGGCGTGAACGGCGTCTTCACAGGGGGTCAACAGGCGAAGAGGGGCCAGCATGGAGGCGGAATGGGTGCCCGCTTCGGGGGCCGATTCCACTGCGCTGGTTGGGGGTTGCGGAGAAGAAACATCCGAAGAAACGACCGGCTGGGCCGTCGGAGAGGGTCCAGGGGTCACTGGGAGGGGTGGCGTCGATTCGGGAGGGAGCCCCGGGGGAGGGCCATAGATGCGGTCTTTGACTGCTTTTTTCAGTGCAAACCGCAGGCTGAACCGTTCTTCGCCGCTCACAACTCCACTCCTCTTGAATCCTGCCCCATGGGGGAAATCCCCAGAGGGCGTCGGATCACGGGTTCCGACTTCCTCGCTGTTCCCGCTTCCTGCGCCGTCTGGACGCGCTGCGCCCCTGCCCTTCTTCCCCATCCTCCGCCGGCCAGGGAAGAGACTCTGGCTCTCCCCCTGCAGCAGCCCACTCACGGCGGATTTCGTCCCGAGTGGCTTCCTGGGGTGGTGAGGCCTCGGAGGCCAGGGCGATCCCGGTCAGGCGAAGCCCCTCCCATCCTCCTCGACCCGCCGCCTCGGCCAGGCGAAGCCACCCGCGAGCCCTCTCTTCGGGAGGACGGGAGGCGCGGGTTCTGACCAGCCATCCCCCGTGTTCCTGAAGGACTCGGCGACCCTCCCCGTGGCGACCGGCCCTCACCAGACAGGAGGAAAGGGCGGGCACGGCCCGCAGCCGGATGGGGGCATCGACGGGACTGTCCCTGAGGAGGCGTTCCAGAGCGGCAATGGCGGGCGCCGGAGGGAGGCGGCGCTCCAGGGTCAGTTCCGCCCCCGCCACTTCATCCGCCCCCGCAAGCTGGACACGAGCCACATCGTCCCACTTCTCCGCCTGGGCAAAACACCGAACCGCGTCACCGGGTCTTCCCGCTCTCTCATACAAACGAGCCGCGCCCGCAAAATCCCTCCCCGCCTCCGCCACCATGGCAGAGAGGCTGACATCGGCTGCCTGCTCGGCGCACTTCGCCGCCGCTTTCAGCTCCCCCGCCTGGAGATAACAGAATCCAGCTCGACTCCACAGGGAGGGCTTCTTTCCGGTGGGAGGGCCAGCCGAAGAGGGGCCGGGGCTGCCGAGGGGGGCTGCCTCCACCTCTGCTAACCCCTGGATCCGGGGGAAAGGGTGGCCATCCGAGACAGGGCTCCCTCCACCATTTCTTCACACCGGGTCAGCAGAGACTCCCTCTCACCGCTTCCGTCTTCGGTTCCCAGCAGTTCGCGCCGCAGGTTGCCCAAGGCTCGCAGGTGGGCCAGGAAGGCGGGCTCCCCCCGCAGCGAGGCCGCCTCTCCTCCCAGCAGATCCAGGTCAGCCCTGACTTCGGACAGGGGACGATCCACCGACAGGGCGGCACCGCCGTCCGCCTCCACCCGAGGAAGGACGATCTCCTGCAACCGGCCCAACTGTTCGGGACGACTCCAGGTGTGAACCAGGGGCCACAGGTCCCGGGCCCGAGCCGAGGTATCGCCCCGCAACAGGGCGGAGGCGGCGATGAGCTTGAGGCTCTTGATGGAGCGTCGGTCGGAGAAGGGGATGCCTTCTGCCCGGATCTCCCGGATGACCTGGTGGTATTCCCTCAGGACCGGGCGGAGGTCGATGTGGGCCAGTTCGCCGTGAAGGCCGAGGATGTCGGGGATGGTGAGACGATGTCGGGCTGCGGTGCCCTCCTTGGCGGAACGCCCGCTTCCCTTGCCTCGCCCCGCCTTGCCGTCTCCCTCTGGCACGAACACGTTCTCCCCCATCGAGGAGGCGCGAATCGCGTCCACTTCCAGCGACCAACCACTCTCCAGAAGATCCTCCACCTTCTCGTCGGGCACCGAATCGGTCTGCACCCGCAGCAGGAATCGATCAAAGAGGGCGTTCAGGGAGGAGTCGGTAGGGAGGTCGTTGGAGGCTCCCATCACGCTGACCAGGGGAGCCGGCTGCCTCACGTTGCCGTTGTAGAACACCCTCTCGTTCACCAGGGAGAGGAGGGCGTTCAGGATGGCGGAGTTGGCCTTGAAGATCTCGTCCAGAAAGACGATCTCTGACTCGGGCGCCATTCCCACCGTCCTTACCGTGTAGTTTCCCTGCTGGAGGGCCTGGAGGTCCACCGGTCCGAACAGCTCCGATGGCTCGGAGAAGCGGGTCAGCAGGTACTCGAAGTAGCTGGCGTCCACCAGACCCGACATCCTCTTGATGATGGCGGATTTGGCGGTCCCTGGCGGACCCAAGAGCAGGAGATGCTCCCGGGTGAGGAGGGCCAGGGCGATGAGATCCACCACCAGGTCCTTGTCCACGAAGGTGGCCTTCAATTCGGCAGCAGCGGCTTGAAGACGGGCGATGCGCTCGCGGTTCTGGGGGCTCAGGCCCACGGGGATGCCTCCTTTTGGAGATCCTGCGAATCATCGCCGGATTCCTCATTGATTTCAGATTCTTGGAGATTGGATTCCACCAGGATTTGGCTCTCGGATTCAGACGCTCGCAGAAGAACGAACAGACGGGCCGCCCTCACCGCAAACTCCCCCGGCACCCCCCGCTGATTCAACTCGGCAAATCCCCTGAGGCGCAATCCCACCAGGGGCTCCAAGGCGGATGCCACAGCGGAACCATAGGTAAGGGCCGACGCCTCCGGCAGGGGATCCCGCAGGGCACGCTCCGCCCGATCCACGGGGCTCTCCTCGTCCTCTTTGACCCTGAGGGCGATATGGCCATAAGCATCGAGGGCGCAGGCGGCGGCGGTGGCCGACCCCCCACTGGCGGCCTCCCCCAGGCGATGCAGCAAGAAGGCCCGCCATCGCCAGCTTCCCGCATCGTCAGGAGCATCCGCCCAGGCGCGGACCACTGCGCCCGCCAGGGGGTGGCCTTGTTCGCACGCAGAGAGGAGGAGGCGAACCGCAGGCTCTCGGCCCTCCTCCCCCGGATCCACATGCCACAGAAGGCAAGTGAGGGGAGACCGGGCCACCAGGCTGGAGGCCACGAACCGGGCAGGAGAACCAGGGGGAAGGGAGCGGTGCAGGGCCGACAGGATGCCGTGATAGGTCAGCAGATCCCAGCCCTCGGCGATGGGGACCAGGGGGGCCAGGCCCTCAGCGGTCTGAAGGCCAGAGAGATCCTTGCCCGTGCCGGCGGCGGCGATGGCCTGGGCGGCGGCGGCCAGGGCGACGGAACCCGCAGACAGGGCGAGGGGGGGAGACGGAGGCCCCTCTATTCCCAGGCGGCCAGCGATGCGGGAGGCCAGGATGCGAAGGGGAGGAAGGATCTCCGCAGGGACGGAAGCCAGCCAGGCCCGTACCCCCTCAGGAGAAGGAGAGGCGCCAGCAGAGGTCCTGCCCTCGACTCCCACGGCGTGGATGAAGGCGACGAGGGCGTCGGTACTCACGCTTGCGGGCTCCGGAAACGGGGCAGGGGTGATCGAGGACCCGGGAGGCGGATGGGAAGACCCGCGCCCGGGGAAGGGCCGGCAAGGTATAGCACAATGAGGAGGCGGGGGGCGAGGGGAAGGAGGGGTTGACGCCCTCCCCCTCTGGCACCATTCTCCCCCTTCACTTCATGGGGAGGGCTTGTGGAAAGGACCGTCATTCCTACCGTCTGGGACAGGATTTTGGTGGGTTTCGGATATGGCATGATCGCCTTGGGACTCCTGTGGGCGGCGAGGGGGGCCTCTCCCTTGTTCAGTGCCTATACCGGCCTTTTGGGCCAGGCCTTCGGGAAGGACGGGCATCTGGACTCTTCCCAACTCCCCCTGCTGACCTTCCTGTGCGGACCTTGGGGAGGGAGCGTGGCCGGTCAATGGGTGCTGATGGTGGCCGTTCTTCGCCATGCCTTTCTCCAGCGCGCTCCCTGGGCGTGGACGGCGGTGTTTGCCTCGATGGGAATCGGCTTTCTGGTGCAGGGGATGGTGGGGCTGATGACCGATGCGGGAGGAGCCCTGGTGGCCCTTCCCGCCTTGTTGTTCCTCCTTCCGGCGATCCCCCTGATGGTCCTGCGGCCCTCTTTTGCTTCTCCCCCCTCCGCACCGAGCCTGGAGGCCAACCCGTGGCAGGATCCCGCCCGGGTCGACGGGGAGTTTTCCCTGTGGGCCCGGGGTCTGTTCGTGGCCTGCGTGGGGTTTGCCGCCTTCGGTCTGGTGAGCGCCTTCATGAACCGGTCCACCCTGTTCAGCACCTGGATGTATCTGGCGGCTCGCACCTTCCTGGATCAGGATCGGCTGCCGGAAGAAACGGTTCGCCTGGTGGCGTTCCTGTTCGGCCCCATCGGCGGATCCATCGCCGCCACCTTCCTCCTCATGGCTGCCCTGGCGAAAGGGCCCTTCATGAACCGGGAGCCTTGGGCACATCGGGCCCTCACTTCCTCCCTGTTGACCTGGTTTGTGGTGGATTCAGCGGTGTCCCTGGCCCACGGAGCCCTGTTCAATGTGGTCCTGGTGAACGTCCTGACCCTTGCCGCCATTGGTGTTCCCCTCTTCAAGACCCGCGCCTGGTTTCGATAGTTCCATCCCCACAGCGAGAATACCGGCACAGTTCCACCCGCCCCTGTACAATGATGTCCCTTCTCTGCCCAGTTGGTGAATGTGACCCGTTACTTCCTGGTGGTGGTCTGCCTCACCCTGGTCGCGTGTGGAGCGAATTCCCATCCAGGGGACGATGATTCCACCCCCATCCCCGATGACGACTCCTCCCCGGTAGACGACGACTCCTCCCCCGTCCTCGATGACGACTCCTCCCCGGTAGACGACGACTCCTCCCCCGTCCTCGATGACGACTCCTCCCCCGTCCTCGACGACGACTCCTCCCCCGTCCTCGACGACGACT
>CAYRTW010000101.1:0-18539 GCA_964426935.1 uncultured Rickettsiales bacterium
GTCGGGGCGAGAGGATTCGAACCTCCGACACCCTGCTCCCAAAGCAGGTGCGCTACCAGGCTGCGCTACGCCCCGCTAAGGGCCCTTCGAGTGCGTCTGCCCCCGACGAACGGCGGCAGAGTGTATGGAATAGGCTTGAGGATGGCAAGGGACTTGGGGAGTTTTTCTCAGGGAGCCAGGGGGAGGACTGCGGGGGTGAAGGAAACCAGACCCAGTGGCTGGCTGGCCACCTCCACCGACACACTCGCGGGATATCCGGTCCCGTCGTGCTCGGCGAAGAACGGATCCCCTCCATGCCACATGGTGGGAACGTCCAGGAAATCGGGGAGGAGGAAGTCGCTGCGGGTGTCGGCCCCCGCCGCGAAATCCAGGCCCCCGTCATATCCCACCCTCAGAAGGCAGACCTCGGAATCGGCTCCCGGCACGTCCCCATAGGAACGGGACTCCCCCGCCATCAGCAGGCCGTTGCCCATGTCGCTCACCGTATAGAGACGATCCATGTTCACTCCGTCATAGACGTGATGCCTGACCAGATTGCCCCGGGTGTTGAACTGAAGAAGCCACGCCCCTTGATCCCCTCCCGACCCGGTGGAGCCCACCAGGGCTGACCCGAACGCCGTTTCCGTGAAGGCCAAGGCCCGGTCGTAGGGGGTGTCTCCGTTGGGAAGCCCGGCGGCGTCCCTCTCCGCCACCGTGGTCTGCCCCATCAGGCTGCCGTCGGCGGCGAAGCGGGCGAGCCAGAAGCTGTGGGCTCCCGCCTCCGCCGCTTCCCCCAACTGCCCTGCCGCCAGAATCGACCCATCCTCCAACGATGTGGCTGTTTGCAGGAAGTCCTCCCCGGGAGTTCCCAGGATTCGCTGCCACTCCGGGTCCCATCCCCCATCCAGCTTCACCACCAAGGCATTGCTCCCCGACTCTCCCACCAGCCCGGGAAGCCCTTCGGTGGTGCTCCCCATCAGGGACACTCCGCCATCGTGGGTCGCTTGAATTCCGTAGAACCAGGACTCCCCGTCATTGGCATATCCGAAGGCGTCCTGCACCACCCCGGTAGAATCGAGGCGCAGGAACCAGCCGTGTTTCTCCCCTCCGATGTCGATTCCCCCCACCACTCCCAGCGATCCCCCGCCGCCGGGGATCACCAGCAGGCCGGTGGTCATCGCCGTTCCTCCCAGGTCGTAGGTTCGGGACCGAATAAGGCCGCCGGTGCTGCTGAACCAGGCCAGCCACACCTCACCACCCGCCGCCGCGCTGTGGCCAGCCAAGACAACCCCTCCTCCCGAGGTCCTGGCCACCACCACGGGGGGCCCGCTCCAGCCGTTGCCAGACGACTTCCCCCACTGCGGATTCCCCAAGGCATCGGTCTTGACCAGATAGGAGCGGGTGGGACCGCTGCCCACAAACACCGTGCCACCGTCTCCTACCCCCACCGCTGCCCACCCCCGATCATCGTGGCCTTCCAGGGAGTAGGCCCTTCCCCACCTCACATCGTGATTGGCGACGCGAGCGGCGGGAGGAGCCGGAGCCGGAGGAGGAGCCGCCACGGCCGCTGCCAGGGAGAACACTTCTTCCTCGTAGGGGGCGAATCCCACCGCCGGCACTGCCAGATCTCCCAACAACAACGCCATTTCCCCAGTGACCTCATATCCTGCTGCATAGGACCACCAGGAAACCGCTGCCGGGTCCAAGGTGGTGTCCATCCAGGCGGCAATGGTCACCTCGGACCCCCCCGAGCCGTCGTCGTTGGCAGCGGTCACCGTGGGGCCCACCCAGGCCCGCACCGAGGCGCCGCTCCCATCGTCGGTCAGGGCGGGGCCTGAATAGGCAAAAGGTTCGTCGGTGATGAGCACCGATTGGGACGAGCCGGTGTCGAGATCGTAGACCCAGGTGGTGGCCACCATGGCCTCGTGGGTGGCGGAGGTCGTGGTGGAGGCAGAGAGAGAGCCCTCGGCCCCAGCGAACACGTCGATGGACAGATCCAAGGTGATGGGCACCGCCCCCAGGTAGGCGGTCCCAAAGTCGATGCCGGTGGCGCCCAGGAGGGTGGAATCGCTGAGGAGAGCGTCCGCAGAAGCCATCAGGGTCAGGGCGGTGGCCTGCTCCGAGCTGACGATTTCGGTGGTGCTGTCCATGTCTCCGTTGCGGATTCGCGCATCCAGGTCGTATTCCAAAGACGCCAGATGGACTGAGCCCGACGCCAGAACCGAGCCCCCTGCCCAGGGCTCGTCGTTGAACACGAACCAGGAATCGACGATCTCCGTCACCCCCTCAGCCAGGGGAAGGGATTCTCGGGCCTCAGCACGGGCGGAAACGACGAACCTCCCCGCCTCGTACACCTCGGAAAGCCCCGCCTGCTCTCGATACACCCGGGTCTGGTCCAGGTTGGCCTTGGTGGGGTGGGCGGTGAACTCCACCCGGGTGATGCGCCACGCCCACGGCGTCCCCTCCCCTTCTCCGTAGAACGTGGTGCAGAAATCACTCGGCTCCTGAATCAGGACCTGCCCCTCCGCCATGGCATCCACAAGGGCGGAATGGCCCAGAAACAGGGCATAGGTCTCATCCCCATCTTCGTAGTCCCCCTGGTAACGGGCCAGGGTGGGGGTGTCGATGGGCACCACCTCGGGCTGATAGGCAAACGTTTCGGTGGCTTGGGGGGAGGAGAAGGTCAGCGCGGTTCCGGCAGCCACCGCCGCGACAAAGGTGGCCCTTCTGGCCTTCGCCATCTCCAAGGTGACCCGGTCGGTACACTCCACCGCTTCTCCCGGAGCGATGTCTTCACACACAACGGCGGAATCGGTGATGGTGGCATAGGCCGGGGCGGACAGAAGCGTCAGGCTCACTCCGGTCCAGGCTCCCCCTTCAGCATCGGTCAGGGTGACAGCCACCTCGGTGCGGGTCCGATTCCCAGCGATGTTGGTGACCAGGGCCACCCGGGATGAGGCCACGGCAAGATCGCTTGAGTCATCGCTGCATTCCCCGTGAACACTCGAGGGAAGTCCCATGAAACAAAGGAGAATCAACGAGGAGAAGAAGAAGCAGAGACGGCGGATTTTCAACATGGGATCTCCCGGAGGGGATGGGGATCGGCCATCTGGGTTCGCAAAAAGGAGGCCCGTGGAGAGTGGGAACCTCGACAGGTTGGCAGGCTCTCTCTCGTCCTCAGTTCATGCAAGGAAGAATCGAAGCCCTAGCCCTCCACCTTCAGGGTGCGGAACACTTCCAGATAGTGCTTCATCATGCCCTCTCCCAGCTTGGGAGGGGTCATCAGATCGATCTGGACGATGCTCTTGCCGCGAAACACAAAGACCCGGTACAGGCCCGACCCATCGTCCTGATTGACCAGGGGAACCGAGCACAAAGTCCCCGTACTCACCGGGGAGCACACCGGCTCCACCAGGCTCTTGAATCGGAATCGGGGAGCCTCTTTGCCGTTCCCCTTGTAGGAGGACGTGATGGTGCCCCGGGGCTCCTGCTCCTCAGGAGAGGTCCACTCCATGACGATCAGGCTGCCGGCACCGTCCAGGACAGGATCCTTTCCTCCCCAGGTAGTGAAGGTTCCCCCCTTGGGGAGGGGCGGCGGTGGGGAAGGGGTGTTCTCGTTCCAGGCGGCGGGAAAGGCGAGGGTGATCCCCTTGGCTACGCTACGGGCCAGCCGCTTGGCAGGCAGGGAGGGACCGGGTGGAACGTCCAGGAGGGGGACCGCCAGGGTGCCCGAGGGGGCCAGGGGCGGAGGGGAGTCCGAGGGGGCGGCCGAACCTGCGGCAAGAGGAGGGTTGGGGGAAGGAGCCCCGAGGGGGTCCTGAGGCGGGGGAGGAGGAGGGACTCCCGCAGCCGGAGGAGGTTCCTGATCCGAAGGAACCGGGGGAACTCCCGAGGAGCATCCCAGCACCCCCACGAAGAAAGCGACAAGCACGCCGGGGCTGCGAAAGAAGGAGAGGGGAAGGGCGGACACGAAACCTCCAGGGCTCTCACCCGGGCGCGGGCAGCGGTAAGGGAGGGGTAGCACGGTTGACCCTCGCTGACAACGGCCGTCCTCTCCCGATCCACCCCCTCCCTTGCCCTCCTCGACGGGGAAGCAGACAGTGACCCCTCCCTGCCCTTCCTCCCCCAAGAAATCCCAGGAGTCCCATGGTGCTGCGGTTCTACGATGATGAGCGGCGCTTGGAGCTGGGGGTACGGGATCTTTTTCAGGCGGGGCGGAGGGAGGGGGACCTTCTGGAGGGAGCCCCTTCCCGCTCCCGAAGGCTTCAGGGAATCGCCGTTCACACCATCGAGCGTCAGACGAGGCGGGAGCAAGACTCCACCTACGGGGGGGAGATCCCCCTTCTCCACCGGGAGGAGATCTTTGGCTGGCAGGTGCTCATCACCGGGCGAATGGATGGATTCTCCAGGGATTCCGATGGTTTTTGTGTGGTCGATGAGGTGAAGTCCACCTCCCTTTCGGGAACGACCCTGGAGGAGGTCCTCCCTGAGGATCTGCCCGAAGCACGCCGCCAACTCCTTCTCTACCTTCACTTCCTGGAGAGGCAAGGTGTGGCCCCCCTCCGGGGACGCCTGATCCTGGTGAGCCTGTACGGCGGGGCTCGTCGCGTGCTGGCTCTGGAGCCCCGTCCCCAGGAGACGGGCCCCTGGCTGCAAGAGGTTCTGGAGAGATTGATTCTTCGACGGGAGGAGGTGCTGAGCCGCCGCCAGATCCTGAGGGCGTCCCCCCTTCCCTTCGGTTACCCGAAGTTTCGCCCCGGTCAGGGGCCCATGGCTGACGCAGTGGCAGAGACCGTGGAGAAGGGGGGGATTCTTCTGCTGGAAGCCCCCACCGGTCACGGCAAGACGGCGGCCCTCCTGTGGGGAGCCCTGCGCGTGCTGGCGGGTACCCCTCGGCGCCTCTACTGGCTCACCTCCCGGGGGCCTCAGCAGACAGGAGTGCTGGAGGAGGTGGCCCGGCTTCAGAAGGGGGCCTTTGCACTGACCGCTGTCGGGCTCAAGTCCAAGGAGAGGCTTTGCCCCCAGCCCCGGGTCCTGTGCTGGCCAACCTATTGCGAACTGGCTCGGGATCACCATGGCAAGGTGTGGCGAGATCCACCCTTCCCCGCCTTGTTTCGGGAGGGACCCCTGGGAGAGGCGGATCTGTTGACCCTGGGGTTGCAGCGCATGGTATGTCCCTACGCTCTGGCCCAGGAAGGGGCCCTTCTCGCCGACGTCGTGGTGGGAGATTTCAACTATGCCTTCGATCCCGGATCCACCCTTCCCTCCCTGACGGGTTCCGGGCCCTTTCCTGAGGCGGTGCTGGTGGTGGATGAGGCCCATCAACTGGCCGATCGGGTGGCCGGACACCTGTCGCCGACCCTCCCCGAATCCCTGGTGGTGCGGGTGCGGGCAGCGGTGCTGACGGGGGTGGGAGGCGTTCCTCCCCAGATGGCCGAGGTCCTCGATGCCCTCCAGTCGGCGATCGTCACCTCGGCTCCAGAAGCTCAAGGGCGTTCCCAGGAGGTCCCCCTGGAAGCGACCCTCTGGCAGGACATCCTCCAGCGAATGGACGCGGTGATGGAGGATCGAACCCTCCACCTGCGGCTTCGCCCCGCCACCGCCCTTCCCGGGGGGGATCCGGTTCAGGAGCTTCACCGCCTCCTCCACCGTTTCTGCCAGGTCCTGGCCCTGAACTCCCCCGACATTCTCACCCTGTCGGAGAGAGACGGAACCGGGGGCTCGGTGGCCCTACGCTGCCTGGATCCCTCCTCGTTCTTGAGAGAGAGATTGGGAGCGTTTGCGGCAGTGGTGCTGACCTCCGCCACCCTGTCCCCCCTGCCCTTTCTGCGCCACCGGTTGGGCCTGGAGGAGGAGCAGACCCGCACCCTCCAAATCCCCTCCTCGTTTCCACCGGAAAATCGCCGGGTGATCCTCCGGGCAGACGTGTCCACCACCTGGAAGGAGCGGGAGGGGTCATCTCAAAAAATAGCTGAAATTATTGACGAATCATTGAGAATTGACCCCCGGGCCTGGCTGGTGTTCTGTCCCTCCGTCGCCTATCGAGATCGAGTGCTCCCCCATCTGGTGGCCCCGGGGCGAAGGCGTCATCTCCAGACCCCGAGGATGGAGGAGTCGGCGCGAAACGCCCTGCTGGCCTCCCTGGAGGAGGGGGGAGAGCCGGGTCCGGTCCTTCTGGGTGTGCTGGGGGGGATCTTCGCCGAAGGGGTGGATCTGGACTCCTCCAGGGTGGGGGGAGTGGTGGTGGTGGGGCCCTCCCTGCCCCCTCCCTCCATCGAGTTGGAGAGGGTTCGGGAGCGGTGGGAGACCCGTTTTGGCGCCGGGTTCGACTACGCCTAC
Source organism: uncultured Rickettsiales bacterium (assembly GCA_964426935.1). Lineage (GTDB taxonomy): Bacteria > Myxococcota_A > UBA796 > UBA9615 > JAKLKC01 > CAYRTW01. The sequence continues at coordinate 6,319 of CAYRTW010000101.1, forward strand.
CGGATTCCCGGGATGCAGAGGGTGATCCAGGCAGCAGGTCGGGTCATCCGCTCTCCGGAGGACCGGGGAACGGTGGTGCTGGTGTGCAAGAGGTTCGCTGAAAAGGGGTACCGCCGCCTGCTTCCTGGGGACTGGCGGGTGGAGGTGGTGAGGTAGAGGGACCTGGAGCCTCCGCATGCCCCTCCTGGAGTTGGATCCCAACTGCGACTAGAATGCGCCCCCCTCGCCACCCCCTTGGCAATCCTCCCCATCCCGGGGAAGGTTTTTCAGGCTCGGGTGTCGGGAACGGCGCCGTTTTGGGTTCCTGCGCTCGCCGAGAGGCCAGCGGGAGGTGTGGATGATCGAGGCCAACGGGTTGACCCGGATGTACGGAGAGATGGCCGCCATTCGGGAGGTGTCCTTCCGGGTGGAGAGGGGGGAGATCGTGGGTTTTTTGGGAAGGAACGGGGCGGGAAAGTCCACCACCATGCGGATTCTGTCCGGCTCCCTGGGACCCTCCGAGGGCTCGGCCACCATCGCCGGATTCGATGTGGTAGAGGCCCCCTTCGAGGCCAAGAAACGGCTGGGGTATCTCCCTGAACAGCCCCCCCTCTACCTGGACATGACCGTCTCCACCTACCTGGCCTTCGCGGCCAAGGTGAAGCAGGTCAAGAGGGCCCGGGTGAAGGAGGCGGTGGAAAAGACGATGGACCGAACCGGCCTGACTCCGGTGGGGAACCGCATGATCGGCAACCTCTCCAAGGGGTACCGGCAGCGGGTGGGCATCGCCCAGGCCCTGGTCCATGATCCCGAAGTGCTGGTGCTTGATGAGCCCACCGAGGGCCTGGACCCTGCCCAGATCGCCGAGATTCGCCAACTGGTGCGGGGGCTTCGCCAGGATCACACGGTCATCCTCTCCACCCACATTCTCACCGAGGTGGAGGAGGTCTGCGACCGGGTGCTCATCATCGACCGGGGCCGCATCGTCGCCCAGGACACCCTCAAGGGGCTGGGCGCCCAGGTGGAGGAAGCCCCCGCCATCGAGGTGCGGGTCGCTCGCCCCGAGAAGGCGGTCTTGGACGCGCTTCAGGCCCTGAAGGGAGTGGTGGGGGTCAGTCTGCTGGGAGGCGGAGACGGCTCCGACGGGTATCTGGTGAGGACCGAAACCGGAGTGGACCTGCGGGAGGACGTGGCGCGGACGGTGGTCGAGGGGCGCTTTGGACTCCTGGAGATGAGGAGGGTAACCGCCTCCCTGGAGGATATCTTCCTGAAGATCGTTCGCAACTCCGAGAGGAAGGGCTGAGCCATGGGAAACGTGATGGCCATTGCCGGCCGGGAATTGAAAACCTATCTGACCTCGCCGTTTTCATACGTGATGATGGGGGGATACGCGTTTTTGGGGGGCTTCTTCTACACCTGGTACGTGGGGGCGTACTCCCAGATGAGCACCGGCCCCCAGGATCCCTTCTCGGGGATGGGGGAGATGAACCTGACCGAGCATCTGGTGGGTCCCTACTACACCACCATGTTCCTCATCATGGTGTTCCTGGCCCCCCTGCTGACCATGCGCCTCATCGCCGAGGACCGGAAGCAGCGCTCCATCGAACTGCTCATCACCTCGCCGGTCAGTTCCTGGGCCATCGTCCTGGGCAAGTTTCTGGGGGCCATGGGGCTGTTCCTGTTGATGCAGTTGGCGGTGATCTATCAGCCCCTGGCTCTCTTCTACCTCTCCGAGCCGGAACTTGGACCCCTGTTGAGCACCTACGCCGGAGTGCTCCTGACCGGAGGGGCCTTCCTGGCGGTGGGTCTGGCCCTGTCCTCCCTCACCGAGAACCAGATCATCGCCGCCGCTGGAACCTTCTGCATCCTGCTGACCTTGTGGGTAGTAGAGGGGTTGTCCCAGGTGTTTTCGGGAGGAGGGGGAGGCTCCGTGGGCGATGTGGGAGAGTTTCTGAAATTTATCAGTCTTATCGGACATTTGGAAAACTTCACCAAGGGGGTTCTCGACACTCGGGACGCCCTGTTTTTTCTCAGTTTCATCGCCTTTTTCCTGTTTCTGGCCCAGCAGCGCATTGAAGCGTTGCGGTGGAGATAGCCATGAGCCGCAACGTCGTCCTCGTTGGCAGGATCGCCGGTACGGTGGGGCTTTTCACCGCCCTCACCGTGTTTGCCCGCCTCCTGGTGTACAGCTTCTCGCCGCCGGAGAGCCTGCCCTGGCTGGTGGCCACCGGGGTGGCTGCGGTGGGACTGTCCACCTGGGTCTACCTGGACTGGGATCTCCTCGCCCGCATCGCCGGGCAGAGGGGAAATCAGCGACAGGCGGCTTCCTGGGTCGCGGTGCTTCTGGCCTTGGGCATTCTCGGAACAGTCAATTATCTGAGTTTCCGCCATTATCAAACCAAGGACCTGACCGAGGGCCAGATCCACACCCTCTCCCCCCAGACGGTGGACCTCCTTCACAAACTGGACCAGGAGATCACCATCACCGGCTTCTACCGGGCAGCGGGGGGAGGAGAAACGGATCCCGCCTCTCGACAGACCTTCCAGGATCTGACCGACCGATATCGGCAGGAGTCTCCCAAGCTCAAGGTGGAGCTGGTGGATCCTGAGGCCTCCCCCTTCATTGCCCAGCAGAAGGGGGTCCTCCAGAACGCCACCGTGTTCGTGACCTCGGGAGACCGGGAGGAAAAACTGACCGGCCCGGGGGAAAGCGACCTCACCAACGCCATCATCAAGGTCACCCGGAAAGGCAAGAAGACGGTGTATTTCACCACTGGCCACGGGGAGAGGGGGATGGAGGACGCCGAAGCCATGGGGCTCTCTGGGATGGCGGATTCCCTAAGGAAACAAGGGTTTGAGGTCAAGAAGGTCGACCTGTTCCAGTCCTCAGGCCTGCCCGAGGACGCCGACGTTGTGGCGGTGGTGGGCCCCCAGAAGCCTTTCACGGAAGCGGATCGCAAGCTCCTGGCCGATTTCCTGGCCCGGGGGAAGGGGCTCCTCATCGCTCTGGAGCCAGGCATGGACGCGGATCTCGCCGAGTTCATCTCTCACTTCGGGGTCACCGTCCGCAACGATCTGGCACTGGACCCCAATGGAGGACGTCTGGGAGGGGATTTTTCCTATGTGGTCGGAGTGGAATACGACGGTGGGGAGATCACCCAGCGGCTGACGGGGATCGCCACCATCTTCCCGGTGATCACCTCCCTCCAGCCGGTGACTCCCCCGCCGGAAGGGGTGCGAGTGGACACCCTGGTCAAGTCCAGCGATGTGGCCTACGCCAAGGCCGATCTGGAGGACAAGGATCCCAACTTCATCGAGGGCAAGGACCACCCCGGTCCCCTGGCCCTGGCGGCCTTGTCCACTTTTGAGCCCTCTCTGGTGTCCAAGCTGATGGCGACGGCACCTCCCGCGCCGTCAACGCCCCCCCCTCCTCCCCCAGTGCCGGGGGGAGACGGGCTTCCCGCCGGAGCGGGCCTGGCGGGCGCGGGCGCAGCGGAGCAAACCACGGCGCCTTCTGAAAGCGCAGGAGACAAGGGGGGACCCCCACCCGTGCCCCAAGCCCCCATCGAAGGGATCCCTCCCCTGGAAACGCCTGGGGCCGAGGGAGGACAGGGGGGGGCTGGAGAATCCGCATCCACGAAGGAGCAGACCCCTCCCAAGGAGGCCCATCTGGCGGTGTTCGGAGACTCGGACTTCGCCTCCAACGCCCTTTCCCGAGCCGGGGGGAACGCCGATCTGTTCCAGAATTCAGTGTCCTATCTGGCGAGAGAGACCGATCTCCTGTCCATCCGCGCCAAGGAGACGGGGGCGCAGACCCTCACTCTCACCACCGTTCAGGGGTACCTTCTGGCTCTCCTCGCTCTGCTGGTGTTCCCGGGAGCAGCCTTTTCTGGAGTGGTGATCTCCTGGCTGTGGCGCAAGAACAGGTGAGAGGGGCTCACTGGGGGCGGGTCATCAGGGAGGAGTGACCGTATCGCCCGGCTGTGCTTCTCCGAAAATTCCACTTTCAGGGAAGAGAGACCGCGCCAGGTTCAGCTCCCTCTCCGCCTCCGCCGCCCTTCCTGACCGGTTCCCCAGCCAACCCAACAGAGACCCTCCCGACCCCCGCAGTTCCCGCGACTTGAGCCAATGATGCACGGCGGCGGTCTGCAGCAGCCAGGCAGTGTTGGTATCCGCTTCTCCCCCTTGCTCATCCGGAGAAATCAGGCGGAACCGGGCTGCGGTTCCCACCGTTGGATCTCCCAAAAGGAGGGTGGGATCTCCCCGCACCAGAGAGGGCCCGATGGGGAAGGTGGCCACCCACCGCACCGGCGTCCAGGGAGGAAGGGGGGGAGGAGTCTGGGATGAGAGCACCGCTTTGGAATGTTCCCAGCGAAGATCGGTGAGTCGAAGCCACTCCCCTTCGAGAGAGCGCTCCTTCTCAGTCATGTTCATCAGGTGGAGGGTGGCCACAAACACGAACTGCCCCCCTTCCACCCGCCTCTCCGCCTTTTCCAAAAGGGCCAGAAGGGAGCCGGAGACCGACACGTCCCCCACCCGAGGCTGGGGAGCCGCAAGGGGCAGAAGCGCGGGCCTCCCCCGTTCCCCCGAAGAAAGCTCCTCCCCCTCCACCCGCAAACGCAGCCCCACAGCCTGGGGAGGAATCCGGTAGATGAGCTTGACCAGGGCACCGTCCCCGGCCTGCAGATCGGTGGGAAGGGGAGCGTCTGGGACGTAGCTCTTTCCCGCCCCGTCCTCCAGGATCAACAGAGAGCCGTCCAGGCGAAGTCCCTGTGGGGAGCGGTTGCGGATTCGCAGGGCCACTCGCACGAAGGAAAATCCCCCTTCGTCCACCTGACCGGCGTAGGTGGCTTCCCGAGAGAACTCCGCCACCGACAGTTCCAAAGAGGAGCGGGTGAGGATGGGGGCTCCCCGGTCAAAATCCACCCCCTGGCGAGAGGGGCTGCGGGAGAGAACCGCGTTCAACCGTCCATCAGGAAGGATCTCCACTTCCCAGCGATCTCCCAAGGCCAAGGTCAGGGTGGTGGCATCTCCCGAAGCCAGGGTGGTGACCAGGGACGTGGACGGGCCCGGTGCGGTGGTGCTTCGCAGGGAGGCGCTTCTCACCTCTGCCCATACCGTCTCCTCCAGACGGGTCACCCTCTTCTGCTCCTCTCCCCGATACTGGTAATAAAGGGGGGCCCCTTCCGGGGGAAGGAGGGACTGGCGTTGACTGCCGGCCTCTCCGGCTCCAGAGAGGGAGCGAAACCAGGTCATCTCCAGTGGGGGGATCTTTCCTCGGGGAGATATCCGGACCCGGGCCCCCTCCACCACCGCCTCTTCCCCGGTGATCCAGAAGCTGCGGTAGGGTCCGGGATCGCCGGCCCGATCCAGCTCAGCCACCGCCAGTCGAGTGGCTACAACCCCTCCCCGCACCGCCTCTTCTTCCACCCGCAGGGCCAGACGGGGGCGGGCGTTGGCCACCCCCTCCGCCATCCACAGGAAGGCCGTCCTCTGCTTCTCCCGGGCGGAAAGCATCCACAAAACTCCCCCGAGAAGGGCCAGGAGCACCAGAATCACGATGGCCGAGGCCCTCAACAGGCCAAAGCGGCCCTCCCTCTCTTCATCGGGGGATGGAGGCGGGGAGAGGCGGGGGCCGAAAAAGGAGAGGGTGGATGCCATGAACCCGAAAACCGCCCGGTCTTTGGTCAAGAATGGGAGGGGATTCTATCAGGGTGGGGGAGAGGCGCCAGAAAGGATGTCACGGCCCTTACCTTCCCGTGAAAGGACGACTCGTCCGAGGGCGGGGAGGGGAAGAGAGGCTTCGGGGAGCCACCTCTTCGCGAAAATCCTGCCCCTCCAGGACCAGGAACCGGCTCATCTGCCGCAGCCGAGACACCACCCTCTCTCCCACCACCTCGGTCAGGGAGCGGGGGCGGGGGGAGGACAGGTTGGATTCACTCCGAGAATGGGCGGGGGGAGGAGGCAGGTCCCGGAAGTTGGAAGAGAACAGGGTCAGTCGGTCGGCGTTGTACCGGCGGCTCACCAGTTCGTCGATCACCGCCGCCTCGTAATCGGTCTCCAAAAGCCCCCTCCCCAGGTCATCAATGGCCAGCACCGGCGCTCCCACCAGGGCTCCCAGCAGTGCCTGGGGGGATTCCTTTCGGGACAAGGTCCCCCGCAACTCGTTCATCAAGTGGGTGAAATCCACATAGCGGGCTGCCACCCCCTTGCGGAGCACCAGGGCCCTCACCACTCCCGCCAGGAGATGGGTCTTTCCCAGGCCCGGATTACCCATGAGGAGAAGGCCGGGTTGAGGAGAGGGCCACGCCTGCACCAGCCCCAGGCAGGTGGCCCGGGCCAGCCCCAGGGTGTCGGACAGGGGCTGGAACATCTCCAAAGTCGAACCGGCGTAGCGACCGGGAATGCCGGAACGATTGTAGAGCTCCGCCACCTTTGCCTTCTTCCGGGCATCGCACTCCTCCACGACCCGATATCCGGTGGGGGAGGAGCGAGGCAAAAGCCCCGTCCCCCGACAGTGGGGGCAGGTGGCGGGGGGACGGGGAGGCTCCACGCGGGCCCCCCCTTCCGAGTTGACGGGCTCCAGATCGAGACCACTCATCGGACAGGAGGGGAGTTCAGGTACAGAGGTCACGGCAAGCACTCCAGCACGCGGTCAGGATCCATGACCGGATCCTGAGCCACAAGCACCCGTCGGGCCAGTTCCCCCACCGTTTCTTCCCGAGAGGCAGGATCCATACGCCTCAAGTGAACTTCCGCTTCCCGCCGGACCCGAGCCACCAGGGCGTCCCTCTCCACCGCCGGCAACGCGTGAAGACGGGCATCATAGAAGGTTCGAGCCTCCTCCAGGAGATGCACATAGGCCCTTTCCACCCCCAAGGAGGGGGCCTGCTCCGCCACCCGGCGCAAGCGCAATGCGGCTTCCGGGCACTCCTCCTCCAGCCGCTCCGCCTCCCTCAGGAGGGCCTCGGCCACCTTACGCAAAGGAGGAGATGGGGAGGGGGCCTGCCTTGAAACTCCGTCTCCAACGAAGTCCTCCACATCCGCATCCTCGGGAGGAATCCCTCCTTGGCCCTCCTCAAAGTCCCCCCCTTCCCCTTCTTCCGCCTCTTCCGTCCATCTCCCCGCCCCCATCGCCTTCAGCTCCCGGGCGACATCGGTCTCCACCGTCTTCAGCTTGAGCCCTCGGGGGCGCTTCTTGCGTCGCGCCAGGCGCTGGGCCCCGCGTCGCACCCCCCGCAGCACCGGGGACAGGGGCAGGCGGGCATCCCACCATCCCTCCACCACCAGCAGATCCTGGGGAGACAAGCTCACCCCCTCCTCCCGCAGGTGGAGGACCAGGACCTCGATTTCGTGAAAGTAGTGTTGGATGCCCATGGGCAGGGTTTGAGGAGTGGGAGGAGGTGCCCCCGCCATTGTCCCCGTTTTGGAGCCTCGCCCCACCGATTCTGTTCCCCAAACCCGCCCCTGAACACCCCCTTTTTGTCACTTCCCCCCATCGACGCGCCGGCCCCACCTTCTGCGCCTTGCGCCCCGGCGGCGATTCGTGTTGAATCCAGGGCCCTCGCGCACCCGATGGCCTTCCCGCTGCCGGAGGTTTTTGTTCATGGGTCTGTCTCTCGCCCGCTTTGCCCTCTCCGCCTTGACCTTGGGGATGGTGGCCTTCCTCCCCGCCCTCGCGCTCGGAGAGGACGATCCCGATGAACCCACCGAGGAAGGGGGGGACCCGGGAGAAGAAGGGGTGGAGGCCGAGGTGGAGCAGGATTCCCCTGCGGTCTACGAGTCCTTCCGCAAGGAGGTGAGACCCTATCCCGCCGATGAGGAGTTGGAGTCCTGGCAACGCTACTTGAAAAAGTATCCCCAGACCACCTTCCGCTCCGACATCGAGAGGCGCATGGGGGAGCTGAAGATCAAGATCGACAAGGAATTCGATGAGGACGTGGCGGAAGAACAGAAGGCCAAGAACCAGGTCGATGCCCGCTCCAACGAACTTCCCTTCATCGAGCCGTTCCGATTCCGCAATGGCAACCCTCGCAAGCGCCTGTGGGGAGGAATCTTCTACGGGGCCACCTCCTACCTCAACTTTGATCTGGGGGTGGAGTGGGCCCTGAGGAGGGAGATTTCCATCTTTGGCCATCTGGCCAACCACGACGTGGGCTCGGGGATTCTGTTGGAAGGGGGAGCGAGGATGGCCTTCGTCAAGGACGTGCGAACCGGCACCCTCCTCTCCGGCACGGTGATGTTTCGCTTCGGCGGAGACCGGGGACTATACGAAACCCCCCATCTGGACGTGGGAGGGACCGCGCTTCTCCACTTTGGCATTGCTCCCCCAGAGAAACCCATCCAGATCCAGGTGCAGGTCGGGGGAGACTTCCGCTTCACCCCATTGGAGCCGCGCCTCGTCTTCGGGTTGAACCTGGGCATCCGGCCCAAGGCCGAGTCCTCCTTCATCCTCTTCGCGGAGACCAATGGCAAGATGGCCATCGCCTCCCACCTCTCCTCGGTAACCGGGGAGGACAAGACCACGATAGAGACCTTCTTTGAAGCCTCGGTTGGGGGCAAATTCTCGGTGGATGCCAAGAGAAAGACGGAGATGACCGTCGCTCTTTCTGCCCCCTATTACTGGCAGTACTGGCAGAACTACTTCCCCCTGGGGGGAGGCGTGTACTTCTCCTACCACATGTGATCGGGGGCCATTTCCTCTCGTGCAGGACACCTTTACCGATCGGGAGGCCTCTCTTCTCGCTCCCCATGTCACCTCCCTCCATCGCCCGATCTTCTGTCTGAAGGACCTCCCTGAAGAGGTCATCGCCGTCCTGTTCGCCTACTACAGCCGCAGCCCCGATTCCCTGCGTCGCAACCTCATCCGCCTCATCGACCAGGGAGATCTGGACCTCAGCCCCTCTCCCTCCTTGACCCCCGATTCGGGGGCTCTGGCTCATGCCCGGGACAAGGCCCGTCAGTTCCATGAGAAGTGGGTGGTGGGGTATGGCCACGCCTCGGTGGCCGAACACGCCGTCGCCCACATCGCCGTGGAGGACGTATCCATTCTCGCCTCCAAAGCCTTGGAGGATCTCCGCCTCGCCTCCTTCACCGAGAAGTCCACCCGCTATGTGGTCTTTGACCGAAACAAGTGGGTGAGGCCCCCCGAGATCATGGCCACGTCTGCGGGGGAGGTCTTGGAGGAGGCTTGCAACCACCTGATGGATGTGTATCAGGCCTCCATGCCGGTGGCCTTGCGCTGGCTGGAATCCCGCCATCCCCACGAAGGCAAGAAGTCCCGCACCGTCTATGAGAATGCCCTGAAAGCGCAGGCGTGCGACGTCCTTCGCTACCTCCTTCCTGCGGCCACCGCCACCAACGTCGGCATGACCATCAACGGTCGCTCCCTGGAGGCGGGAATCAGCAAGCTCCTCTCCCACCCTCTAGCCGAAGTGCGGGGACTGGGGGAGGCCTTGAAGGAGGAATCCCGACACATCATCCCCACCCTGGTGAAATACGCCGCCCCCTCCGAGTACCAGATCGGCACCCTGGAGGCCTTGCGGGAAGGGATTCCCTCGCTTCTAGCCTCCCTGGGAGATGAGGTTCAGCCCCAGCACGGGGACCTGGGGAGGGATGCGGGGTCCGGCAATCAGGTCCATCTGGTCCGATACGATCCCGACGCAGAAGAGCGCCTCCTCTCTGCCATCCTCTACCGGTTCTCCGACCTCCCTTACGCCACCGCCGCCCGGGTGGTGGTGGGGCTCAGTCGAGAAGAAAAAAACCGCGTCCTGGACGAATATCTGTCGCGAAGAGGTCGCCATGACGCCCCCCTGAGAGAGATGGAGCACACCACCTACACCTTCGACGTGCTCTTGGACTACGGCGCTTTCCGGGATGTGCAGCGCCATCGAATCGCCACCCAGACCGGCCAGGAGCTGGGGTGCGAACTGGGCTTCACCATGCCCCCCGAGGTGGCGGAGATGGGCCTGGAGGACCGGTTCCAGCGCTCCATGCAGAGGGCTTGGGACGCCTGGGGGACCTTGCGAGCTGATTTCCCCGCTGAGGCGGCCTATGTGGTGCCCCTGGCCTTCCGCAAGAGGGTGCTCATCACCTGGAACCTGCGGTCCCTGGCTCACTTCATTGCCCTGCGCTCCTCCCGCCAGGGGCACATCAGCTACCGCCGCGTCGCCCAGGCCTGCTTTCGAGAGGTGGAGAGGGTCCACCCCCTGCTTGCCCGCGTCCTGCGGGTGGACCTGACCGATCCTGAGCTGGCCCGGCTGTAAAGACTCGCCGCCCGTCCCCTGCGAATCTCCCTTCGCACCGTCCCTTCGCTTTCGCGCACCCTCCTTCGCGCATTCGGGTCAACGGGGATCTCGTCGAAGAAAATTTCCAGCGATTTCAGCACATTGGGAAATAAATATTTTCGGCATGAACCCTGCAAAAGGGGGACCCGCCCTGCGTCTCGTCGCGGGCTCCATGGGAGCACCAGAATGAAGTCGGCGGAAACCCTCACCACCCCTGCCACCACCCCCTACGCCGGACCAGAGTGGAAGAGGGCCCGGTCCATCCTGGCGCGCTCCTTCTACAAGGAGATGAGGACCTCGGGGTTGACCCATCAGCAGGTGATCGAACTGTCTACTGAGCTTCTCGATCTGGTGACCGGGGATCTGCGTGGGGACGCCCGGGTCCACACCGGCTGAGCGCCTTTCTTATTGCCCGGCCTCTTGCGGCTGCGAATTCCTCTTCGCGTCCCTCTCCGCTTTCTTGCGAGCGATAAGCTCCGTGAGGGGATCTCTCGCCTCGGCCTCTTGCGTCTCTTCTCCCCCCGCGATGGCTTGGGGAGGGATTTCGCCCACCAGGGCGTCGGGGCCCTCGGCCTCTTCGGGGAAGGGAGGGAGGGGGCCGTTGACCGTGCCGTCGACAGCATGAACGGGGCAGGAGGTAGAAGGGGCGGTGCCGACGCGGAAGGCCATTTTCACCCCCTTGCCACATCCGGAATGAGGGGGATGAGCAGACAAGGGGCAGACCTCTTCCAGCACGAGGCCGTCGGGCACCAAAAAGTCCTGTCCTGACAAGTACTTTGCCGCTCCAGTCATGAACCTTCCCCACAGAGGGGCCGCCGCCTGCCCCCCGGTCAACCCCAGGTCTTCCCGGTCATCAAAGCCCACCCAGACCACCACCACCAGGTCGGGGGTGTAACCAGCAAACCAGGCGTCCCGAGCGCCATCGGTGGTGCCGGTCTTGCCGGCAGCGGGCAGGGTGAATCCCCCCTGACGAACCCTCACCCCCGTCCCCTCTCTTTCCAGAACCCGACGAAGCAGGTCGGTCACCAGATAGGCGGTTTGAGGCTTGAGGGCGGGCGTGGGGGGCTCTTGAGGCCATTGGGCCACCAGGGAACCATCGGAAGCGGTGACCTGACGGAGGATCGAAGGAGAAACCCTCTTTCCGCCATTGGCCAAGGTCGCGTAGGCGGTGGCCACCTCCAGGAGGGTGACCTCCTGAGCCCCCAGGCTCAACGAGGGGAGGGGGCGGAGACGGGTCTTCACCCCCATGGCCCGGGCGGTTTCAGCGATATGGGCCCATCCCACCTGCTGACTCAGGCGAACGAAGGGAAGGTTGCGGCTCTTGAAGGTGGCTTCCGCGAGGGTGATTCGCCCCAGGAATTTCCCGTCGTAGTTGGAAGGAGACCACTCGGCTGCGCCGGATTGGGACAGGGTCAGGGGCTCGTCCTGAAAGGTGGTGGCTCCCGACAGGGAACCGGGGAGGGCCTCAAAGGCGGCGGCGAGATCCACCGCCTTCCACACCGAGCCGGGCTGCCGACGAGCCTGACTCACCCGGTCGAACTGGCTTTCCCCATACTCCTGTCCACCTACCCAGGCCTTGACCTCTCCAGTGCGGGGATCCAACGCCAGCAGGGACGCCTCCACCCTGCCCTTGCGCGCCAGGGCCGGGTACCCCCTTTCCAACTCCGAAAGCCCTCCTTGCAAGGACTCCTCGGCCAGGCCCTGCAGGGTGAGGTCCAAGGTGGATTCGATCTGCAGACCCTCCTGGGTCAGGGACGCCTCCCCCAGCCCCTTCGCCTCCAGGGCATCCCTCACCTGATCCAGGAAGAACGGGGCCTTGCGGGCGGTCACCGCCTCCCCTTTTTTCAGGCGAAAGGGCTCCTTGCGGGCAGCGGCAGCGGCGACTTCTGAAGACCATCCCACCGACACCATGCTCTCCAGCACTTGATCTCGCCTCAGTCGAGCCTCTTCGGGATG
>CAYRTW010000102.1:0-18507 GCA_964426935.1 uncultured Rickettsiales bacterium
GTCCGGGCCTGGTCGGCGATGGCCCGGGTGATGGCCTGGCGAATCCACCAGGTGGCATAGGTGGAGAACTTGTACCCCCGTCGGTACTCGAATTTATCCACCGCCTTCATCAGGCCGATGTTGCCTTCTTGAATGAGGTCCAGGAACTGGAGTCCCCGGTTGGTATACTTCTTGGCGATGCTGACCACCAACCGCAGGTTGGCCTCGACCAACTCGCTCTTGGCCACATCCGCAGCGTGCTCCCCGTATCGGACCCGCCTCCAGGTCAGCCGCAGCGCCTCCGGAGAGATGCCCGCCTCCCTCTCCACCTTCTTGACCGTCTTCTCTGCCTCCTTCAGGCGGTTCTCCAGGACCATGAAGTCCTCCGCCGTGTTGGTCAGGTCCAGGTCACCACTTCCCTCCTCTTGCTGCTTGCGGACCCTGCGAAGGGTCTTGCGGAGATCGTCCACGCTCATCCCGGCAGCATGGGCGCACGCAGAAACCTCTCTTTCCGCCCGATCCAACTCTTCGATGAAGGCCCTCACCCGGTTGGTGAGACGGGCGATGTGCTTGCGGCTGATTTCCACCTGAAGAAGGATCTGCCACTCTTCCTCATGCAATTCATCGAGCCTGCGGGCGCGGGCGGGATCTTCGTGGCGACCGCCCATGCCACGCTCTCCTGCCAGAGCCAGCCTCTCCACCTCGCAGGCCTTCAGGGCTGCCAGGAGGGGATTCAGCTTCTCCTCAATCTCTTCAGAAAGGACGGGGCGACGATCCCTGGCCATCCTGACTCCCCGTTCTGCCAGGGTCCAGGCTTCCTGCGCCGTCCAGCCACAGGTGAGGAGGACCCTTCGGACCTCCATCTCCCCTTCTTCGATACGACGAGCAATGGAGATCTCCCCGTCCCGAGACAGCAGGGAGACCGATCCCATCTTCCGCAAGTACATCCGCACCGGATCGTTGCTTCGACCGGCGTAGTTGCTGTCGTAGTCGTTGGCCGCCGGCTGCCGGGCGTCCTCGAACATGCGAGGGGTCTTCTCTCCCCGGGTCTTGGCTGCCGGGAGCTTCACCCTCTTCTGGTTGTCGCTATCCACCACCCGGATGTCCATCTCCCCGAACATGATGACCACATCATCAAGTTGCTCGGTGGTGAGGACACCGGTGGGGAGACTTTCGTTCACCTCGTCATAAGTCACGAACCCTCGTTCGCGGCCCAGATCGATGAGACGCTTCATCTCTTTGGTGTTTTTCTTCTTGCTGCCACTGTTGTTGGCCATCGGAGCTTCGGGGGGCATGATCTCCTTCTCGCAGGCATGAAGCGTTGGGCCTTCGCCTCGCTCCAGGGGCCTCGCAAATCCCTATGGTCCGGTGGTGGGTCCAGCCGTTGCGGGCATATACCCTTCCCCGGGTGTGGTGGCAACCGCTTTCGCGGTGCGGTGGATGCTTCGTTGTCACCGCCGTGTCGAAATCTTCACCGGAAGAGTCGAAACGGTGGGTGAACTCAGTTCAGGGCCTTCATTTCAGCAACGATCCGGTGATGAGCCTGTGCCAGCTCCACCAATCGCGCCCGGCCTTCCATGCCGGGTTGGGAAGTCTGTTCCTCCTCAATGTGGCGAAGAGTCCGAGCCACTTCGGCCCTTTGAGCCTCCAGCCAGGCTCTTCTTATTCGAACAAACGCGGTGCGAAGGGCGGTCTGAAGTTCCTTCTCACCGGGAAACGGGTCGGAGCGCACCAGATCTTCGGCGATGCAGCGCCTCAGTCCAGGGGAAGAGACCCCCTCCATCCATCCCCTGGGGTCAGGGGGGCGCCCCACCCGACGATCCTCCAAGGCCAGGGCCAGGAGCCCTCGCATGGCCTCGGAGCGAACCTGTCCGTCCAATACGTGCTCTTCTACCATCTGCAGCAACGGCTCAGGGTGATGAGCGAGGAGCTGTACCAGGAGCCTGTCCTCCGCCGTCAGCGGCAAATCCTCCCCTGAAACGCTTCGTTCCCCCTGGTTTTCGGAACGAAGTGATGGCGGGGAAAAACGGGGAGCCACCCGGCGCAGATGATCCACCACCAACCTTTCGTCCACCCTCAACCGATCCGATAGCCAGGACCACCACGGCTGAGCGGCCACCGGCTTGAGGCGAGCAAGGAGGGGTGCGGCTTCATCCAAGACCTTCTGGGAAGAGAGGGGGTGGCCTTGATGCCGTTCCAGGCAAGACTCCAGGAACCTTTCCACCAGAGGGCGGGAGTGGGGGAGCAGCTCCCGGAAAGCGTCACTACCAAAGGTCCTCACGAATTCGTCCGGGTCCTTTCCGTCGGGTACGGAAAGATAAGATGGCCACACGCCACCTTCCAGGAAGACTTCCAAGGATCGAATGGCGGCCTTCTGCCCCGCCAGGTCGGAGTCGAACAGGAGGGTGACGTTGCGGGTGTACCGCTTCAGGGCCTCCACATGGCGGGAGGTCAGCGCGGTGCCGCAGGTGGCTACCACGTTCCTCACTCCCGCCTCTGCCAGGCTGATGACGTCGAAATAACCCTCCACCACCAGGCAGAGGTCCGATTTTTGGATATGGGGTCGAGCCTGATGGAGGCCATACAGGACCTCGGATTTGGCATAGACCAGAGACTCGGGGGAATTGATGTACTTGGCTGGATCGTCCCCCAGGGCGCGGCCACCGAAGGCGAGAATCCGCCCGGAAACATTGGCAATGGGCACCATCAATCGGTCTCGAAACCGATCATAGTGCCCGGCTCTTCCTGCTCCTTCGCGCTGACGAGGGATGAGGAGACCCGCCTGCTCCGCCACGGGGGCGGGAATTCCCACGGATTCCAGGTGGCGAGCCAGATGGTCCCATCCCTCGGGGGCATGGCCCAGCCCAAAGGCACGACGGGCCTCCTCGGTGACCCCACGACCCTCAAGGTAGGAGGCTCCCTTTCCACCGGAGAGAAGGTTGGACTGAAACCAGGCTGCGGCTGCTTCGTTGGCCTGGAGAAGGCGCTCCCGGTCATCCAGTCTCCGCTTTTCATCGGGGGTGTTTTCTTTTTCAGGGAGGGAGACCCCCGCCCTCTCTGCTACGTTCCGCAGCGCATCAAAGAAGTTCAACCCTTCGATTTTCATCAGGAACTTGAAAACATCACCCCCCTCTCCACAGCCAAAGCAATGAAAGGTCTGCCGCGTCTCCGAGACGTTGAAGGAGGGAGTTCTCTCTCCATGAAAAGGGCAAAGCCCCAACCAGTTGACCCCCGCCTTGCGAAGGGTCACATAGCCGCCCACCACTTCCACGATATTCACCCGGTCGGCAACATCGCGGATCTGGTCGCGGGAGACTCGAAGAGAAGAGGCTGACAAGGATGTGATACCCAAACCTGCGAAGAGTGGGGATGGTGGAGATGCGTGTCAAGATCATTGCCCTGAAACCCTCGACAATTCCTCCCGATGGAGGGGCTCTGAATGTCTGAATCCTCTTCGGGAATCTTCAGGTGTCTTCCCCGTCTTCAGAGGGTAGGATGCCTTGTCCTTTTGCGAGGCCACCCATGGCGCCCTTTTCCCTCTCTTGCCGCCTTCCTTCCGACGTGCCAGCTCTGGTCCTGTTCTGCCTGCTGGCGGGATGTGGCGCCGGTGGAGCCTCAGAAGAGGATTCCGTGCCGGTCGGCAGTTCCGCTTCTTTTCCATCCCTCCTATGGAGCGGGGAGAAGGCCCTGGCCCCCGGCTGGTCCCAGGTGGTGACGGCGATGGAGGCGAGCCCTGTTGCCGATCCGGTGTCGAATCCCGGGGAAGCTGCCCAGGTGGTGCTCACTCTGGCGGCGGGGGATTGGCGCTGTGACTCCATGGTGGAGGGCCTTTCGGGGGGGACCCGGTGGTTGGAAACGGGGGCGTCGTGTCCTGGAGGGGGCTCGCGTGCATTCAACTGGGATCTTCGAGATGGGGAAGGGCAGGTGGTTTCCCCCGGGGTCTACACCCAGGTGGTGCGGGTGCGGCGGGGGGTGCAGCCGGTGGCGACGATCCAGACGCCGATCCACGTCCTTCGCCTGGGAGTGACTCAACTGGGGGTTTCCGCTGCGGAGGACGGGATCTCCCAGGAGGTCCCCCTGGTCTACCACCGCACCAACGGAGAGAGGCGCAACTACTACACCGTGCCTGGAGATCTGGCGGAGTGGTCTCTCCCAGCACCTCGGGCGGGAGAGTCGGAGTTGGACGCTGCCCTGGGGGTGCCTCGGGAGGTGACCCCTCCATGGGAGGATCTGGAAACCCCTCCCGTGGATGAGGAAGGAGTCCCCCTGGAGTCGGGGATCAATCTTCCCTCGGCCCTGGTGGCGGGTTCCCTGGTGAGCCTTCGGGCGAAGGCGGGCCACACCGCTCTTGGGCTGGATGGGGTGGTGGACGCGGGCCTGGCCTCCTCTCCGGTCCCCCTTCGTCTTGCCGCCACCGGCTACTCTCCTTCCGAACCCTTGGGAGAGGACGGGGAAGGGGTTCTGGTCAGCCTGGAAACTCCCGCCCCACTGGTAGGTAGATATCCAGTTTCATTGGGGATCTGGTTTGAGTGGCAAGATGGGAAAGGGGAGTGGCGGAAGGTGGGAGGAGTGATGGCGATTCCCCTGGTGATCTATGGAATGGTGGGGCCATCCACCGTGGGAGAGGGGGCACCTGGAGGTGGAGGGGCCTATGACGCCTGGGTGGAAGTGGTGGACCAGGCGACAGGGTGGGTGGGAGGCATCACCCGGGATCCCGCCGAGGTGGCCGCCCTGCTTCAGCGGGGAGTCCTCTATGACACTGAGCTCCGCTATGACACCGCCTCCGGGGCCTCCTTTTATTACGACTGGAGTGGCCCCCGATTCGATCTGAGCGCTTTCCTCCGCAGGGAGAACGGCAGTGTGGTGAATTGCAGCGATTGTGCAGGAATTCTGGCAACTTATGCCAACATGATGGGCTGCAATCTAGACTATCTCACCATCGAATCTGACTTTGACCTGAACTTCATCCGGGCCATTGGCGTGGAGGAGTTCACTGAGTATCCCTTCGGGGAGCCGTGGGGAGGAGGTTTCAGCTACCACGCCGTGGTCACCCCCGATGATGCCGAGACCATCCTGGATGCCACCTTGGCCCTGGATGGGGATGAGGATCCCCTCTCCGCCCCCCACATCGAGGCCCCTCCAGATGGGGTTGATGGCGACTACTACCTGTGGGCCCTGTCGTCGGAATGGGACCAGATCGATTATTACGCCGACAGCAGGGCCCTGCCTCGCTAAGGAGCTTCGTCATGTTTCCACTGTTGTACAGATGGGGCGGGTACGTCCTTCTCGGATGGCTGGTGATGGGAGGGCGGGCTCCCATCGCCTGGGGTGAGGAAGCCGCAATATCGCGGATCAATCTGCGATCCATGCCCCTTCCTCCGGGGATCGAGGCGGGGGAATTGCGACTTGACCTCCCCGGTGAGGGAGGGATTCGACTGGAACTTCGGGACCGGAACGGGGCCAGGGTGGGGGAGATCCGGGCTGCCTTGTTCGACGACGAAGCGTCGGCCCGGGCTCTGGCCAAAGGGTGGGCGGCGTCCATCCAAGGCCGGGTCTTCGCCACCACGGGTGCCTTTGGTGAGAACGCCGTGGCCACCGAGGCCGGCACCCTCCTCATTGCCTCCCAGGGGCGTCTGGCTTATCGGGTGTCCACCGAAACTCCCTCCTTGACCGGTGATGCTTCGGTGCTGGCCCGAGGACTGGCTCAGGTCTCCTCTTCCACCACCTCCTCTCCCCTGGCCCTGGAGCTGAGGGTGGGAAATGCCGATGGCAGGAGGGGAGTGCCGGTTGTGCTGGAGGCCCTGGGGGGTGTGGAGGAGGTTCGATATACTTGTAACGGGTGCCAGGTCGTGCGCACCCGATCGGGGGCTCGACTCTACGGACCTTCGGGAATGCGGGTTTCCCTGACCGCCTACGGTCTCTCCGCAGACCTGCGGATGGTGACGGTGACGGCGAGCACCGTCCTTCCCTGAAGGGGTGGCAGGAGAGGCGCCTGCCTGCTACCCTTCCCCCCGCGTTTCCCCGGAGGACTCCTCGTGACTCATCGTTACTGGCTTCTGATTCCCCTGGCCGTGATGGGGTTTGCCGCTTGCGCTTCCACGGAAGGGGACGACGACGATGACTCCGCAGGGCCCATCATCGAAGATCCCCCCGACGATTCCTCGGTGTGGGATGATCTCTCCTTGGGGTTCAACGTCACCTTGAACGCCATGTGGGGTTCCTCTTCCCAGAGCCTGTGGATCGTGGGGGATGGGGGAGCCATCTATCACTGGAACGGCACCAACTGGACGGCGACCCCGTCAGGAACCATCAGCGATATCAACGGCGTATGGGGTACCGGGGATGGTTCGTCGGTGTGGGCCGTGGGGGATGCGGGAGTGGTGGTCTCGTGGGATGAGGCCGCCGGAGCCTGGAGCTCGGCGGAATTCCCCTTTGTAAGCAACCTGACTGGAATCAAAGGATTTTCTGCTGACGAGGTGTTCGTCTCTGGCTACGGCGGTCTCTTCGCTTGGGATGGGGTGGAGTGGACGGTGGTGGAACTTCCCGAGAACGTCGCCCTCCGCAGCGTGTGGGGAAGCACTCCCCAGGATCTGTGGTTGGTGGGGGAGGAGGGCATGGTCTTCCACGGGGGAGGCAACACCTGGGAGGTGGTGGAAACCGGAGTCACCTCGACGCTAAACACGGTGGGCAGCGATGGAACCTCGGTGTGGATTGCTGGAGAGGGAGGGTTGTTGATGAAGCACGAAGGGGGGAGCTTTGTGGCCGATGCCGTCCTGGAGCAGGAGAACAACCTGTGGAGCGTGTGGGGAGGTGGTGGAACCCTGTTCGTGGCGGGAGCCAACGGCCATGTCGACCGGTGGAATGGAACGGAATGGGAGGGGCTGGACACCGGGGAGGATCGCCAGGTGGTGCTTTACTCCCTGTTTGGATTCTCCATCAACGATCTCTATGCAGTGGGAGGGAATGGCACGATCCTCCATTATCCCAAGACCGGGGCTCCTGCCGACGACACCGGTGAAGGGGAATGAGTCCATCTTCTCCCCGTCAGTCCTGGGACGAGTACTTCATGAACATCGCCCTTCAGGTGGCGACCCGGTCCACTTGTGACCGAAAGCACGTGGGGGCGGTAATCGTCCGGGACCGCAGCATCTTGTCCACCGGTTACAACGGGTCCATTCGCGGCCTGCCCCATTGCGACGAGGTGGGCCACCTGATGGAGGATGGTCACTGCGTTCGCACCGTCCACGCCGAGGCCAACGCCATCGTTCAGGCGGCTCGAAACGGGGTTCGCATTGATGGGGCGGATATCTATGTGACCGCCTCTCCCTGCTGGTCCTGTTTTCGCCTCATCGCCAATGCGGGAATCCGCCGCATCGGGTTTGGGGAATTCTACCGGGACGAGAGGATCTTCCACTTCGCCGAGAGTCTGGAGATTGCCCTGGCGGACATGAGCGGAGTCCTGCCACCCCGGTCCGTTCCTTCTTCCTGAGGATTCCCGTCAGCCCCCTCCCTCTTCCCCGGTTTCCCCCTTTTCTGGTCTCCACCCCTTGGACCAGGCTTCCCTCTCTCGAAGGCGGGGCCCATGGTCCAGGTACCACACCGCCTTGCGGAGAATACCTCGCAGAAACCCCACGTCGGTGGCCCGAAGGGTGGATCGGGTCAGGGACTGGCGGAGCTGGACTCGGGCCTGCTCTCGACCATGTCCCCGAAACCATTCGACTCTTTCCAGAAGTTCTATCCCTTGATTCACCGCTCCCTCCAAGTCGGCGAAGGAGGCAGATCGGGGGACGCGGGGAGTCAGGGAGGAGGAGGAGGAGGCCCGAAACACTTCATAAGCCAGGAGGAGCACGGCCTGGGACAGGTTCAGGGAGGTGTGGGAGGGGTCGGTAGGGATGCGAACCAGGTGAGTACAGGCGTCGAGTTCCTGGTTGGAAAGGCCGGTGTCCTCAGCGCCGAAGACCAGGGCGACTTCGCCGCCGGGGTGGGCCTGGGCAGCCAGGGCGCCGGCGGTGACCGGATCCAACACCGGCCAGGATGCGAAACGGCGATGGCGAGCAGTAGCCCCAATGACCACCGAAACTCCCTCCAACGCCTCCTCCGCGGTAGTGGGGAACGTGGTCCCCTCCAGCACATCCAAGGCACCGTGGGCCATCCATCGGGCCTGCTCCATGTCGCAATTCGGGCCGGGTTGAACCACCACCAGTCTGTACAGCCCCATGTTCTTGAGGGCCCGAGCGGTCGAGCCTACGTTGCCTCCCGACTGTGGTCTCATCAGAACCACGCGCAGGCAGTGGCGACGAGACGGGGGCAGAGGCACCGACGGATCCTACTGACCGCCTCCAAACAACCTGGCCAACCACAAAAAGAAGCGGGCGAGGAGGCCGGGACGTCGTGCGGGGGACTGGGGAGTCGGGAAAGGCTCGGACTTGGGGGAGAGATCTGCTGGAGGAGGAGGAATGGCCGCTGCCGGCGTGGAGGGGGGAATGGTGGCCGCCAGCGCTGGAGAGGAAGACGGAAATTCGGTGTGGAGATTGGGGATGGCTGCCACTCGGCCGCTGTCCAACACGGGAATGGGGGCCCCACCGGCGTCAGCAACCACCGCAGCCGATTCCAAGGTGGCCGGCCCTGACTCCAACTCACCGCTATCCCCGGGAGCCGGCTTTGTGGAGGGAGGGGGTGCCACCGGGCGAGGTGGGGCAGGACGGCTGACCGGAGCCTCCCCGGAAAGCTGATCCGCCCGAGCCTCAGGGGGCTGGGGAGGTGGGCCCTCTGCCTGGGGAGGCCGGGTGTTGACCATGATGCGAGCGCCGCCGGGGGAGGCCGTTTCGGTGGTGGGGCCTCCTGTCTTGGAGCGAACCTTCACATGGGCGGTGAGGGGTTGTCCGGTCTCTCGATCCTTGGCAAACAGGTTGAGGATTCCCTCAGAGTCGATATGGAAGGTCACTTCAACCTTCACCTGACCGGCAGGGGCGGGGCGCAGATCCCGGAACACCGGCGAGCCCAGCAGCTCATTCTCGGCGGCGATATCGCTGTCCCCTTGGTAGATCTTGGTCATGATGGAGCGCTGCCCGTCCTTGGACGTGATGAGAAGCAGGCTCTTGTAGGAGGGGATGGGGCTGTTCTTGGGAAAGAGTTTGAGGAAGGAGCCGTCCCCTCGGGCGATGCCAATGGGCATGGGGAGCACGTCCAGGAGGGTGACTCGGGACATGCCCGCTTGTGTCAGGGAATGGGCAAGAATGGAGGCTCCCACCGCCACCGCTTCGTCGGGGTGGACCCCCTTGCAGGGCTGGCGTTGGAACAGGTTGGTCACCTTCTGCTGGACCATGGGCATCCGGCTCTGCCCTCCCACCAGCAGCACCTCTTCGATGTCCTCGACCCGGGTGTTGGCGTCGGTCATGATCTTTTCGCAGGTGGTGATGGTCCTCTCCACCAGATCCCCCACCAGCTCTTCCAACTGATCCCGGGTAAGGGTGATGTCGATGTTGAGGATTCCCTTGGGACCCCGGGCGATGAAGGGGATCTCCACCCGGGCCTCGGTGGTGGAGGACAGGTTGATCTTGGCCCTCTCCGCCACATCCCGGATCCGCTGGATGGCCACCCGATCGTAGGACAGGTCGATTCCGGTCTTGCGTTGGAAGTCCTCCATGATGAAGCCCATCACCCGGTCATCGAAGTCCACACCCCCCAAGAAGGTGTCTCCGCCGGTGGCCACCACTTCAAAGATCTTGTCGTGGATTTCGATGATGGAGATGTCGAAGGTGCCTCCCCCCAGGTCGTACACCGCCAGCCTTTGCTTGAGATTCTTTCCCAGCCCGTAGGCCAGTGCAGCGGCCGTCGGTTCGTTGAGGATCCGGAGGACGTTGAGGTCCGCCAGCTTGCCGGCGTTGCGAACCGCCTGACGCTGCCGGTCGTTGAAGTAGGCAGGAACGGTGATGACGGCGTTGGTCACGGCGTCCTGGAGGTATTCCTCGGCAACCTCCTTGATTTTCTTTAGGATTTCGGCGCTGATCTGCTCCAGATTGAACACCCGGTCCTTCACCTTGATGAGGACCTCGCTGCTCTCCGACTCCACCATGTTGTAGGTGAAGATCTGGCGGATTCGCTCCACGGCCTTGGAGTGGAAGTTTCTTCCGATGAGTCGCTTGGGGGCGAGAACGGCATCCTGGGGACGGGTGAGGGCCAGGCCCCGAGCGTCGTGCCCCACCACCGTCTGACCCTGGTCGTCGATGGCAAACAAGGAGGGGATGGTGTAGTTCCCCCCCTTGTACATGATGATCTTGGGCTGGTTGTTCTCGATGACCGCCGCACAAGAGTTGGTGGTCCCGAGGTCGATTCCGATCGCCTTGCCCATGAACTTCCTGAGGCGCCACGCGCTGCGATAGAGAAGAAGGGACGGCCTGGCCGCCCGGTGAGGACGTGGCCACCCGCGACGGCCAGCCACCTGTCGAGAGTCAGACTACCAGCCGCCCCCGTCTGCGGTCAACGCGCCGAGCACTGACACTTCAGGGAGAAACGGGGGAGTTCTGCATCTTTTCAGTACCGAACCATCACCTTGCCATCAAGGCGGTCGGTGCTCTTTTCGATGGCAGCTTCAACCTGGGAGAAGGGGTAGCGGGTGGTGACCATCTGGTGGAGGGGGATTCGCCCGGTCTTGAGGAGGCGGATCAACTGGGGGTAGACCCCATAGCCGGCGTGCCCCCGGGCTCCCACGATCTTGTTGGCGCCGCTCACCAGGGTGTCGAGGAACACCGGGGCGGTCTGGCCGGTCCTCCCCAGGTAGACCATCTTTCCCACGGGGGCGAAGCTCTTCTCGATCTCGGGGACGGTGACGGTGGCTGCCCCGGCCGCCTCTACCTGCATGTCCGCCCCTTCCCCCCGGGTGAGCTCTCGAACGACCTCATGGGGGCGCAAACCCTGGGTCGCCAAGGTCCGGGAGTTGAAGGCGTGGTCGGCACCCAGGGTGCGAGCCACCTCCAGACGGGCATCGCTCACATCGAAGATGATCACCAGGCTGGCCCCTGCCGCTTTGGCCAGCATCACTGCCCCCAGTCCAATGGGGCCTGCTCCATAGATCACCACGTATCCCCCAGGGAGAAAGCCGCCCGCAGAGATGAACATGCCGTTGTAGGAGCACCCCGCCGGCTCGATCAGGGCTGCGGCCTCGCAGGCGGTATCTTCGTCACCAAAAATCTCCACCAGATCGTTGACCTTCCAGGTGTAGCGCTCTCGAACGGCAATGAACTGGGCGAAGGCCCCCGGAGCGGAAAATCCCACCATTTCCAGGCGCCGGCACTGATTGAAGTGCCCGGTGCGGCAGGGGGTACACAGTCCGCACCACAACATCCCCTCGGCGGTGACCAGGTCCCCCACCTTCAGGTCCTTCACCTCCTTGCCAGCTTCCACTACCCGGCCGGCGTATTCATGACCCAAGGTGCAGGGAAGGCGGGTGGGACCGCTGAAGAGGATGTACCCCTCCTTGTCGGTCTCGTAGCAATGGGTGTCGGAGCCGCACACCCCGCAGGCCCGGATCTGCACCACCACCTCATCGGGGGCCGGAGAGGGATCGGGAACCTCGCCGACGTGCAACCTGGGATGCCGCCACACCTCGCTAGCCACGGTGGCCTTGCCGGAGGCACGCTCGGAATCGGTGACGGTGTAGCGATGGCGGGGATCCCAATCGGCTTCAAGAACGAGGGCCTTCATGATGGCGCTCCACGGTGGGGGTCGAGACGGGGCGACAGGATAGCCTCCCGGACTCGTAGTGGGAACCGTTTCGGGGAGGGTCCTCCCATCGTGAGAGCCCAGGGGGGAAACAAGAAGTACGGGAAAGCGCTGCATCCCATCCCCAGGGTGGGGTAGACTGTGGGCGTGAAGGACACCCAGCGTTTGTTCCTCGATCTCAGCAAGGTTACCCTCATCATGGTGGGGGCTCTTCTTCTTCTGGGTGCTGGCTCCCCGGCGCCGTCTGCCTCTCCTCCAGGGGAATGTTTCGATGTAGACGTCTCCAATCCCGATGGGGCGGAGGTCCAGAAGGTTGCTCAGGATGTGCTTGCCGCCGTTCGAGAGGTGGACACCACCCGGGCATTCTCCCTGGGCTCTGTCTGGTTCAAACGCACGATCGACGCCGCCGCTCTGAAGAGCACCTTCCAGCAAGCCCTCTATCACGGCTATGCCCCCGATGCCCTGGACGAAGTCCGTCTGGTGAGGGCCCGCTTTGAAAAGCGCAGCAGTCGTTACGATGTGCAGTGCGGTGGGAAGTGGGACGAGCCCGGCTACTTCTACTACTCCTCTCCCATTCCCGATGAGCAGATCATCCTGTTCGGAGAGGGGCCCGAGCATGGCAACCCCGGAGAGAGGGCCCAGATCACCGGACTTTTCATCAGGGAGGGGGGAGTGTGGAAGGTGCAGCACCTTTTCTTGAACTCGGCGACCCGCAAGGGATTGGATGCCGGCCAGTATCTCGCTTTGGGGAAAGAGGCGGAGAAGACCGGCAAGCCTCGCATCGCCTGGTTCGAGTATCGTACCGCACGAGAGCTGTCCTTCATTTCCGGCCATCTGCATACCGGCCCCTGGAACGCTGCCACCGAGGCCCAGCAGGGTCTGAAGGTGTTTGACATCCCCAACCGCTCCCCCACTCCCTGGTGGAGTCGGAAGGCGGGCTCCCTGGTGGTGTATCACCTCGACGTGTACGAATCGGCAGGCAAGCTGGGGTTGCTGGTGGAGTATGTTTCCCGGGATCCAGAGAACATGGAGCAGGTGACCCGGGAGGCCAACGGGTTGATGGACTACATCGCCTCCCACTTCCCCGAGTATGCGGAATTCTTTGATGCCGCTTATTTTTCTCCCTTGACCGAGACCCCGGAGATGGGGGAACCCACCGAACCTCGCCCCATGACCGTGCGACCCTTCCCCAAAAAGAAGGGGTCCTGATTCTCCTTCGTCTCGCTCACTCCATCGGCAGACTCCTGCGGAGTGGATCGGGACCGGCCGCATGGATCTCTTGGATCCTTCTCCCCCATCCCCTTGCGCTCTCGAAGAGCCAACCGCCTGTGTTCAAGTTTGAAGGGGGCCTGCTCAGCCGTCTGGGAAGTCATTTCACCGCCAGGCCCATCCCTCGGGGGCAGGGGAGGCTGCGCCTGTCGCTGGGAGGTGGCCTCGGGGAACGAGGTCCTCGGTGAGGCCGAGCTTCGGCAACTGACGGCGCTGAAAGGTGCCCCGGGTGCAGATGAGGGGGCGGTGGGCGGAGTTGAGGCCAAGGGGGAATGCCGCTCTGGCCTGATACCCCCGGCGTCTGGACGGGGGCATCAGGGTTCGTGTCTGGTCCTTCCCTTCACAGGAGATCCCTTGGCCCAACTCCTCCCCCATCCCAGCACCAGCAGCACTCCGGGGACGATCATCAGGGCCCCCAGGAGGGTGCGGAGGGTGAGGGTCTCTTCCAGAAAGACGGCAGCCAGGGCGGCGGCGATGATGGGCTGGGTGAAGATGTAGGTGGCGGTAGTCAAGGGAGAGGTCATCTGGAGGGCTCGGTAGTTCAGCCCATAGGAGAAGATGGTGGCGATTCCTACACACCAGGCGATGGCCAGCCAGGTGGTCCCCGAGAGGTCCGATAGCCCCGATTCGGTGGCCAACCAGGCGTAGGGCAGGCCCAGGACACAGCCGTAGGTGAACAGCCATCCCAGGGCGGCCAGGGCGTGAATCCTCCGCAGCAGATCCCGAGACAGCACCAGGAAAGCCCCATAGGAGGCGGCGTTGAGGGTGACCATGAGATCCCCCAGAGCCCCCTCTTCCCCCAGCGAGGAGGGGGAGATGCCCACGATCACCCCCACTCCGACAAAGGCGATGACCAGACCTGCAGTGCGCCGGAAATCCAAGGTATCCCGGCCGATCATCACCGAAAAAATCAATGAAAACGCCGGGGTGGTGCAGATCAACAAGGTGGCATGGGTGGCGGAGGTCAGGGCCAATCCCTCCACGAAGAAGGCCTGATTGATCACGATGCCCAACAGGGAAAGCCCTGCCAGGGACAGGTGATCCCTCCGGGTGGGACGAGGGTGAAGGGAGAGGAGATGGGTGGCCGCCTGAAAGGCAAGGGCTCCACCGGCCATCCGCAGGCCCACCAGGAGGGGAGGGGACAACTCCCGCAGGGCCACCTTGCCCACCACCGAGAAGGAGGCGAAGGCGAATTGCACCAGGAGGAGGTAGAGGTGGGGCCTCCAACGAAGGGATGGGGGAGTGGACAACGCACACCGGCTGTGGAGCGCGGTACAGTACTCATCCCCCTTGGTTTCGGGAACCCCATGCGCCTTTCATTTTCTCTGGTGTGGATCCTTCTGATAGCGTCCTGGACAGCCTGTACCTCCCCTGAAGGCGGCGACGATGACTCGTCGGACGACGATTCCTCCCCCTCAGGCGATGCCCTGCCCATGGAGTTTCCCCAAGGCTTCGTGTGGGGGAGCGCATCGGCGGGATATCAGGTGGAGGGGAACTACCTGCCGTCGGGGGAGACGGTGCAGAGCAACTGGAGCGAGTGGGAGGAGTTGGGGAACATTCAAGGGAAGGCCACCAACGACGTGGGTACCGGCTTCTACACCCGCTACGACGAGGACTTTGCCCTGGCCGAGGCGGATGGCCACACCGCCTACCGCATGGGCATCGAGTGGGCCCGCATCGAACCCCAGCCTGGGGTATGGGACGAGGAGGCCATGGCCCATTATGGGGAGCAGGTGGACGCGGCTCGCGCCCGGGGCCTGACCCCCTGGTTGACCCTCCATCACTGGGTGGTGCCCCGGTGGGTCAGCTCTCAAGAAGCGGGAAGGGACATGCTCTCCGAAGAGGCTCCATCAGAATTCGTTAGTGAATTCGAAGAGTTCGTTCGGCACATCACCCCTGAGATGGCCGCATCGGTGGATCACTACGTCATCCTCAACGAGCCCTTCTCGGTCATCGCCTTGGGGTATCTCCAGGGGCTGTTTCCGCCGGGAGACATCCTGGACCTGGAGGCTGCCAAGGCGGTGGCCGCCAATTATCTGTTCGCCCATGCCCGGGCCTGCGCCGCCCTCCGGGAGTTGGACACGGTGGACGCTGACGGGGATGGGGTGGCGGTTTCCTGTGGCCTGGCTCAAGCCGCCAACGTCTTCTACCCTTTGGATGAGGCCAATCCGGTGGACGTGAGCGGGGCTGAGCGCATCAACTACATCTACACCGACCTGATGATGGTGGCCCTGACCGGTGGGCTGCTGGACGTGGACCTGGACGGCCTGGCGGACAACAAGGGCACCGAGCCCCCGGAAGGCTTCTACCCCGAGCTGGCGGGAACCCTGGACTGGATTGGCATCAATTACTACGGCCCGGGGAGGGTGCAGGGGATCGAGGGCTTGGAGATCGGCGGGATTCCCCTTCTAGACGTGGCCGCCTACGACGATTTCCTGCCCCACAACGAGATGGGGAGGGAGATCTCCGCCCCCGCCTTCCGAGAGACCCTGGAGCTGTATGCGGTCTACGGGCTTCCCATGTTCATCACCGAGAATGGCTGTGGAGACTCGGACGATTCCCAGCGCCCCTTCTACCTCCTGGAGCACCTGCGAACCCTGGGGCAGGCCATTGGGGAGGGACTGCCGGTGAGAGGCTACTTCCACTGGTCCCTGACCGACAACTTCGAGTGGGCCTACGGATTCGAGGAGAGATTCGGGCTGTACAGGGTGGATTTCGAGGATCCCGAATTACCCAGAATTCGAAATGATTCTGCGGAACTTTACTCCACCATTATTGAAGACAACGGAATCGTTCAGGAAACCTGGGATGCCTTTGCTTTGGAGAAATATCCCAGCGATGGGCGGTGAGGGGGCTCAGGCCACCGGCCAGGTGGGGAGAAGAGACCCGATGTAGCCGGTGACTCGGGGCACCACCTCCTCCAGGGTACCGGCCAGGGTCACCCCCGAGGCCCGATCGTGACCTCCTCCGGTGGGGTGAAGATGGCGGGCGGCCTGGGCCACATTGACCACGCCTCGGGACCGGAAGGACACCTTGACCCCTCCCCGTTCCCTCTCCACAAAGAACATGGCTACGTCCACTCCTTCGATGAACACCAGGTGGTTGATGATCCCCTCGGTGGCGTCGGGACCGGAGCCGGTCTCCCGGAACAGGCTCAGGGGAGCGACAGCCCAGGCCATGCGTCCTCCTGCTCCCATCCGGGCCTCGGTCAGCACTCTTCCCCGAAAGACAGTGGCTTCAAAGGGGGTGTCCAGCAGGATCTTTTCCACGATGGCCTGGAAATCGATGCCGGTCTCCACCAGGGCTGCCGCCACCCGCAAGGTGCTGGGAGCGGTGCAGGAGTAACGAAAGGTGCCGGTGTCGAAGATGATCCCCGCATACAGGTTTACCGCCAGCTCCGCATCTACTGAAGCGGAGAAGGGGGCCCGGATGATGAGGTCGTAGATCATCTCGCAGGTGGCCGCCATGTCCGGCTCCAGGATGGCCAGATCGTACCCCTCAGGGGAGCCGGAGCGGTGGTGATCGATGAGGACCCGAGATGTGGCGGCGTCAAAAACCGTTCCCACGTCCCCCAGGCGATGGCGGGCTCCGTCCAGGAGGATGGCCAGGTCGTAAGGGCCTCGGGCGGAGGCTTCGGTCACTCCGATGACGCCTCCCGCGCCGGGAAGGAAGCGATATCGCTCAGGAACCGGGTAATGGTAGACCACCTCGGCGGTGAGACCGGGGAAGGTGCGGCGCAGGACCTCGGCCAGGGCCAGGCCGGCTCCCAGGGAGTCTCCGTCGGCGTCGGCAGGGCCGGTCAGCAGGACCCGGCGGGAGCCTGAGGCCAGGGCGTGGAGGAGGGGAGTGGCTTCGGGAATACGCATGGGAGGGGCCTCGGGAGAGCGGGGGGGAATATACGGCTCGCTGAAGATGCCGGGAAGGAGGGAAATCGCCGAGGGGAGAGGAAGGGCGGGGAGGATGGGGACGACCGGAAGGGAAAATGGGGTGGGGGCCGTTCCCTGTGCAACTCCCTGGTCGCCGGTGCAGAAGGCAGCGAGGAGAGTGAGTGGGGTGCTGAATTGTGAGCGGGCGGAGGGGGTGAGTTCGTGGCAATGTAGCAAGGAGGGGCTGGGGTTTTTCACCGCGAAGGGCACGAAGTACACGAAGGTTCATGAAGGGAATGGCCGGAGTTTCTCTGATTGCCAATCCAGGAGGGAGAGCCACCGCACACCCAAATCCGGTTGCGCCAGGAACCGTTCAGCCCCACCATGGCGGGGCGTTTCAGCGAGGTTTCATGCGCGGTTTCAAGGGTTTTATTTTCGTGCTGTGGGTCCTCCTCCCTGGCTTGATGGGAGCATCCGCCTGGGCCCATGGCACCTTTCCCGAGTCGGAGGCGGTGGTGTGGGAGGATCCCCAAGACCCTCTTCCCCTGGTGTGGACCACCTTCGGCATCCTCATCCCCAGGGAGACCGACGACTGGGACTGGGTGTGCGAGGAGGTCACCGGGGGCTCGTCAGGAACGGGGTTTGCGGTCCTCCCTTCCGGCACCTGGTTCATCTCCACCGTAAACGGTCTGTTCACCAGCGCCGATCGCTGTCAATGGGAGGTGGTGCCAGCCTTTGAGGGGTGGTTCGTCACCCAGGTGGCCTCCGATCCGGTGGATCCCCGGGTGCTTTGGGTGGCCACAGCCTCTGGGGATCGGACCAACGCCCTGTGGCGCTCCCAGGATGGGGGCAAGACCTTCGACGCTTTCGGGGATTTCGGAGAAATGGCCACGGTGAGGGGGTTCCGCCTGAACGCCAAGGGGACCCGCATCATCGCGGTGGGGTGGCGGGATTCCCTGCCCTATCTGTGGCGCTGGGATGGAGTGGACTGGGAGGAACTCCTCATCGAAGGGGCAGAGAAGTGGTCCCTGCTGGCCTTGGGAGTGGATGCCCAGGATCCGGGAACCAGTTGGATCGGACTCCATTCCTATGATCTGGATCGGGTGGTGTCGGTATCCTCAGAAGGGGTGTTCACCGCCCGCTACGATCTCCCCGACGTCATCACCGCCTTCGCCACCGGCCCCCAGCCCGGCCAGGTGGACGTGGGAGGGAGGAACGCCGGGTGGGCCCACTCCGACGACGGCGGCCAGAACTTCACCGACCTGGACACCACACCGGAGGCGGGTTGCTTCATCGATCATGATGGAGAACGATGGTTCTGCACCAACAACTGGGCCGACGGGGCTGCGGTGTTTTCGGGGGATTCCCTGGGGGAGGACCTGACGCCGCGCCTGCTGTTCGGGGACGTTCACGGGGTGCTGGAATGCCCTGCGGGAAGCACCACACAGGCGATGTGTGAGCCTTTGTGGGAGGCGGTAAGGGAGACCTCGGGACTGGACGTCGGGGACGATGATGTTGCGGGAGATGACGATTCGGCGGGGGATGGCGGGGAGGATGAGGGGTGCGGGGGGTGTGATAGCGGGCGGGGGAATGCGCCCAGCGGATTATTCTTATTGGGTATTTTAGGTGTTGGAGCCAGGGTGTGGCGGCGGTTCTGTAGGGTGTTTTGATT
>CAYRTW010000103.1:0-18437 GCA_964426935.1 uncultured Rickettsiales bacterium
CACGACCCTTGCCCCGGCAAGGGTCCCGCCAACCTATTTCGCGTGCGACTCTGAGCGCAGATTATTTTCATCGATCAAATAAATATATTTATTGCGACAAAAACCCCTGATATCCCCACCCTCATAAAACCACCCCCATCCTCTCTTCTGAGCCCCTACTGAACCGGCGAGCCTTCCTTCAAAGGCGCCACCACCCCCCGGGTCATCAGGTTCTGGTACACCATGCGAGCCACGATGCCATGGCCTCCCAGGGTGAAGTGGTCGTTGTCCACAAACAAGGCCTCCACCGGGACCCCCTTGGCCACCTCAGCCTGAAACAAGGGCTCCGGTTCCACCCGGTAGGAGCCGGTCACCACGTTGGCGTCCACGTGCAGAAGCCGCTCGTTGTTCAGCCGCACCGGGATGATTTCCACCATTGTGGCCCCGTGGCGAGCACACAGATCCTCCATCTCCTTGATATTCTTCTCGAAATCCTCGGGAGTGACCCGGGGATGATCGTACAAGGCCACCATCTGGCGGGGATCAGCGGCGTCGATGTGGGGAGGGGTGATGACCCGGCGAAAGCCGGCCAGAAGAGCGTTGTAGAGGGCAGACCCCCTGAGGAGCTGCTGAAGCACCAGGACCCTCCCCCTCTCCTCGTCCTCCATCATGGCGGCGGCCATATCGTTGGTTCCAAAATAGGTGATCACCACCTTGGGCCGAAGCAGGGGCAGAAGCTCGGCCAGGCGACGCTTTCCCTGCCAGGTGGTGTAACCAGGGACCCCGGCGTTGATCACCTGGACTCCGTCTGAGCCATAGTGGGGGAGCAGGGCGTCTTCCAACAGGGCCGAATAGGTCTCGTTCCCCAACACTCCCCATCCAAAGCAGGTGGAGTCCCCCATCGACAGAACCCGCAACCCTCCCTGCCGCAGGGGACGGGGATCGCCATGACGAAACCCCCAGGTTCCCGTCATTTCCCCTTTTCCCCATGGAAGGTGGACGTGGGGGCGCATTCTCCACAGAACCACCGGATCGGGAACGTGGAAGTTGGCCTTTTCGGTCAATTCCACCATGTCCCGGGCGTGACTGCGATCATCCAGAAACAACTGGATGGGACGGCTCAGGGGGGGAAGGCGAAAGAATCCTTCCAGGACGAGAAGAAACAGCACCGTGGCCAGAAGGGAGAATCCCAGCTTCCGAGACAAGGAGAGAGGAGAGGAGGGCGGAGAAGAATCGCTCATCAGGGGGGATCAGGGCCGGGCCTTGCGGCTCAGGGCCATCTCCAGCAAGGCCACCGTCGTCAACCCCGCCAACGCATGAACCCACAACAGCGCCGAGCTTCCCTTTCCCATCAGAATCGCCAGGCCAAGAACCAGGGGCAGGAGGGGGAGGAAGCGGGCCACCCGGCGAATCCCCTGGCGAGGGCCGGGAGCGCCGGAAACGGCCAGAGCCGCCACCACCACCACCAGGATCCCCAAGGTCATGTGGATGTGCCCAAAGGGAGGGGCGGCGGGCAGGATTCCCGCCAGCATCAACGCCCCGAGAAGAAAGGTGAGGGTGGCGAGAGCGCGAAGGGCGAGGCGCATGGGGAGGCTCCGACGGGAGGGGTCTGAAGGGAGTCCAAGACGGCCGCCGTCGCCGGGATTCTGGGGCGAGAGGACTCGGGAGGCAAGGCGATGACGCGAATCCAACCCGACCGGACTCCCGGTAAGACCGGGATCCACGGTGGTCGTTCACCTCCAGAGCAGGGAGTGTTACCGTCCCCCCATGTCGCTACCCGTGACCCACCTCCTCCCCCTCCTTGCCTTCGGGCTTGTGACCCAAGGCTGTCAACCCACCGAAGGAGAGTTCCCCTGGCCTCCCCAGGGGGGAGAGTCGGAGGGGGATGACACCACAGAGGCCCCTGATCTGATTGGGCTTTCCGATGATCCCGGCAATGATCCCCGGGTCCCTGAGGAGGCGGCCCTCCCCTGGCCTTCTTCGTATTTTCTGACCCCGGATGCCGGCACGGTCACCGGCTATCGGATCTCCCTGCCCCAGGGGACCCTTCCCCGCACCCTCGACGCCGAGACCGACACCACCCTCTACAACCTGGGGGATGGCTTCTCCGGCCTGGGTCCCTTTCTTGCCCTCTTCCCCAGCGGGGTGGACCCCCAGTCCCTGCCGGCTCCCGGGGAGGAGAGCCTGGGGGAGGACAGCTCGGTGATGGTGGTGAACCTCCTCACCGGGGAGAGGGAGCCCTTCCTGGCGGAGTTGGACGCCGGAGCGGTGGACGATCCTTCTCGCCAGACCCTGATCGTGCGCCCCTTGCGGAGGCTGAAGCCGGGGACCCGGTATGCGGTGGCGATGAGGAGGCTGGTGGATCCCGACGGCCAGCCCGTTCCTCCCTCCGAGGAGTTTCGGGCCCTCCGGGACGGTCTTTCCACCGACTCCGCCGCCGTGGAATCCTTGCGACCGGGTATGGAGGAGGTGTTCACCCTTCTCGACGGATACGGCATCTCCCGGGAGGGTCTCCAACTGGCCTGGGACTTCGTCACCGCGTCCGATGAATGGCTCACTCGGGATCTGCTGGCCATGTCCCAGGTGGTGAGGGAGTGGGATCAGGCCTGGCAGGCCAACATCGATTTGGATTACTGGGATGAGGGGAGCGCCGGGCCCTATCGGTTGCTGCGGGGAAGCATCGTCGTCCCCCTGTTCCTGAACGAGGATCAGCATCTGGTGAGGGATGAACAGGGGCGGCCCATCCAGACCGGGGAGGAGCGCATCGCCTGGAAGGTGGCGATCCCCGCCGCTGCCGAAGGCACCTTGCCCCTGCTGCTGTATGGACACGGCATCTTCGGGTCGGCGGACGAGATCGAAGACGGCTCCACCCAGCCCCTGGTGGCTGCCTGGGGAATGCCCTTCATCGCCACGGACTTCGTAGGCATTACCGAGGTGGACGCGGTGAGGGCCCTTTTGGGGGTCCAGGACTTCAACCGATTCTCCGAGATCACCGACCGGGTGCGCCAGGGGCTGATCAATTTCCTGGCCCTGGGACGATTCGGCAGGGAGGAGCTGCCCGCCCTGTTGATGTACGACGAGGCCTCAGGAACTCCGGGAGAGCCCGTCCTGAACGGAGAAATGGTCTACACCGGGATCTCCATGGGGGGGACGGTGGGAGGAGCCTATCTGGCCCTGGAGCCGGGAGTGGACGTGGGACTGCTGGTGGTGGGAGGGGGAGCCTGGACCCACATGTTCGAGCGCAGCTCCAACTGGGTAAACGGGGTGGGAGATGTCAATCTAGGAGACACCTTCATTGAGGCTGTGACCGACCCGGTGCAACGTCAGGTGCTCCTGGCGGGAATGGAGGTGCTGTTCGATCCCGCCGATCAGATGAACTGGGTCCACCGGGCCACTCTGGAGCCTCTGGACTTCAACACCCCCAAGATCCTGGGACTCCACATCGCCAAGAACGACACCCAGGTCCCCAACCTCATTTCGGAAATGCTGGCCCGGTGCTCAGGCGTGCCCCTTGCCGTCCCCTCTCCCTATTTGGAGACACCCTGGGGATTGGAAACCGCCAGCGCCCCCGCAGAGTCTCCCCTCCTCGGGCCAGGAGCCTTCGTCTTCTACGACATGGGGGCCCCCGACAATCCCACGGGCAACATCCCTCCGCCGGAGGACACCGGAGCCCATGTCGCCGTGCGCCACTCCTCCTCCTTCCAAGCCCAGGCCGGGCACTTCCTGTGGAGCGGTGGGGAGACGGTGAGTCTGTGCGACGGGCCCTGCGATCCGGAGTAGGGGAGCCTCCGATCAGGGCGCCAGAGGCTCCCCCTTCGGCGGGAGGTACACCTCGATGATGTCGGTCCCCCCCGGCACAGGAAATCCCCCCGCCCTCTCCCAGGTCGATTCTGCCGCCCCAAGGAACCAGGCCACCGGCTGGAGATGATTGGGTACCACCCCGTACTGAACGCCGGGTTGGGGCCAATCGGGATGATGGCGCACCACCACCGCGTCCGAGTCCAGCATTCCCTTCTTCAATTCGGGATGAATCGCCCAATGCCAACTGGGGAGATCCAGGGAGGAAGCGGGATCCAGCAAGGGTGCGCCTCCCCCGGCTCCGCTGCCGTACCAGAGGTTGGCGGGGAGCAGCATCCGTCCTGGAGCCTCCCCCAGGCGCTCTCCCCACAGAAGCTCCTGAAGGTAGGAGAAGAACAGGGGAGAGAGGGCTCCGGCGAAAGACACCCTCAATGGGCGCATGAGGTCGTGGCGCCTGGCTGCCAGAACCTCCCTCACCTCCGCCCGGGGAAGGCTGGGGCGGGAGGGCACCGAGGAGCGGTAGAACAGGGTGTAGTCCGCCTGGAGCAGGCAGGCTCCCGAGGTTCCCGCATAGAAGGGTAGACGGCCCTGATCCCGAACGAAGCACCACCGGTCTTCCTCCAGCGAGGGAAGGGCAAAGGAACCCGTTCCAAACTGCACCAGGGAGAGGCCTAAAAGGGCGGAGGCGACCAGGGCCCCCAGGCGCCTTCCCGGCAGGGAGGCCAGACCCAGGGCGACAGCGATGATCAAGGCGGGAACGGCGGGCAGGAGATAGCGTTCATCAAACTCTCCTCGGAACACCAGCACCAAGAAGGCCAGGGGAGGCCCTACCCAGGCCAACAACCAGGGAAGAAAGGGATGGCGCACCCAGGCCAGGAACCCCAAGGACCCCAGGAAGGCCAGGCCCAGGGGCAGGTTCAGGAGCTGAGTGCTTCCCAGTCGCCACACCGCATGGGCCTGCACTCCCACCGTCTGGGCATAGAGGCCGGGGAGTTCCCTGAGCTTTCCCTCTCTGGCCAGGGCGGGGGCGGTTCCCAACCAGGTGTCATCGGAAAAGGTCGCCAGCAGGGCGGTCCCCCCTCCTCGCCACACCGGAATCCCCACCGCCGCCCCCACCAGAAGAGAAATTGCGGATAAAGATAGTAAAATCAATAAGATGGCTAAACGCTTCGACCCCCTTCGCCGCCAAAGGGGGAGGCCCGCCAGCAAGACCCCCACCAGCAGGGGGAGAATCAGGAAGGCCATGGCGTTCACCTTGAAGGAAACCGCTGCCCCTGCCAGGAGCAGGGCCCCCACTCCCCTCACCCCTCGAAATCGCCTCCCTCCTCCAGGAGCCAGGGAATGAAGGAGACCCACCGAACCGGCAATGAAGGCGCTCATGGGCAGGTCCAGGAGGAGGAGTCTCTGATACCCCCACACTCCCGGGCACAGGGTCAGCAGGGCCACCGCCACCCCCGCCATCCGTTCCCCCGCATGGGCAGCGGTGATGCGAAATACCGTCCAGGACAGAAGAAAGAGGGACAGGGCGGCCATCAACAGCACCGCCACCGGATAGCGAGTGCCAAAGAGGAGTTGAAGCAGGGCCATCCCCAGGAGGGGAAGGGCGCCATACCGCTGGCCGGCACCGACGACCCCCCATTGGGAGGGGGACCACTCCCCAGCCCGCAGATATTCATGAACCCGCAGAGAGTGTTGGAAGTACCAGAACACGTCGTAGACAGGTCCGATTCGGTCCGCCGCCAGCCACACCAGGGAAGCTCCCAAGCTCAATCCCAGCGCCGCCGCCGCCAGCAATCGGGGGCCAGCCCGGGGAGAGGCCTGGAAAGCGGGAAGGGGTGAGGGAATCATCGGGACCCCGCCCCTTCCTGGGGAGACGAGGACGGGCCTTCCTGGGGGGGATCGTCCGTGGGCTCATCGGTTCCGGGGACCCGGGTGAGCACCTTGCCCGACAGAATCAACAGCAGCAAGATGCCCAGGAACGCCGCCTCCCCAAACCAACGCCAGTAGGGAAGGGCTCCCTCCGCCCCCAGGCCAGGAGCCGAAGGCCACCCGCCCTGAGGCTCTCCCCGGGCCCCAGAAAACAGTTCCTTCAGCCCCGCCAGAGGGGGAAGATTCGCTCCGGCCACTCTCGCTCCCCGGCAGTCCGCTCCCCGCAGATCGCAGGAGGAAAGCTGGGCTCGCCGCAGTTCGGCCTCCCGAAGGTCCACATCCCGCAAGTCCCCCTGCTCCAAACAGACCCGGGCCAGCACCGCCCCCCGCAGGGTCGTCCCCGAGAGGTCCGGTTGAGAGAGGACCACCCCTTCGAGAAGGGCTCGGGACAGGTCGGCATTGCGACATCGCACTCGTTCCAGACGTGCTCCTGTCCATATTGAACCCGACAGGTGGGCGCCATCGAGGAGGAGAGCTTCCCCATGAGCCTCCCTCAGGGACACCCCCTCCATCTGGCAGGAGCGGAGGTCCGCCCGGGATAGCTCACATTCATCCAGGATGGCTGCCGAAAAATCCGCCCCCCGGGCCCGCAGGTAGGAGAGGTTCGCCCCGGTGAGATCCGCGTCAACGAGGTGAGCCGATTCCAGGCAGGCCCCCCGCAAATCCACCCCTCGCAGGCGGGCCCCCTCCAGCCGAGCGCCGCGAAGATCCCTCCCTCGCAAGTCCTGGCCAGAAAAATCCTGGCCTTGAGCCTCCAGAGAGGGAGCGGGTGTTCTCCCGGAGAGCCCCTGATTCTCCTTTTTTCCGGCCAATGCGCCTTCCGAATCCGGGAGTGGCGAAGAGAGGGAGGCCCGGGAATCTCGCCAGTCATGGGTGGGGACAGCAACAAAGCGTTGCAGCGCCGCATCATATCCTTTAGTGGTGGGGTCTCCCACCGCTGACGCCGGGTCCCCCGGTCCCTGGAGTCCATGCTTCGCTTCTCCGCCCTTGCTGCCCCCCTTCTGTTGGCCTGCATTCTAGGAGGGTGTTCAGCAGAAACTCCGTCTGAAACGGTTTCTTCTCCTGTGGAATCGGTGCCCCCCCCTTCCCTTCCGGCGGCGGTGAACCCTCCTTCCTCGCCGCCTCCTTCCCTCGCCGGGGAGGGAGTCGAGAGGGGGGATCCGGCCCCCCCCTTCACCCTCCCGCTGGTAGGAGGCAAGGCGGGCGCCACCCTTTCTCTTTCCCAGGTCATCGGACCCGCCGCCAGCCCCGAAGTGAAGGGAGCCATCGTCGGCTTCGTCGCCTCCTGGTGCGGTCGCTGCACCGAATCCCTCCCCGCCCTGGCTTCCCTGGAGGCCCAGCACGGGGACAGGCTTCGCATCGTCCTTCTGGCCACCGACGAGGGAGAAGAGGAACGGCGGAAAGAGGCGGAGAAGGTGAAGGCGGCGGGACTCAAGGCTCCCGTCCTGGACGCTGTTTCCACCCCAGGAGTGTTGAACGCCTGGTTGGGTCAGAAGCGAAACATCCCCCGCTTTTACCTGGTGGACAAGACCAGCACGGTTCGGGTGAAGGACACCGGATTCGGTCAGAAGATGGCCCGCCTCCTTCCCCGCCAGGTGGAATGGCTGCTGAACCGCTCGGACGCCCCCGCCTCGTCTTCAGGAGAAACGGGCGCCGTGTCCTCTGGCGAAGAGCAGGGAGGTTGACCATGCCACCGTTCTCCAAGGGCCCCTCCCGGTGACTCCGTCGCCCCTCCCAGGTTCGGTGCGGGTGCGGGAAAGCATCCTCGGGGAGACCCGGGGGGAGAGATGCCGCATCCAGGAATGCCAGGCCGCCTGTTGCAGCAACGGGGTGTGGATGGACGAAGGCCACGCCGCCCTCCTCCTCGCTCATGCCCCCCGCATCGCCTCTTTGCTGCCCCTGGACCGGCGTCATCCTCCCGGATGGTTTGAGGGCACCTGCGAAGATGACGACTTTCCTTCGGGGAGGGGCCTCGGCACCCGCGCCCTGCCCTGGGTGGGGAATCCGTCCCGGGAGGCCTGTGTGTTTCTGGGAGCCGACCTCGGCTGCATCCTCCAGCGGGCCTCCCCAGGGTTGGGCCTTCCTCCTCCCGGTCTCAAACCCTTTTACTGCGCCCTCTACCCGGTCCTTCTCTCCCAAGGGGAATTGGTGATGGACCAGGAATCCCCGGTTCACCTGGGCGGGGGAGATTGCCAGCGCCCCCGGGAGGACGGGGAGAAGTTGCCCGTGCTGGAGGTTTTTGCTGAGGAGATTCGTCTGGCGTTGGGAGAGGAGGAGTACCGCAGATGGGCGGGAGGTGAAAATGGTTGATGGAGAAATCATGTGGAACTCATGGAAAGGACACGGAATTCCCCTTGTTGCCTGGCTTGGGATGGCCATCCTGGGGGCGGCCTGTCGCCCCGGTGAGGACGCCTCCATCCCTGCTTCCCAGATCTCCTCTCCTGTCCAGTCGTCCTCTTCTCCTTCGCCCGAGCCCCAGGGCAGTCCACCCGGGGAACGCCACATCCCCTTTCCCCATCAAGGAAAATGGACGATTCCCGGCGGCGTCCTGGAACTTCACCAGGGTTCCCTGACCTGGCAGGATGGGGAGGGAGCGCGCCTCCTGGCCCGGGAGGGGGTGGGACTGCCTCAAGTGGGGAAGAACGTTCTGGTGGCCAGCGCCTTGCGGGGTCGGTCAGACGGCCAGATCCTCGCCTGGGACCTGGACTCCCGGGGCCCATCGGAGACCCCACGGGTCCTTCTGGATCGGGGCGGTCGTCCCGACAGGGTGTCCCTCTCCCCCGACGAGACCGATGTGGCCTTTGTGTGGGGAATCACCGGTCTGGCCTCGGTATACCGGATGCCGGTTGCCGGTGGGGAGCCGGTGCAGTTGACCAATCGGAATGTCCTTCATTTTCCCTCCGCTCCCGGTCATCCTCCCCAAGGATTCCAATTTCCTCCCTGGAAGGATCCACCTCGTTGGGAGGGGGAGTGGCTGCGCTGGACAGGCGGGGCCGGTGAAAAGGGAGAGGTGCGATGGAGATGAGACACCCTTCCATTCTTTGGGGAATCCTGGTCGGGATCCTGGCGGGGGGGTGGACCGTTTCCCTGGCCACTGCCCAGAACTATCGCTTTCCCACCTCCGACGCCGATTATGGGGCCTTCTACCCCACCGCCTACAAGGACAACGGCGGCAACACCGATTGGGCCTGTGGGGACTTCACCTACTCGGGGCACGGGGGCTCCGACTATGGTGGAGGAAGCTGGACGGGAATGGACGAAGGCCGGGACATCGTGGCGGCGGCAACGGGGGTGGTGGTGGCCACCAACGATGGGGAATACGACCGATGCAGCACCGGGGACTGTGGAGGAGGAGGGGGTTATGGAAACTACGTGAAGGTGCTGCACGCCGATGGAAAGTCTACGACTTATGGGCACTTGAAGACCTGGACCGTGGGGGTTTCCAACGGGCAGACGGTGACCTGTGGGCAGAAGCTGGGGGAGATGGGGTCTTCGGGGAACTCCACTGGCCCCCACGTCCATTTCGAGGTGCGGGAGGTGGGGGACTATGCCTCCGACCCCTTCGACGGCTCCTGCTCTGGACCCCCTTCCTACTGGGTGTCCCAGGGAGATTATGGGGGACTGCCGGGGCTATATTGCGAGGACGTGAGCCCCTGCACCATCGCCGCTCGCCTCCACTGCGGGGAGACCTTGTCCCTGGCCAACAATGGGGGAGGCTCCACCAACAGTCATGGGGCCTACGGGGGGTGCAGCGAGTATTCCTATTCAGGCCCGGAGATCGCGGTGGAGTTTGGAACCGTGCTCACCGAGGGAGTGACCCTGCGGGTGGGTAGCCTCGGGGCGGATCTGGACCTGCTTCTTTTGGAAACCGAGTCCTGCAACGGCACCGGCTGTCTGGGAGCGTCGGTGAACAGTGAGACCGCCGACGAAGCGGTCGGGTTCACCGCCAACGCCGGGCAACGCTATGTGGCGGTGGTGGACGGCTGGGAGGGTGCGGTCAGCGGATTCACCCTGACGGCGGAATGCACCGGGAGCTATCCGGGGGAAGAGGTGGCCGACGACGACACCACCCCTCCTCCCTCCGACGATGACACCACCCCGCCGGTCGCCGATGACGACACTGGAATTCCCGGGGACGATGACACCGGGCTCCCTCCCGACGACGACACCGGCCCCTCTCCCGGTCAGGATCCCACCGACAGTCAGCGCCAATCCTATTTGGACGAGGAGGAAGGGGCCTGCTCGGGGTGCGCCGCTGCCAGGAGAATGGACGGGGGCGCCGAAACCTTTGGATGGGGAATCCTGGTGGGAGCCGGGGAGTGGGCAAGACGGCGGCGCCGTGCCAGGGGCCGGACGCCATGAGGTACTGGGAAGACCTGGTGGAGGGAGAGGAGCATCAAGGGGGATCGTATCTGTTCACCCGGGAGGAGATCATCGAGTTCGCCTCCCGCTTCGACCCCCAGCCCTTCCACCTGGATGAGGAAGCAGCACGCCAGACTCCTTACCGTGGCCTCATCGCCAGCGGCTGGCACATCGGCAGCGTGGCCATGCGCCTCCTGGTGGATCAGTTCGTAGGGGAGTTGGCCAGCCTGGGCTCGCCAGGGGTGGACAAGCTGCGGTGGCTCCACCCGGTGCGCCCGGGAGACGTGGTGAAGCTGAAGTTTCGCATCCTCCATCTTCGGCCGATGGCTTCCAAGACGGATCGGGGGCTGGCGACGGTAGAAATGGAGCTCATGAATCAGGAGGGGGTGGTGGTCATGCGGATGGAGTCGCCGGGGATGGTGGGGAGGAGGGGATAGGAGAGAGGGAAAGACCACCCTGATGGCCAGGGGCCGAGGAAGAGGGAGGAAAAAAACGTGGCCGTTCAGGCAGTCCCCAACTCCCAAAACAGCCCTCCAGCCCTCCTCTCTTGGCGCCCTGGCTCCGTGGCGTCTTGGCGATGTTCATGAAAAAGTGTGAGAAGCGTTCAAGCAAGTGGGCCAGCCACACAGCAGGGACCACCTGAACGCATATAAAAAGCCTCTTGACACCCCAACCCGCCCCTCTCACCATGGACACGTTCCCCGGGGGGTATCATGCCAGCCCAGCCCAGCCCAGCTACGGAAGTCGAAGGAGACGTGGAGGGAGACCCCATTCTCCTCCTCCTGCCCGAGGGGGCCCTGGTGGCGGATGGGCTGCCCACGGTCACCGTGTCCACCGGATACGAGTTGGAAGCCTCTCAGACGCTGGCGGTTCGCTTGGCGGCGTGTGAGTGAGTTGTCGCAAATTCTGACTCACCCTGAGCCCTACCCCTTCCCCATCTCACCCTCCGACCATCCCACCGGCCTCTGCTCCGGTTCCAAACATTCGACATAGAGGCGGTGGATCTGGGCGCAGTGCTGTTCGGCAGTTTCGGCTCGCCAACTGGAGGTGTCTACCTTTTCCAACACATCCACGTAGACGGTGCAGGGGGTGAAGGTAAACTCGTGCTTCTTCCAACTCTTGTGGGAACCATGCACCACCACCGGGACCACCGGGAGACCGGTGGCGATGGCCATGTGGACGAAGCCTTTTTTGAGAGGCAGGAGGCGGCCATCCTTGCTGCGGGTGCCCTCGGGGAACATGTAGATTCCCAAGCGGTGGGACCTGACCACCTGGGCCACGCTCTCCAAGGAGGCGATGGCGTTTTCTCGGTTCTGGCGGTCGATGAGGGGATGGCCGGACAGGAGATACAGCCATCCAAAGAAGGGGACCCGAGCGATCTCCTTCTTGGCCACCCCCGCCGCTCCCACCGGGCAGAGCCACATGCCGATGAAGGCATCGATGTTGGAGGCGTGGTTGGACAGGTAGATGGCTGGCATGAAGCCATTCAGCCTCTCCCGATGACGGATGATCGGAGTGACCCCGGCGATGGCCACGATGCTGCGCCCCAGGGCCTTTCCGTAATAGTTGCAGGCCTTGATGCGGGCGGCTCGGGAGGGCAACAGAAGGAGGGCGATGACCAGGAACACCAGGGTGTACAGGACCATCACCAGAAACCCAGTCACCAGACGAAGGACGGAGGTGAATCGCTGCATGGAAGGCCTCGTGAAGGGCGACGGGTCGGGAGTGTCTCGCCCCCCCGTTATAGCGGATCCCCGACTTTTTCGGCGGAGCGGGGAGGCCTCAGAGACCACACCGGCACCGGGGCGTCGAATCCCTTGGCGTGGATCTCCCCTTCCTCAATGCTCCATCCCTCTTCCCGAATCCTCCCCTCCATCCCCGGTTTCTGCCCTACCTTGCGGGAGATCACCACCGCTCCCGCCGGGCTGCTGGATTGGATGCGGGCGGCGAGATTGACGGTGGTGCCAAAGTAATCGGGGCGGTCGTTGAGGGTGACGGCGATGCAGGGGCCTTCGTGGATGCCGATCTTCAGGGTCAGCCCCGCAGGAGCCGCCGCCATCGCCCTGTGCATGGCCAGGGAGGCCAGCACCGCGTCGTCGGGGCGGGAGAACACCGCCATGACCGCATCCCCGATGGTCTTCACCATGCCTCCCCGATGGTTGTCCACCACCTCCCGCAGGGCAGAAAAGTGGTCCCAGACGCGATGGAAGGCCTTGGCATCCCCCAGGCTTTCATACATGGCGGTGCTGGCCACCACGTCGGTGAACAAGATGGACACGCTCTCCACCGCCAGGGTGACCCCCGGGGCCAACATCTCCTGGCTGAACAGGTCCCGGAAGCGCTGACGGGCCATCAGTTCGCCGGCGGGGAGGCAGTCGGTGGCCCATTCCACCGACTCCACCGATGCCACCGTGGCGAGAGTGGTGCCGTTTCCCACCTTGAGAGGGATTGCGGTGCGGCTGGGAAGGTGAAGGTCGTCCCCGTGGATGTCCTGGGAGGGGAGGAGGGTGAAGGAGGGCGAAGGAGGGAGGGCGACCCCCTCGGAGGCCCGGATCCAGCGGAACCGAGGAAGGCCAGCGAAGCGAATCCGATAGGTGCCCGTGGGGAGCCACAGGGGAAG
This sequence comes from uncultured Rickettsiales bacterium, assembly GCA_964426935.1. Classification (GTDB taxonomy): domain Bacteria; phylum Myxococcota_A; class UBA796; order UBA9615; family JAKLKC01; genus CAYRTW01. The sequence continues at coordinate 12,689 of CAYRTW010000103.1, forward strand.
GGTCGCCTCCTCGCCGGGGTCCAAGGGAATCTGGTAAAGGATGTGAGGCGTGGTGCCCGGCCCTCCCAGGCAATGGCGGGCCACCTCCACCTCCCGGACCTGGGGATGGGGCACGAACACCGCCTCCAGGGTGCGATGGAGATCCACCTCAAAGTCCAGGTTGCAGGAGGGACAGAACGCCCTTCCCTTCACCTCCGCCAGGGAGGAAAGGTGAGCCTTGTCCCCCCGGCAGTGGGGGCAGATCACGTCCCAACGGAGGTTGGTGATTCCCGCCCGGGTGGCTCCCAAAAAGGTGTTGAGGGTGTCCCGGGAGTCGGTCCCCCAGGTGCGGGCCAGGGCCAGGGGGCGCAAGCGCTCGATCTCCAGGTCGCTGCCGGTTTCCAAAAAACGAGCCAGGTGATCGAGGGCGGGGGAGGCATGGAGGCTGCGAGCGGTTTCCAAAAGAGGTGTCAACCGGGTACGGACGGCATGGACCTCGGGGAGGTTTCCAGAATGGGGCTGAATCACTCCGTCCTGCACGGCGTTCATGGACTGTTCTTGATGCCATGCGGTGAGTCCGGGAAGCACCTCTCGGCCAAACCCCCAACAGAAGATCTTGCCGATGAGGCCCCGGGGAACGAAGCTGAAGGTGTGGGTAACGGAAATGGATGTCCCTTCCTCAACCAGGAGACAGCGATGGGTCATGGCCTGGAAGGGACCCCGGGAATACACCCGATGGACCACAAAACCCTTGGGAAATTCCCAGGAAAAGGGCAATTCCTCTCCCACCACTTCCAAACCCTTGAGGCGATAGGAGAAGAAGCGTCGACAGGTTCCCCCCGGCTGGGGCTCGTCCCGGTAGGTGATGGCGGGGAGACCGGCCCGGGCATTGGCCTGTTCGGTGTTGGAGGCGATGCGCCATGCCTGAGAGATTTCCCCAGGTATGGACAGGGCGAGGCGATGGGTCACCCGCCGGGGATGGAGTTCGGCAAGGAGGGTCATGCCCCTTTCCCAAGGCTCACAGGAGGGTTCGCCCCCCTCGCTGCCGGAGGAGGGAGGAGGGGGGGAGCTTCTCCTGGCGGACGAAATCCACCCTTCCCAGATCCTCCATGGACATGTCCCACTCCCGGAGGGCCGCCTTCAGGTAGGCGACGGTGTTCTTCTCCTGGGGAGTGAGGGGAGGAGGGGAAACGGCAGGGCGAGGGGAGGGACGGGAGGTGGAACGGGCGACGCCGGAGAAGCGCTCGTTGGCGATGCGAAGTTGGCGAATGCCCGCGATGGCCACCTGCTCCTGGAAGCGGATTCCTGGGGGAGACGCGGCCTGGAGGAGTTCCCGAAACCCCGCCTGTCCCAGTTCCAGAAGCACCACCGGGGTGGCGGCCTTGATGGAGGCGGAGCGGGCGGAGCGATCCACCAGGGCCATCTGCCCCACCACCGCCCCCTCAGGAAGGCGGGCCAGGAGTTGGTCCTCCCCAGAAACCCTCTTCCACACCTCCACCTCACCTTGGGCCATCAGGAAACAGGAGCTGCCCACCGTCCCCTCTCGACACAGAAACCCGCCTGCGGGGACAAAGCGCTGGGTGGTGGCCCGGGCGAAGGAGTCGCGTTCGGCCGGAGAGAACCCCGCCAGCAGAGGGAGACGGGCAAGCTCCACCCGCGTGCCAAAGGAAGAGGGAGGGGCAGAGCGAGTCAGGGGCGAGGGGGTGGAGGAGGGACGGGGCTCCTTGGGCATTCCCCGCAGGGCGGCCTCTTTTTCGATGAGGCGATTGACCTCCCGAAGGCGAGCGGTCACGTCCCGGATGACCGAGCCCACCAGGGCCACCGCCGCCCGGGGCACCCTCTCCTGGAGGAGGCGCAAACCGGCCCGGTTCAGCTCCAAAAGGCGGGAATCCTCCATGGCCAGGACGGTAGCGGAGCGGGGGCCGGGATCGATGCAGGCCATCTCTCCCACCACCGCTCCTGGAACCAACTCCCCCACCGAAAGGGACGCCGGAGTGCCATGCCCCAGCCAGGCTCCCATCCGGCCGGCAAGGAGGAGGGCCAGGGTGTCCCCCTTCTGATTCTCCTGACACCAAGCCTCCCCACGGACCAGGAGCCGAGGCTTCAGGATGGCATGGAGGGCTCGGGCGTCCACTTCGCTGAGCCCCGCGAAGGCAGGGATGCGGCGCAGGACCAGAATGTCGTCTGAAGGGGTCATGACCTTCCCGAAGCCGGTGCTGCGGAGGGTCCCCCGCCCTCCCGGCGCTCCGACTGTACCCAAGGAGGCGAAACCCTGTCAAAACAGGCGCGCCTCGACCCATTCCTGAGCCCCGATGCCGGTAGAGGCTCGATTCATCGAATCCGATGGCCCGTGGCCCCCCCCTCCTCAAGGTTTTCGCAAGAAAGGGGAAAGCCTCCAGAAAGGCATGTAAAATCAACAAAGTAGGATGGAAATCCGGTTGACGGTGAAGGTCATGAGCCCCACCATGAACACCGTACACCGGGGGTGGCCGATGGGCTGCCCCGTTGCCGTTGAGAGGAATCCCCATGCGCCCTGCCTTGCCTTCTCCTTTGTCCCTGTGCCTCGCCCTGCTCCTGCCCGTCGCTGGCTGCGCCTGGGCGGAGGCTCCCCCGGACGATCAGATCGCGTCGGATATCGAGCAGATGAGCAACGTCATCACCTCGTTGGGGACCTCGGCCCAGAGCATGGAAGCAGCGGCGGCCAGCGGGGAGTGGTGCTACCCCCTCTACATGGGGTGCGATGTCTGCTACTCCCTGTCGGGGAACGCTCTGTCGGGGGAGGGGTCCATCACCGTGGATCCTCTCCCCTGCTCCATCACCTACACCTTTGGGGCTCGGAGCCTGACCACTTCGTTGACGGAATACAATTATTCGGGCACCTGGGATGGAACCCTGGCTGGCGATTATGTACTTGAATTTGCTGGAGAACGGGGAAGCGAAGTGGTGATCTCCGGCACCCGGTGGGACGGCTCCTACGACAGCTCGGTGGTGGTGGACTCGGGCACCGCCACCTATGAGAACGACATGGTGACCTCCTGGGACCTGGCCTTCCATTACATCTCCTGGGCGGGACACGAGTGGACGGTGACCACCACCTTTGACGGGACCACCTACACCGGCTCCGCCTCTCGCGACGACGACGCGGTGAACTGCACCATCTCCGGCAGCCCCGGCAACATCACCGTGGCCTGCGAGTAGGTTCATGAGGAGGGCGGGAGCGGAAAAGGGAGAAACTGGGGTACCCTCGCCCCTCCCTTCGGTCGGAGCCTCCCCGGATGTCCTCTTCCCCCCTGCGGCGATCTATCCTCCTCGCCTTCTTCCTGATCCCTGCCCTCCTTCCTGGACCCGCCCGGGGGGCCCGAAAACCCGCGCCATTGCAGGAGACTCCCACTGAGGTCCTGGCCTCCCAGCTCCTGGGAAGGGCCTTGTTGGGGACCGCCGCCTACACCGACCTGGCGTTCCTTTCCGATCGCATCGGGCATCGCCTGTCGGGGAGCGCGGCCCTGGACCGGGCTCTGACCTGGGGAGAGGAGGCGATGCTGAGGGGAGGGCTGGTCAACGTCCATCGGGAGGCGGTTCAGGTGCCGGTGTGGGTGAGGGGGAAGGAGTCCCTGGAAATGCTGGAGCCCATCGCCCGTCCCCTGGCTCTGCTGGGGCTGGGGGGATCGGTGGGAACCCCCGCAGAGGGCATTACCGCGCCGGTCCTGGTGGTGTCCAGCTTTGCTGAGCTGACCGCCCGAGCGACTGAGGCACCCGGGAAGATCGTCGTCTATGACGCACCCTTTACCGATTATGGAGAGACGGTGGCCTACCGATGGGCGGGGGCCAAGGAGGCGGCCCGAGTGGGAGCGGTGGCGGCCCTGGTCCGTTCGATCACCCCCACCAGCCTGTCCACTCCCCACACCGGCGGCATGGGATACGACGACGGGGTTCCCCCCATTCCCCCCATTCCCGCCGCCGCCATCACAGTAGAGGACGCCGCCACCCTGCATCGATTGGCGCAGCAGGGAAACGTCCCCATTCGATTGCACCTCAAGATGGAGGCCAGAAAGATGGGGGAAGGACCCTCGGCCAACGTGGTGGGGGAGGTGAGGGGAGGCAAGGTCCCCGAGGAAGTGGTGCTGCTGGGATGCCACATCGATTCCTGGGATGTGGGAGCGGGGGCCCAGGATGACGGGGCCGGCTGCGCCATCGTCCTGGAAGCAACCCGCCTCATTGCCTCCCTCCCTCGGGCGCCCCGCCGCACCGTGAGGGTGGTCCTGTTCACCAACGAGGAGAATGGACTGGGTGGAGCCAAGGAATATGCTCGGGCACACGCAGCGGAGATCCCCAGTCATTTCGCTGCATTGGAAGCAGACACCGGCTCAGGCGCCCCTTTGGGATTTCGGGTGGAAGTCAAGGACCCTCCCCCTCCCGGCACCCCGCCTGCGGCACCCACCGCCCGGCGGGAAGAGAAGCCCCAGAAGGACCTCCCCCCCTCTCCCCGACAGACAGCGGTCCTGGCCCGGTTGGCGGGTCTTCTTCCCTGGCTGTCTCCCCTGGCGGCAACGGCCCTTCCTCTGGATGGGTCAGGGGCAGACATCTCCCCCCTGGCCAAGGCGGGGGTGGTGAGCCTGGGGCTGCATCAGGACATGAGCGGGTACTGGCCCATCCACCACACCGCTGCCGACACCCTGGACAAGGTGGATCCCCGCCTCCTCAACCAGAACGTGGCGGCGGTGGCCTTGGCGGCCTGGTACCTGGCGGAGTTGGAGGGGTGGGGTGAGGCGACGGGACCGGGGGGAACGGCGCCGGCGGCGACAACCGTCCCGGTGACGGGGAAGTAGGGGTTGGTTGGGAAAGGAGCGAGTCTGTTTTGCCTCAATGGGCCTCGAAGGAATATCCGGGAGAACTCCAGGTTCCCTCCCGACAGGCCAGGAGGAAGGAATAGGAATGTTTCCCCACCCAAGCGCCGCTGACTCTCACGGTAGATTCGTAGATGTTGCCTTCGGTGGCGGGAAGGGGCCCCACGCCAGTCTGGTCCAGGCCGGGGAGGACAAGGCGGAGGGTGCAGGAGGTCAGAGGGTTGGCGTGGGTTACCGAGACCCGTAAAGGCCACCCCATCCCCACCGCCAACACGGTCTTGCTGGGTTGGTGGAGGAAGGTGGGGGGGACGGTTGGCCGTGGGAGATACGGCAGATCTTTGGAATTGACTGGGATGTAGATGACGGATGACTGCTTTTCGGCGGCCGGCTTGGGAGGAACGGCGGGGGAAGTGGAATCCATGGGGATGTAGAGGGTGGGGGATTTTTTCTTGGATTCAGGTTTGGAAGTGAGATTGACCTTCTCTTCACTGACCTCTGGGGCGAGGGAGGCAGAGGTGGGCGGCGCGGCTGTACCAGGGGATGGCGGGGAAGGAGAGGGTGTTGCAGGTTGGGGGGAGGAGCGACTCACCGTGAAGTGTTCCGAGCCTTTGAGGGTCTCGTGGGAGCCCCTGGTAGGATCTTCGGTGCTCCTCACCGTGTTCTTGGAGGGCCCGGTGGGGCGTTCAGGGCCACGGCGTTTGGTTGAGGGGGCCGGAACCTCTTCCTTGATGGCTTGTGGGGAATGGGACGGGGAAGGCGGGGCGTCATCCCCTGGAGAGTTCCATTTTCCCCACAACGTCACCAGCAACAGCACGACAACGAGGGTTCCCAACAACAGCTCCACCGGCGTGAGTCGCCCCCCGAACCCGAGCCCATTGGGAGAGGCTGAAGGCAAGAGGGAGCGGGGAGAGGCCGGCGGCGCCGGC
>CAYRTW010000104.1:0-18169 GCA_964426935.1 uncultured Rickettsiales bacterium
TGAGGGTGCCGATCTGATTGACCTTCACCAGGATGGAGTTGGCAATTCCGTCCCGGATCCCCTTGGCCAGCCTCTCGGTGTTGGTGACGAAGAGGTCGTCTCCAACAAGCTGAACCGTCCTCCCCAGCCTTTCGGTGAGCAGCCGCCACCCGCTCCAATCGTTCTCCGCCAGACCATCCTCGATGGAACGAATGGGATAGCGGGTGCAGAGTCGGTCGTAGAAATCGATCATGTCGGCCCCCCGCAGGCCCTTCTTGCCTTCGCCGGGCAGGTGGTAGGCGCCATCCCGATAGAGCTCCGAAGCCGCCACATCCAAGGCCAGGTACACATCCCCTCCCGCTTGATAACCGGCCCGGGCGATGGCTTCCATGATGCAGTCCAGGGCGGCCTCATTGCTGGGGAGGTTGGGGGCAAACCCTCCTTCGTCCCCCACAGCGGTGGACAGTCCCTTTTCGTTCAACACTTTTTTTAGTGAATGGAAGATCTCCACCCCCATGCGGAGCCCCTCCCGAAAGGAGGTGGCTCCGGTGGGCATCACCATGAACTCCTGGATGTCCACGTTGTTGTCGGCGTGAGCACCGCCGTTGAGAATGTTGAGCATGGGCACAGGCAGCTCGACTCCCTGAATGCCGCCCAGGTAACGATAGAGAGGCAATCCCGAGGCTGCTGCCGCCGCTCGGGCCACCGCCATGGACACTCCGAGCAGGGCGTTGGCACCCAGTCGGCTCTTGTTGGCGGTTCCGTCCAGAGTGATGAGGACCTGATCCACGGCGACCTGATCGGTGGCGGGCATCCCCATCACCGCCGGTCCCAGCGCATCAATGACGTTGCGGACGGCCTTTTGCACTCCCTTGCCCGAGTAGCGATTCTTGTCTCCGTCCCGAAGTTCCACCGCTTCGTGCTCTCCGGTGGAGGCTCCCGAGGGAACGGCGGCCCGGCCCACAAAGCCGTCCTCCAGGGAGACCTCGACTTCAACGGTGGGATTGCCCCGGGAATCCAGGATTTCACGGGCATGCACGGTGGCAATGGCGCTCATGGATTGAACATCCTCCAGGTAAGACCGAATGCGGGCAGCATACCCGCCAAAAGGGCGGCCATATCGCACCGGCGAGGAGTGAAAGTCAAGGGGGGAGGCCCGCTTGTCCATGCCTGAATTCGGGTATCGTGGCGCCGCGTTCTTGGCCTTGAAAACCGGAAATGGATGCCAGAGGAGAGAGCATGGCGGGTTTCATGCGGGTTGTGGAAAAGGATGATTTCGCTGGCTGCTACTTGCTGGCAGAGGCCCAGGGGAGGGAGGTCGAGGCGGTGGTCCTGGAGCTCACCGCCCTGCCCGACGAGGTGCGAACGGTGGTGTGGGTGGAAGAAGGGAGGGGAGTGGCTTCGGTGAGCAAGGTGGAGGCGGCGGGTTTCGATGGCATTCCCTTTCGGGCCATCCGCTTCCAGGTGCGCGCCGACCATTCCCCTGAGGACGGGCTCCCCCTGCTCCTGGCCATGGAGGAGGAGGGGAGGGGGAGGGGCTTGAAAAACCTTCAGGTTGCCCTGCGGGAGGGGCAGACCTCCCTCCGGCCCCTCCTGGAAGGGCGGGGGTATCGCTGTCTGGGAGGGGTGGTGACCCTGCGCCATTGGGGGCCTCCTCACCCGGTCCCACCTCTTCCGGCGGGGTTCCATGAACTGGCTCTGGACCAGGTGTTTACCGTTGATTTTTTGACGGCCTCCAACGACGGGTTTGAGGGGATTCCGTCGGCAGGACCCTTCACCCTGTCTCATTGGGAGAGGTTTCTGACCCTCTCCTACGTCCATCCTTCGTTGATTCGCGCTGTCGCCGACGAGCACGGAATCGTGGCCACTCTCATTGGGGTGAGGGGGAAAGAGGAGGGACGGGGAGTGGTGGACAACATCTCGGTGGTCCGACGGGCCCGAGGGCTGGGGCTGGGGCGATGGATTCTGTTTCGCTGCGAAGAATTATTGAGACAGGACGGGGCGAGGGAAGTGGAGCTTTCTTGTGACAGTCGAAACACTCCCGCCTGGACGATGTACCATCGCAACGGATATGAAGAGGTAAATCGTCGGGAAATATGGGAAATCGTTCTGTAGCAATAACAGGAGATATCAAGAAGAATGCTGAAACTTCACCCGAAATTCGGGAGATGAACCTACACCTTTCCCACCACCGCTGACCACACGTCCATGGGGATCCGAGGGGGCTCGCTGTCGGGATCGCAGCGGTAGGGGGTGAAGTCGGTGACGCCTTCCTCTCGCAGGAAATCTTCGTCAATGAGGGCGTGGCCGGTGAAGCTGCGGGGCTCCTTTTTGAAAATGGCCACGGTGGCGTCGGCGAGGATGTCCGCCTTGCGCCACATGGCGGCTCCACCGAGGCCGAAGTTGATGGTGGCGTAGCTCTCAATCATGGTGGCCGGCCACAGGGCGTTGCAGGCCACGTTCCGATCCCCCACCTCGGACGCCAGGCCGTGGGCGATGAGGGTCATTCCGAATTTGGAGATCATGTAGGCGATCTTCCCCCCGGCGGCGCCCGGGTAGATGGGGGGAGACATGTTGACGATGTGGCCATACCCCTGGGCCAGCATGTGGGGAAGGACCGCCCGGGCGCAGGAGAAGGCTCCCCGGGCGTTGACCCCCATCACCAGGTCAAAGCGCTTCATGGGGGTCTCTTCCATGTTGCGCCAGAACAAGGCCCCGGCATTGTTCACCAGGAAGTCGATGCGTCCGAACTCCTCCATGGTGCGCTGCACCATCTGGTCCACCAGGGCATCCTCTCTTACGTCCACCTGAACGGGAAGGGCCCGCCTCCCCAGGGCCTCCACCTCCCGGGCGGTGTCCAGGATGGTGCCCGGCAGGCGGGGATCGACCTCAACGGTCTTGGCGGCGGCGACGATGTGACAGCCCTCCCGGGCCAGGGCCAGACACACCTCCTTTCCCACTCCTCGGGAGGCTCCGGTGACGATGGCGACACGATCTTGAAACAGCATTTTGGTTCCTTTATTTATGTTACTGAGGAAATTGGTGCCGGATTGATATCTGGAGATACGGGTGTGAGACTTCAATATGGGGAACGCCGGGTCAGGGCAGGAATGGCGGACGCGACGATTCTGGTGGAAGGCGGTTCAGGCTCATAACAGCGTCAGGGCTCTCCTTTCTTGGGAATCGATGGGCTGAACTCTTCACGCCAAGACGCCCAGGCGCCAACGGGCGGCAGGGTTGTCTGGGTTCGGTGTGTCACGATGGTTTCTTGGCGGTCATCGACTCTCCCGAAAGCCCTGAAACATTTCAGCTACGACGCCGCACCCGCAAAGACGGCAGCTTGCCCCGGGTGGGGAAGCGGCGGGAGGCCAGGGGGATTCGCCGGATCGCGGGGCGCCCCTGAATCAGCAGGTCCAGAAGCTCCTGGGCGGCTCGGGCTCCGGACTCGGCTCCACCATTCATGTACCCTTGATATTCCACCGAGGTGTGTTCTCCGGCGAACACCATGGTCCCCTCGGTTTCGCCTTCTGCCCCACCGATGGAGGTCCACTGTCCAGGAAGGTAGCAGGCGTAACTTCCCAGGGTATAAGGGTTTCCCGGCCAAAATTCCCGGTGGGGATCGCTGCCCGCCTGGGCCGACGCTCCCGGGTACAGGGTGTCCAACTGGGGTAGGAAGGCGGCCATCTGGGCTTCGGGAGTGTCGCTGCCCACCTCTTCCCCGGGAATCCCTCCCAGGTAGTTGGTGAGGGTGCCGGGGGTGCCGGCTTGAAGCTGGGAGGAGTCCCAGGTGCTCTGGAAGGGCTGGTCCACATACACCAGGCCCGAATCCCCCTGATCGCGCCAGAAGCGGGAGGAGAAGGGGACGATGAGCTTGGCGTTGGTGCCGTATCCCAGTTCATCGATGGCCTTGCGCTTCACCTCGGTCAGATCCACGTCCAGGTCGATGTTTCGCAGGACGGAGAAGGGCAGGGTCATGACCACATGATCTACTTCCCGGTCGTCTCCCCCGTCGAAGGAGAGGAGGAAGGTGCCGGAATCGGTCTTCTTCACCGCCGTCAGGGTCTGGCCGTAATGGATGCGGTCCTGATACATCTCCGCCAGCCGGGTGGGAATCTGGTCGTTGCCCCCTTCGATCTTGTAGCGTTCATCGGAGATTCCGTAGGCCTCGAATTCGCCGGGGGTGGTGCCGATGAGGAAGATGAGATTCAAGGAGGACTGCTCCGACAGCTCCCGGCCATATTCACCAATGTAGGCCGCCTCCAGGATCTTGTAGATGACCTCATCGCCTCCTGAAGCCTTGAGGAACTCCGACAAGGGGGTGTTGTCCAGATCGAACCCTCCCGCATCGTCGGCGTAGGACAGGTTGTCTCCCCCATCCTCCAGCATGGCGTAGGCGGCATCCACATAGGCGGCTACCGGGGCGAACTTCGCGATGACCTCTTCTTCGGTGTAGCGCACCCCGGAGATGGTGTAGTTGGTGGCCAGGTCTGCATCGGAGAAGGTGTCCAGCAGGGGAAGCTCCAACTCGTCGGCCAGCCTGAGGATCTCTTCGTGGATGGAGTCGACGAACTCCCCTCCCAGTTCGGTCACCAGCCCCGGGGCGCTGGCGAACAGGTCCCGGCCTGAGTACATGCGCCCTCCCGCTCGGCTGCTGGCCTCGTACACCTCAGCGAACAAGCCCCCTTGAGCGAGGCGGTGGCAGGCGTTCAAGCCGGCGATTCCTCCCCCAAGGATGGCGATGCGGGCACCGCCGGGGTTGTCGTTGGGGCAGTTGCAGGCGCAGCCGAGAAGAGGGATGAAGGGAGTGGCGGAGAGGCCAGCCAGCACGGCGCGGCGAGAGATTCCCCCTTCCTGCCGGCGAATTCGGGCCTGGGCCCGGGCCATGGCGATGCGCTCAGAAGCGGAGGGCCCTCCTTCCTGGGCGGCGCGGTAGGCGGCCAGCCAGCGACGGACATCTCGGAGCAGGGGACTGCGGGACATGGGGGGTCCTTTCAACAAGTGAGGTCAGCCCCGGGAGCATAGCAGGCTCTCGCTATCTTCCCCAGGTGGTATCCTCCCTTCGCCTTTTCCACCCCGACTCAGGGGGAAATCGACGGGTAAAGGCCAGGAAGAACGGGTCTGTGGCTACTGATGAGGGCGATCCAGGCATCCAGGGGAACCCGGCGGCGTTCCTGCTCTCCTTTCGGCTGCGAGGGGTGAGGCAGGCGGCGTCGGATCCCTTCCTGGGGGTGACGGTCCTGGCCCTGACAGCGGCGGTTTTTCGCTTGGGGGGCAACCTGACGGGGGTTTGGGGGGCCTCCATGGCCTCGCCGATGGGGGTGGGAATCGGGTTTTCCCTGCTCCTGGGGGCCCTCCTCAGCCGGATCCTGGGGGCCCACCTCCTGTTTCGAGCCGGGGAGAACTCCCTCCTTCTCACCCTGCCCCTTTCTGAAGAGGCCCTGTTCCAGGTAAGGCGAGGGGAGATTCGGGCCTGGGGAGGGGTGCCGGCTCTGGTGGGAGGAGGGATGGCCGCCGGCATGGCAGGAGGATGGGCGGGGGTGGCGGCGGGTCTGGCTGCCCTTTGGGGAGGGCTGGGAATGGGGCTCTGGGGAGCCTCCCTGGGGAAGCAGAGGCGACTTGTGGGATGGGTCATCACCTTGCTGCCTGGAGGGGCGATGGCATTGATTTCATGGAGGGTTTTCCTTCCCTTTTCGCACTTGCTCTTGGGAGTCCTGGCGGTGGGAGTGGGATTGGGAATGGAGGCCCCGGCGAGGCGGCGGTACATCCGCTGGGGTCGAGAGGGAGCCCAGGCCCAAGCGGCTGCGGGGGAGCTGGCAAGGCCGTTCCGCCGATTCCGGGCCTTCCTGGTCTTCCTGCCCGAGAAGGTGGCCGTCAGGGTGGCTCGGGATCTCGCCCTGGTTCTTTCGGGAGGGGCTCCCCGAGCGGTGGCCACGGCTCTGCTGGCGGCCTCCCTTCTGCCTTTTGCCGCGTCGGCCCTGGAAAACCCGTCCCTGGTGGGCCAGGAGAGGCTGTGGCACCTGGAGTTCTTTCGCTGGCTGGCGGCGGGGGTGGCGGTCCTTTCCTTTGGTTGGGGGGTGGACCTGATGGACGCCCGCACGCCGGGGCTGCTCCTGGAGAGGACGGTGCCGGAAAGGGCAGGGCCGACTCTGTGGGCGGCAGCGGTGATGGTGGGGGTGCCTGTCGCCGTGTTTGGGACGGCCCTCTTGGGGGTGGCCCCTCCTGGACCCCTCCCCGTTTGGCGGCTGGGATGGGAAATCGCCTGCTTTTCCGGGTGTTTCGGGCATCTGGCGGCGGCGTTTTCCCTGTCCAGGTGGAATGGAGCGAAGGTGAGCGGGGCGTTTTCCTTTCTGCCGGTGGCGCTGCTGGGAACGGTGGGGCTGGGGCTTCTGCTCTTGTTTCATCCGGCTGCCGTGCTGGTCTGGCCCATCTTGGGAGTGGCCTCTCTTCACCAACAAGCGAGGTCGGCCTTCGAGGCGGCGGAGATGGTGCGATGACCCTGGAAGTGAAGGGGGTTTCCCGCTACTACGGCAAGACCCTGGCCTTGGAGGCGGTGTCCCTGGCGGTGGCCCCCGGCGAAGTGGTGGCGTTGATGGGGGCCAACGGCTCAGGAAAGAGCACCCTCAACAAGATCATCGCTGGCCTTCTTCACCCCGACCAGGGAACGGTGACGGTGGCGGGACATCCCATCGGCGCCGAAGGGGTGGAGGCAAGGCGAGCCTTGGGATACATGCCGGAGTTTCCCTTTCTTTATCCATATTTATCCGCCAGGGAACACATCGATCTTTTGGTGGGCCTCAGGGGATTGGGGCCGGAATCGAAGGAGCAGGGGGAGAAACTCCTGCATCTGTTTGACCTCTCCAACGCTGCCGACCAGCCGGTGCGGGGGCATTCCCAGGGGATGGCGCGCAAGCTGGCTTTGTCCCTGGCCCTCCTGGGGCAACCCCGATTGCTTCTCCTGGATGAGCCCACCAACGGGTTGGATCCGCCGTCCATCCGGCGAGTGCGGGAGGTGATCGAGGGGTTGAAGGAGAGGGGTCGATCCGTCCTGGTGTCCACCCACGTCGCCGACTTCGCCCAGCGCTGTGCCGACACGGTGGCGGTGCTGGCCCGGGGCAAGGTGGTGGCGATGGGGAGCGTGGCCGAACTGGGAGCTCAAGCGGGAGTACCGGGAGCCCCCCTGGAGGAGGTGTATTTTGCGTTGGTGCCCGCTGAGGCCAGGGAGGTGGGGGAGGCGTTGTGATTGACGGAGCGTGGCCCTGACGGGCGGGCTCCGGGTCATCGAGAGTGGGAGCGGCTGGGTGTTGATCGGGGCGGGGGCGGCTTCCGTCGCGGGGGCGGAGTGTTCGCACCCCATCTCCTCCCTCCCCGATCAGCTCACTCCCTATTCCCGCAACAGCTCCGGGAGGGTGAACCGGTCCAGAACCCCGGCGAAGGTGTTGGCGACGTAAAGCCTTCCGTCGGGGCCAATGCCAAAGCGAAGGGGGCTCTCCCTCCCCTCCTCCACCGGATAGGGAGGAGCGGCCAGCAGGGTGCTGGGCTCGAAGCTGGCCACTTCGGTGAGGGTGGCCCCTTGGAAGACATGCAGGTTCAGGGACTCGTCTTCCGCCAGGAGCCAGCCCGCCCCTGCCGTCACCGCCTCCATCCCCGCAGGCAGGGTCCCCGCCGGGTCCAGGTCTTCATTCCAGGCGGTGTTTCCCACCCAGGCTCGGTCCAGTTCCTCTTCCACCACCACCGCCAAAGACTGGGAGGAGGTGGCGGGGACGTTGGCCAGCACCATCCCTGAATCCCCATCGACGCTGTACAGGACGCCATCCAGGGGCTCCCAGGCCCAGAGGGTGGTGCGGGAGGGGAGGGCGCCCACCGAGAAGTGGTGCACCCCAGTGGGAGGGGTGATCGGGGGACCTCCCAGGGAGACCACCCGATCCACCCCGGTTTGAGGATCCACAAGGTGTAAGGCGGTGCCGGGAGGGTCGGAAATCGCCAACTGCCCGTCTCCCCACAAAGCGATGTCGGGGAGTACGAAGTGGTCGGTACACAGAGGGTCGCAGGGGGTGAAGAAGGTGTCGGCCTCGGTGGAAAGGGTGCCCAGGGAGGAGCCGATGGCGAGATCGATCACCTCCACTTCCGCCCGTTCCTGACAAACCGCGTAGCCCATGGAGGCGGCTTCGTCTACCGCGATGGTGAAGGGCCACGCGCAGGTGGTGAGGGGGGTGGTGGTGGCGCTGGGAAGGTCCAGGAACCACACTTCGTCGGTGAGGTGAGAGCCGGCCCACACCCGATCCTCCCCAAAGGACAGCCCGTCCAGGGTGAGCCCCAGGGAGCCGGAGTCGGTGGCCAGCCCCCCTGCGTCGGGGAGGGAGGACACCGACAGGGTGTCTTCGTTGCCCACAAGGAGCTGGCTCCGGGCTTCGTCCCACACCACGAAGTGAGCGGTGCGCCCCACATCCTGTCGGTCCAGTTCCAAAAGCGAAGTGGAAAGGGTCACCACCTGGGAGGGCTCTCCCACATAGGCCTCTCCGGGAAGCACCTCCTCCCCCTGGCGCAGCACCACCCTCACCTCTTCCCCGGTGACCAGGATGCCGAAGGGATCGGAGCCCACGGTGGTGAACCCGGTGACCACCAGGGGGGAGCCGGTCAGGGCATAGACCCCTCCCTCCTCCCGGTCGGTGACGAACACTCCCACCCCAGGGAGGGAGGCGGCTCGGCCGAAGAGGGTGCCAAAGTGGAGGGGGGGACCGGATCGCAGGCCGGTGAGGCGGTTGTAGCGGCTCAGCCCGGGATCGGATCCATTCTGGAGGGCGTAGAGGTAATCCTCGTCCACGGCGAAGGCCTCCACTTGCGGTCCAACTGAGATCCTCTTCGTCTCCAACAGGGTTTCTGGATCCAGATACAGCAAGGTGCGGTCGTCGGTGCAGGCCACGAAGACGTCGCCGCCGTGGACCTGGACGGTGGCGGGGACTCCGCAGGGGAAGGCGGTGGTCAGCCAGTCCCCTGTCTCGGTGTCCCAGGAGGCGATGGCTCCCAGGCGCCGGTCGGTGGCGTAGAGGCGGGCTTCAGCTTCATCCACGGCGATGGAGGTGAAGGGGGGCAGATGGTCCGCTCCGAAGGCCTCCCGCAGATCCACCGACCCCAGATATTCCAGGGTGTTCACGTCCACCTTGCCCAGGAAGGGGAGATGGAGGTTGGTGAAGTAGAGCACGCCCCGGGGGGCATCCAAGGCGATTTCGTACAGTCCCACGGCGGCGTCATCGTACCCGCCGATCTGGGGGTGAAGAGGATGGGTAAAGGTCCAAGGAGGAGAGCAGACTGGAGCATCCACCACGGCGTCACAATTGGTGTCGATACCGTCACATTCTTCGGAAGCGCCTGGAAACACTGTGGAATTGGTGTCATCACAATCGCCGCTTCCCACCGAGATTCCATCGTTGTCCAGATCGGGATCGACGTTCAGCCTCCTCTTGGGGGGAGTGGTGATTTCCCCCGCTGCCGTCTTCCCCTGCACCCGCCACCAGACTCCTGAAGACCAGTCGGAGGCCAGATGCCCGTCCCAGTCTGGTTCGGTGAGGCCATAGGTCTTCCCCACCTGCCAGGGGGTCTGAATCAGATCGGCGGTAAAGGTCCCTGAGGGAGAGAACTGCACCCGATAGCGAGAGCAGTTGCCTGTCCAGCGAAAGGTGGGGGTGGAGACGGCAGTGCTTCCCGAAGGAGGTTGGCTGAGGGCCACGGTGCAGGCGGCTTGAGCTGCCACGGGAAGGGCCGTGACCAGACATCCCAGGAGGAAAGGGACGAGAAGGAGGAGGGGACGCATGGACGGGAATCTACCCTGTCCGAAGGCCCGGGGGAGGAGATTTCAGACCAGCCCGGGAAGGATCTTCCAGCGCACCTGGGCCCGATAAGCATCCCAGTCGGCTCCATACTTGCGTGCGCAACGTGCGTCGTCGCGAAAGGCGCGGTGGGTCAACAGGATGGTGAGGAAGACCACATAGAACCAGGGCAGGACATGACGGAATCCCCCGGGAAGGGTCCAGAAGAAGGCCCCCATGATCTCAGGGATGTAGTGGAAATGACGGGAGATTCCCCACCATCCCGACGCCAGCAGCAGGTTCTCCTTGGCCTCTCCCTGAGTCGTGGTGTAGCGGGCGCGAATGAGCACCGGAGCCTTGCCCCACACCGGTTCCCGGCCCCCGGTGGCCCTCACCCTCTGCCTCTGAGCATCCGCCAGGTAGTTGATGGTGATGGAGGCGAGGCCCGCCGCCCCGATCAACAGGGCCAGAGGAGTTCCCAAGGTGATGGGGTGATGGACCATGTAGAGGGTCGAGGAAGTGTAAACCGACGGCACCCACACCAGACATCCCCAGCAGATGTAGAAGCCCGCCCGGTCGTGCATGATGTCCAGGGAGCGCAAGTACCCGGTTTCCCACCAGAAAAACTTTCCGACATAGAAGAGCTGAAGGGCGACCGCCACCATCATGGAATCGGAGAGCCCATAGCTGGCCTCCTGGCGGGCGGCATAGGAGAGGAGAAGAAGGGGCCACAGCATCATCCCGAAGCGGCAGTTGGTGAACATCTTCACGTCCCAGCCCAGGATGCGGGGGTAGAGTTCGGTTCCCCAGTAGTAATCAAAGATGAGGTTGCCGGTGGCGCCGTGATCGGGTCCCGAGGGGAGGAAGCGCCCCTTCAGGTAGAGAACCCCGCAGAACACCAGGGAAAAGGTGTTCAAGGCTCCCAGCATTCCCCCCAGGTGGTCGTAGAGAAGGGTGGCGGGAAAGAGCCCCAGGGGCCCGGTGGCCAGAAACCACAGAAGCAGGGTGACGGTGAAGGCGGGCACCCCGTTGGCCCGGTAGACGGGGACATGTCCCTTCTCGGTGATGGGACCCTCCCAGCGTTTGCCGGGCAGGAGGCGCATGAAGGCCAGTTGCATCGCCGCGAACACCGCCAGAATCGTCCAGGCTTCGGGGGTGCCGAAGAACACCGGACCCCACACCTCTGCCAGGACGGAGAAGAATCCCGTGCCCGACACATCCGCCAGAAACGCCGTCAGAGAGCCCTTCTTTTCGGTGTGGATATGCCACAGGAGGATGGCGGTGGGGGGACAGCAGGTGAGCAGGAACAGGGGCATGGCCACCCGCCGGAAAGAGGCGGGCAGGGAGGGGGACGGAGAGGTGCTCATGGGACTCCCGACGACGCGGCGAGTGAAACGTGTTCCAATTCTACCACCTGAGCCGAAGTGGCGGTGGGGGAGGGAGAGAACCAGGGAGAGCGCCGGCTCACCGGTTCGCAGGCGAGATCGGATCCGTCACCGGAATGTCACCTATACTCCTCGGTGCAACCCGGGATTCCGGGTCAGGAAGGCACACCGTTGACCGACCCGTCCTCCTCCTCTTCCCGTCGGCTTCTACAGCTCTGCACCGGCTACTTCTTCTTCTATGCCCTCACCGGAATCCTGGTGAAGTACTTCCAGGGCAGGGCCGATGCAGGGTTTCCCGGGATGAATGGCACCGAGTTCCTGGTGTACTCCACCGTTGGTGGGAACGCCTTGTGTCTGCTGCTGGTGCTGGTGCGGGGTTGGTATCGCCTGGAGTCTAATGAGAGTGTGGCTTTGGGGCCCATTCGCGTCCCCAGGGAGTTCCTTTACATCCTGCCTTCGGGGGTGTGTACGGCGGTGGTCATTCCCACCACCACCCTCATGTATTCCCTGCCCATCTCGGTGATGGTGGCCATGGTGATGATGCGGGGAAGCGTCATCATCATCAGCCGACTGGTGGACGCCATCCAGATCCATCAAGGGATCCTCCGCAAAAGGGTTCATCGCTTTGAGGATCTGGCGGTGGTGTTCGCCCTGCTGGGAGTGTCGGTGGAGCCGTTTTGGGGAGGAAAGGATGGCGGATTCGACTTCCTGAAATCTCCTGAGGCCGTAGCGATTCTGGGGAGTTACATCATCGCCTATGCCATTCGCATCTACCTCATGAACTACTTCAAGAACACCCGGCGGGAGGGGGTCAAGCAGGACAACGCGGGCTTCTTTGGGGTAGAGCAATTGGCGGCTTCGGTCACCCTGATTCTTGCTGCCGGAGTGCTCTGGAAATTGGCGGACTCCGGTGTGGGAGGGCAGGCCTCGGCCTTCCGGGAGGCCCTCCTTCATCCCCACCCTGCCTGGTCCGGGGCGATGCTGGCGGGGACCTCCTTTGGGATCGTTGCCTTCTTCTCGGTGTTCATCTTCATGTTTCAGGGGAGGACCGCCACCTTTGCTGGGCTGGTGAACCGCCTGACCTCCCTGATGGCGGGGACGGTGGCCACCCTGGCGTTTGCCGGATTTTTTGGAGGGAAATATCCGAAAGTCACCGACTGGGTGTCCCTGGCCTTCATCCTGATGGCGGTGGTGTGCCTCACCCAGGCGGAGAGATCCCGGGCCGTCTCCTTGAAAGCGGGGTAGGGGACGAGGTCTTCAGGGGCCCGATCCTCGCTCCCGAGGATCGGCCATTCTCTCCAACTCCAACAATTCCGAAGGGTCCAAGGGTTGATGGGCCAGGCCCTCCTCTTCGGCCATGGCCGCCACCGCCTCGGTCACTGCTCGGTGAACCCGGAGATCGAAGGGGTCGGGCATGATGGCGTCGTTGAGGTCGTCGGCCTGAAGAGAGAGGGCGCGAGCCGCCGCCACCGCCATGGCTGAGGACATGCCCCGGGCCCGGGTGAGCAGTGCGGCCCGCATCATTCCCGGGTAGGCCAGGGCGTTGTTGACGATGCGCCCATCGGCGGCAAAGGCGGCTCCGGCGGCCAGGGCCTCGCGGGGTTCGATCTCTGGCACCGGGTTGGAGAGGGCGAAAATCACCTGCCCCCGGCGGATCTGGTGGGGAGAAATCAGCCCAGGCTTCCCCGTCACCGCCACCACCGCATCGGCCTGCCCCAGAATGGTGTCCAGGTCACTGGCCAGGGCCCCCTTGGCCTCCAACCGGGTGACAGCGGAGGGATCCCGATCGGCCACCCACAGGTTCCCCACCTGGGCGGCCATGAGCAACTCGGCGATGCCGGTGCCTGCCGCCCCCAGGCCGATCATTCCCACACGGGCTTGGGAAAGGGGGAGGCCGATGCGGCGAAACACGGTCAGGAGGGCGGAGAGGGCGGCAACCCCGGTGCCGGTGCGGTCGTCGTGCATCACCGGAATGTCCAAGGTAGAAGCCAGAGAATCCTGGGCGATGAAGCAGTCGGGAATCCGAACGTCCTCAATGTGGATGGCGCCGAAGCCCGGGGCCAGCCGGCGCACCGTGTCCATGAAATCGTGTACATCGGGAGCGTCCAGCACCAGGGGCACCGCGTTCAACCCGGCAAAGCGGCGGTAGAGGGCGGCCTTTCCTTCCATGACCGGCAGCGCCGCCCGGGGGCCGATGTTTCCCAACCCCAAAACCCGGGTGCCGTTGGTGACGATGGCCACCGTTCGCCCCCTCCAGGTCAGATTCCAGGAGGCGTCGGGATCGACCTCGATGCGACGGCAGACGTGAGCCACTCCAGGGGTGTAGAGAAAGCGCAGGTCGGAGGGGCGGTTGATTTCTCCTCGCGCCGCCACCGCGATCTTGCCTCCCCGATGCACCTCGGTCACCGGATCCTTCACATCCATCACCCGCACGTCGGGGAGGGCCCGCAGGCGCGCTTCCACCCGGGCCAGTTGCTCGGGTGAAGTGGCCTCCACGGTGATGTCACGGAGGCTCCAATCCCTTCCCAGACGGGGGGTGACGATCTCTCCGATGACCCCCCCCTCCCGGGAGATGGCGGTGGCGACCTCGGCCAGGGCTCCCGGTCGATGGGGAATTCGCAGCAGGAACCTTAGATCGTGCTCCATGGCCATGGTCAGGCTCTCCGGTCGATGCGGGCGCCCCGAACGTATACTGCCCGGGCCCCTTCGGCGTCATGACGAAATACGAGGGCGTCGTAGACGTCGTTTCTGGGAAGGTGAGGAGGAAGGGGCAGGGCGGCGATGTCCGCCTCCTCCCCCGGGGAGAGGGTGCCGACGATTCCTTGCAGGCCCAAGGCCTGGGCCCCGCCGGCGGTGGCCCTCCACAGAAGCTCCTGGGCCGAGGCAGGAGAACCGGCCAGGAGGGATGCGTCGTAGGCGGAAGCGGCCACCCGGCGAAGGGAAAAGGTCCTTCCCGCCCCCACGTCGGTTCCCAGTCCGACCGCGATTCCCCGGGAGGTGGCGTGTCGCAGAGGCATGACCCCGCTTCCCAGGAAGAAGTTGCTGTCGGGGCAGTGGGCCACCGTGGCCGATGCCTCCGCCACCCCATCCCATTCCCGGGGGGACAGGTGAATGCAGTGGGCCAGGAGGGTGCGGGAGGTGAGCAGGCCGTGATCCCGATAGACCGACAGGTAGTCCTCGGCGTCGGGGAACATTTCGGCAACGGCTTGGATTTCCTGCTGATTCTCAGAAATGTGGGTCTGGATCCACAGGCCATGTTTCTCGGCGAGGAGGGCCCCTCCCCGCATCAATTCGGGGGAACAGCTCAGGGCAAAGCGAGGGGTAAGGCAAAAGGTCAATCGCCCCTCATCGCGTCCATGCCACGTGTCGATGAGGGATTCGCAGTCGGCCAGGGCCAGGGGAGGGGCGCGAAGCAGGGGCTGGGGGGCGCCCCGGTCCATCAGGGTCAGTCCCACCCGAGCCCGGAGCCCTCTTCGATCCAGCTCTGAGAAAAGAAGGGCCGTGGCATCATGGTGGGAAGAAGAGAAGATGGCCGCCGTCGTGGTGCCCTGGGAGATCAGGGAGGAGCAGAATTCTTCAGCAACGGCGCGGGCATGGACGGGATCAGCGAACAGGGCTTCGGCAGGAAAGACGGTGCGTTGCAGCCAATCCAAGAGGAGCCCGGAGGCGCTGCCCATTACCCGGGTCTGGGGGAAGTGGACATGGCAATCCACCAGACCGGGGAGGAGGGCGCAGCCGGGATGGGACTCGGGGAGGGTGCATCCAGGGGAGGCCATGGCCACCTGGCGGATGCGACCCCCTTCGTCGATGTCGATGACCCCATCGGGGAGGAGGTCGAAGCGGGGAGAGTCCTGTCGAGGAAGGAGCAGCAGGCCGCGAAGAAGGGTGGAGCGGGAGGAAGGGGTCACGGAAGCCTCAAAGGCGCAGAAGGTACACCGGGAAGGGGCGAGAGGGAAAAGGGGGAGGGGTTCACCCCCATCTCTCGGATGGAGAGGCAGCGTCGAAATCGACCCGATCGCTCTTTCCGCCCGTCCAGGACGTCGAATCTCCGCCAGTATTTTTTCCTGTCCCTGAAACATCTTCCTTGACCCACTCCCGGCACATGGTGCTAAAGTCGGGATCCACCCCTGCGGGAGCCGCCATGACCCGAAGCCTGTCCCCGACTCTTCTCCTCACCCTCCTCGCCGCCGGTTGCGCCTCTTCCGGCTCACCCGGCACCGAGGGCTTCGACCCCGCCCTCGCCGACGGCCACGTCCAAGAAGAGCACGTCGAAGTTTC
The DNA here is from genome assembly GCA_964426935.1 of uncultured Rickettsiales bacterium. Classification (GTDB taxonomy): domain Bacteria; phylum Myxococcota_A; class UBA796; order UBA9615; family JAKLKC01; genus CAYRTW01. The sequence continues at coordinate 15,446 of CAYRTW010000104.1, forward strand.
CCCTGGTGTCTACCTGCTGGATACCGTCGTTGCCGACGGGTCGGTGAGGTACATCGCCGAAGAGAATGCCTCCTCCCCCGAGGAGTTCAGCATGGAAGGGCCCAGCGGCACCAAGGCCGTTCCCGCCGTCGACTACTGCTACAAGTACGACGATGACTCCTATTCCGACGCCACCACCGCCGGCAAGCTCTTCGGCGGCAACCCCAGTTGGTACGGATCCGCCACCGCCTACAGCTATCACTATGACGGTCCAGGCCCCTACGACTCGGATTACAACCAGGTCAGCGCCTACCTCTACACCTCCTCTCCGGTGGCCTCTGACTACAATTCCTCCACCGCCTACATCTACGTGAACGGCGCCTACGCCGGCTACGTGATGAACACCGCCACCGGCCTGACCTCCACCTATGCCTATGGCACCTGGGAAGCGGCTTGCGGCGCCGACGGCACCATCTCGGTGGAGGCCCAGCTCTACCACAGCATCAGCGACTACGACGGTGCCCGTCCCCAGAGCCTTTACGTTGGCAACACCGTCCGGGCCCGAGCCATGTGCTGCCCCGAGTGACTTGAGACCCGCCCCTTCCGGCTCCTTTCGGGGAGTCGGTGAGGGATGGAGTTTTCGTCCGGTGTTGTTTTCAGTCGTTCCTCCCCCCGCCTTCCACCCCTTCTTCTCCCCTCGCTTCGGCTGATGTTGATCGGTCGGCTGTCTGCTGCGTCATCTCGGTCCGCCCACCATGCATCAAGACTGGTCATCAGCATGTAACATGTGCATACTGATGTGCAGGAGGTCGTCATGGCGCACACTCACCGAACACAGATTCTCATGGAGCCGGAGGAGCACGCCCGACTGGCGCGGCTCGCGGCGCAGAAGAGGGTGTCAGTTGCCGATCTGATTCGAACCGCCATCCGGCTGCATTACCCCTATACCCCCCAGGACCGTGCCGCCGCCGTCGACCGCATCGCCGCCATGACCTTTCCCGTGGAACCGTGGCCAGAGATGAAACGCGATATCGAGGATGCGTACGATGCGGGTATTCCTTGACACGAATGTTTTCATATACGGTGCTGGCGCGCCGAGCCCCTACAAGACCGAATGCGTCGCCCTCCTCCAACGGGTGGCTGCGGGCGAACTCGATGCTACAACCAGCGTCGAAGTCGTCCAGGAGATCCACCACGTCTTCCGGAGGCGCGGTCGGCTTGCTGAGGGCATCGCCTTGGGACGAGAGGTGCTTTTGCTGTTTCCAGAGATTCTGACCATCACCAGAGAGGATGTGGTTCGAGCTGGAGCCCTCCTCACCACCTGGCCCCAACTATCGCCACGGGACGCACTTCACGCGGCGAGCGCTCTCAATCACGGGATCGGCACCATGGTTTCAGTCGACAAGGACTTTGATCAGATCGAAGGATTGGTGAGGATAGACCCGTCTGCCGGGTAGCGCGGCGTCTCAGGCCCGTGATTCGCCCGAGTTCTTCCATTCTGAGACGGAGGGGTCGAGGTTCAGGGTTCCTGAAACAAACGCCGGAACCAGGACTCAAAGGCATCGGCAGAGGGGTGATGGGCCTGGAGCAGCTTGTTTCGCAAGGCGATTCCATAGGGGCGACCCGGCGGATCCTGCCACGCCAGCCAGGCATGAAGACGGGCCTATTCGCCTGGGGTTCCTTCCAGGTGGCCCCCTTTTGCCGGGCAATGGTGGCGGCCTCTTGAGCCCAGTCCCATATGGGCTCTTGGGGTACCAGCGAAAGCAGAAAATCCTCCAGGGTCCCTGATCTGTGGTTATCGGGCATCATCCAAATTCCGATGCGAGTGGCGAAGACCTGCACCTCCAAGCGTCGCGCCGATTCCACCACCCGCTTCCATTGATCCACCATGACCGAGTGGTGCAGGCCGGTGTCGATTTCGTCGATTAGGAGGTAGCTTCCCTTGCCGAGGCCATCGCCAGGGCAATGACCAGGATGCGCTTCATTCCATCTCCCATGCTGCCCAGGGGATGCGTTGATCTGAGCCCTTCAGCTTGAGGAACGCCCCAGCGGGGGTTGGGTATCCCGGTTGACCACCCACGAAAGCGATGCGCTCCACCAGGGGTTCCAGGATGCGAAGGGCATCGGTGACCTTCTCCTCCTCTTCGGTCAACACCACCCCCTCCCACATGGGGATCAAGGAGGAGGGAGCTCGCCCGGCAGTGGTGAGAAAAGACACGGGAGGAATCGACGGACCCCCCACCCACCCGTGTCAGCCTGCTCGCGTCCTTGCCGAAAAATCCCCCCTGACATTCGGTTCCCCGGCGCAGACCTCCTTCTTACCGAACCCCTTCCGTGCTATCAAACTCGCCGCGCCACATCATCCGGTCCCCAATGGAGCCTCCCCCGTGACCACCTCCCTGCACTACAAAAGCAACCTTCGCGACATCTTCTTCAATCTTTTCGAGGTGTTGGACATCGGGAAGACCTCCTTGGGCCAGCCTCCCTTCGGCCCCTTGGATGAGGCCACCGCTCGGGAGGCGTTGACTGGCCTGGATGAGCTGGCCCGAACCGCCCTGGCCGCCTCCTTTGTGGCCTCGGACCGGGAGCCCCTTCATCTGGATGCCGATGGAAACGTCACCCTGCCCCAGGCCTTGAAGGACTCCCTGGCGGCGTTCTGGGCAGGAGGGTGGCAGGGGCTGGAGCTTCCTGAGCGACTGGGGGGCTACGGTCCTCCTCCCACCATGGCCTGGGCGTGTTTTGAGC
>CAYRTW010000105.1:0-18097 GCA_964426935.1 uncultured Rickettsiales bacterium
GACGACGCCACCTCGGACGACGACACGGTTTCCGATGACGACGCCACCGCCGATGACGACACGGTTTGCGATGACGACGCCACCGCCGATGACGACACCGCGCCTCCTCCCGAGGCCGTCTGTGACGACCGAATTGGAAGAACCTTCCAGCCCCTGGTGGGTATACCTGGGCATTCGGGGAACCTGAGCGCCGAGGTGTGGGTGGATCGAGGCAACTGGGGACTGGCTCCGGTGAGAGACATGTCCTATACCCTCATCAACGCCTCCTCCGGGGCTCTCACCATTGAGGTCAACAACTGCGGGTTCCCCATCTACACCCTGGCTGATGAGGACGGGATGGCGTTGTGGACCGGCTCCGACGGGTATGACGTGGACTGTGATGGGCCGTGGACACAGACCTTGGAACCGGGTGACACCCTGGAGAACGAATACACCACCGAAGATCTGCCCGACCTGGATTCGGGGTTCCACTTCCTCTCCGCCTATTTGAACTTCCGCGTCCTGGCCGACGAGGGAGATCCCGATGATCCTCCCCCCGATCCCGACGGCGCGGCTCCCCCTCTCGATCCCCCCGAGCCGGCTTCCATGACCATGGAAGTAGGCATTCCCATTCAGGTTTCTGAGGGGGGCACCGGTTGCCCCACCGTAGGAGTGGCCAGCTCCATGATGCGGGGAATGACCCTGGGATTGGCGGCGGATGTTCCTTCCACCCATCCCTCCAACGCCATCACCCTCAACGGAGGCGGATGGAACCCGGGGGATGAGTTGGGAGGGGAATGGGGCAACTGCGGCTATCCTGAGTTTGCCCTCCATGCTCCCGATGGCGAAGAGCTGTGGCGCTGGTCTGACGCCTACAAGATGGATTGCTGGACCGCCAGTGGTTGGGCTCCCGGAGAGGAGCACATGGACGACGAGATGATCAGCGCCAGCCTGTTCCCCGACACCGGCCTGTACGTCCTGGAAGTACGCTTCTATGAAGTCAACGAGGACGGAACTGTGCGCCCCTATTCCGCTCAGGCAGGTTTGTGGAGCTTTGATCTTCCCGAAGACGGCTGAGAGTCTCACGCAAAATGCTGTTGCACGGCCGGATCGCGGCGTCGCGGGATCCTCTGAACCCCCTCCCCGTTTCCCCGCCCTTCCTTACTACATCCTCGCCAACGCCAACAGACTGAGGATCCCCACTCCCAGGGCATACAGAGCCTCCCCGGCAATCAGCCCGCCTCCCACCAGAGAGGTGGTGCTCATGTCCTCGGGCAGGTCGGGATCCCTGGCCTTTCGAGCGGAGACGGTGTTCACCACCGAGGTCAGAACCCCGCCAGCGGCAAACCACAGGGCCACCGGAAACTCTACGAATCCTCCAAACGAAAGGGCGTAGGGGGAGGAAAGCAGCACTGCGTCCAGAGTCCAACCCACCGCAAACCCGGTTCCTGACGCGGTATAGGCCCGGTATTGAGGGTTGGCATGGAGGAGCTTGCGAAGAACTTCGGTGATCACCCCGAACACCAATCCCCCCAGCAGAGCCGTCACCTTGTAAGCGGGCAGGTGCCCCAGATCAGAGAGGGCCCCCACGAACTTGAAGGTCATCGCCGACTGCCACTGATCCACCTTGGCGGTGGGATCGGCGTAGGAGTTCACCGCCAGTACCGGGTAGGCGGCCATGAGCAGGTTGGCCAGCACCACGCACATCACCGCCCCCATCACGATGCCGATGACCTGGAAGCGGAACTGAATGGTGCGATCCGTCCCCAACCGCCAGCCAGTGGAACGGTCCTGCTGCATGTCCACCCCTACCGAGCAGGAGATGAGGAGGATGGAGGCGGCCATCATTCCCACTGTGGGATCCCGCAGCCCCAGCGCCGACATCAGCAGCACCGAGATGACAAACGCCGAGGAGATGGGATTGGAGTCGGAGATGCCGTTGGAGATGCCGTTGATCATCACGAACAACAAGGACAGGAGGATGGCAAAGAGGATGAAGCCGGGGGGCTGCTGCAGCACCACCGTGGCCACCACCAGCAAGGCGGCGCCCCAGGCCACCACCCAGGCCACCAGCCGACCGGTACGCACCCTCTGCCACGGCGCCTCCTCCATCCTGGGCTGACCGGCCTGCTCCCGGACCCGCCTGGCCGCCGCCACGAAGATGAGGGTCAGGTCCACCAGGGCCGCCCCCAGGATCATCGCCAGGCCCATCAAAAAGCCGATCTTTCGGAAGGAATCCTGCTGCCCCAACCAACCGATCTCCCGAAGATGGGGCGTGGCGAGAAGCCCGATTCCCCCCATCACCACTCCCGGGACGGCGATGCGGGAGGCGACGATCATCCCCGCTCCCACCGTGGACGCCGACACCCCCGTAACCCCGACAAACGCGATCCTTTCTGTCAGGAACGCCACCACCGAGCCCAGGCCCATTCCTGAGGCAAGCTGGGCGATGGACTGGCGAAGGAGGCGCTTGTCGGTGAGGGCCCGCAGGATGTTGGCCACCGCCAGCCCCGAAGGGTAGGTCAGTTGCAACCGGTCCACCAGGATGGGGGTATAGAGCATCCCCACTCCCACCCCGAACATGCCGATGCAACCGAAGAAGAGGACCATCTGCCAGGCGGGGGGCATGTCCATGTTCAGCCACACCATGGCCTGGATCAGCACCGCCATGCCCGACATGGAGGCCACCGAAGCGGCCATGGTCTGCATGTAGTTGGCCCCATGTTTGCCCTCGGCGCCGTAGCCATAGGTCACCGCGCTCCCCAGGATCCCCGCCAGGACCTGCCCTCCCACGAAGAAGCCCAGGGAGAAGTTCATGTAGGCGGCGGCGATTCCCCCCAGGGGCCCCAAGACGAAGATGGCCACCCCCGCCAGGAGGAGGTAGTAGCGCCGGGAGCCGATGGGGGGCAGGAAGGCGAACTTGGGAGGATCAGCGACTGGTTGAGACATGGGTGGCTCAGGGAAAGAGGAGGGGGCGCGTCACGCTTCCGGGCACGGTAGCGGGAATCTTTTGCGGCGGGAAGCGAGGGGAGACGGGACAGCCATCGCGGCGGCGTTGGAGGGCGCGTCAGGGCTGTGGTGGAGCATGGGAGAGGCGAAGAAGGCTCAAGGAGACCGAGAGGTTCGGGGGCCCCGGGAGCTTCCCTTTCACAGCCCCAGATCTTCCACCGCCTGAGAAGTACACGCGGCAGGGGCCGACAGGGGATTGCAGCGGGAGGGGGTTCCCCCGGGGACCTCCACGAAGTAGGTCAGCCCCTCCACCGGGGCGGGATAGTCGGTGGACACGATGTGGGCTCCCGAGGCCAGGGCGGCGTCCCGGGTGGTGATGTCCCCCGCCAAGGCCTCCACCGAATCGGAATCGGCGCGGGTTCTCACCAGATACCCGGCCTCCACCAGCTCATTGATTTCGTCGGCATCCCCCACGGGATCGTTGCGGACCAGGACCGAAGAAGCAGCATCGTCGGGACTCCCGTCCACGAAGATGAGCCGGCCCTGCAGGGAGGTTCCCCCCAGGGAATAGGCGTCCCGAATCTCCGAGGTGTTGTCGAGATAGAAGAGGATGCGGCCCCGAGACTCCCCCAGGGTGGGCCATCCCCGCGCCGTCAAAGCCTCTTTCAGCGACTCTGCGTCCCCCTGCACCTCGTCAGGGGTCACGATTCGCTCTTCAGGCCACACCGACAAAATCGCCTCCTCCAGGTCATCGAAATACCCGGCGGGAATGCCGTCGCTGAAGGCATCCTTCGGTTCCAATTGCATCAACAGGGGATGGTGGGAGGGGTTCTGGTCGGACCACCCCTTGAGGACGGCCAGACAGTCGGTGAAGGCCCGGCAGGTGGTGACCTCGTCCAGGAGGGGGACATGATAGACCTCAAAATCCCCCTCCTCTTCTCGGTACCAGAAATCCAACTCAAACCCCCGCACCCCTTGGGTTTGAGCCTGCTCATCCAAAGGAAGATGACTGTAATTCCAGGCAGTTACATCGTCGTAGGGAGGGGCGAGATGATAGCTGTTGTGGGTTGCCTTGGCCTGCAGGTGGTGGATCTGAAACTCATCGTCCAAGGGGTAGAGATCGCTCCCGACCGAAGAATCGTCATCCCCCTCTTCTCCGGGGGGATCCCCGCAGGAGAGGAGGAGAGCGGGAAGAATCGCCAGGGCAATGACATGGAGGGAGGAGGAAGGGGTGGACACGACGGCTCCGTTCAATGACAAAACGGTATCATGAACGTGACGTTTGGGCGTCTGTCCCTCTTCCTTGCCGTGAGCAGGTCTTCAGCGCCCATCCAGCCTGGTGAAGACTCGTGCTATCCTGCCCCACCCTGGAGGCACGCCGTGGTCACCCCCTTTCTACGATTCCCCTTGGCGCTACTCGGTTTTCTGAGTCTGTTGGCGGTGACCGCCTGCCAATATCCACCCCCTGACGACGCCCAGGTGCCGGGGCCGAGTTCGGCCTACATCCCCCCGGTGGAAAGCGATGTGGACATTGAGGGGTACCACGCCATCCAGATCGCCTATGAGAACCCCAACGACGGTGGGGAGTACGAGTGCCTTCTGTGGGAGTACATCGAAGGCTGGCGGAGGGACGACATCGACGACAACTCCTGCCAGAACTGCGAGCGCTACTACAAGATCGATGCCTGGTTGGTCCCCGGGGAGCAGGGGGACACCTGTGGCCTGGCCGACGCCTTCCCCTGGATGAGCGTGGAGGGCCGCAACGGGAGGATGGGCATCACCCCCATCAGCGACGCCCCCAATGATTACCAGTGGTTGGCCAACTATGGGGTCAGCGACATTCTCTATGGGAACTGGAGTCCGGCGGGAATCGCGGGGGGAAACGACTATTCCTTCTACCTCTACGCCTACCCCAGCGCCGACGCCCTGGACGGGGACCCCTACCGGAGCGGGGAATGGGTCTGGTACGGGTACTACTACTACACCATTGATGGCTCCGCCGTGGGGGAGGACACCCTGTACGCCAGCGGCTACGCCACCCTGGGAGCCTACCAGTGAGCCTTCGCCCCTCCCTCCTCGCCCTTCCTCTCGGGGGGCTCCTGGGGATGTTGACCCTGGTGGGATGTGAGGGGGGAGTGGGAAGCTCCGCCAGCACCCCCGCGACCACCGCCTCCTATCTGACCCTCGAAGGGTTTATTTCCCTGGATCAAGGCGTTTCTGACGGATTCCTGCGCTGGTCCTACCTGGCGGACAACCCGTCGGAGTTTGATGATCCTCGGGAGGTCTGCGAGGCCTGGGAGGAACTTTCCGGAGTGCGGGATCAGTCCCTCCTCACCGCCGATTGCCCGAGCTGCAAGGAGACCTACCGGCTGGACACCACCTTGGCCCAGACCTCCTGCACCGGTTCCCTGGCCGAGGGATACGACGCCCGGGAGTGGATTCTGGGCTTTGCCCCCATCGCCACTGCCGCCGACAAGGCGGTCCAGGACCTGGAAGGACAAGGGTTCACCCACGTGGTCTATTCGTCCTGGGCCCCTGACGGCACCACCCACCCCCTGGAGGCCATCTTCGTCGCCCTGCCCCTGGTGTGGAGTGGTGGAACGGGAACCGCCGGCGCCGACACCGCCACCGGCATCACGGGTGAATTCGAGTTGTTCTCCTTCTATTACTGGGAGTTGGGTACGGACAGCGCGTCCCTGCCCTGACCCCCTTTCGTTCCTCCTCCTTCCTCCCCAATTCTCTCAGTCGGGAAGCTCTTCGTCCCTCCTGTCCCGCAAGGGCCTTGGCGGCTGCCGGGAGGGCTTCATTCGGGGGGTCTTGCCCCCGGGAACCGTCTCTCCCGATTCGATGGCTAGCCCAGCGGTGGTGGCGGGGGGCTCCTGAAGGGACAGGGCTTTGTAGATGCGGGGGGCATCATCATCCACCGAGGTGGCCACCCTCTCCACAATGCCAACAAACTCTCCCGGCTGAATCGGTCCCTCAGTCATCAACACGTACTCGAAACGCACCTCCCCGTCCTCCCGATCCCAGGACCAGTGCCCGATGACCCGGTACCAGTTCATCCGCATCAGGGTCTCCAGCACCTCGTCCTTGTCGGTGTGGGACTCGGGCACCAGCACCACCTGGGGCACGGCGAAGGTCACCAGTTGCACTCCCCGGGAATCGGTGGCGGGAGCGGGTTGGATGAACACGTCGAAGTCGATGTTCTCCCCTCCCACCGGGATTCGCACTGCGTTCCGGTTCGTATCCACCACCACCGGCCATCCCACCGCCTGAGCCAACGCCGCCAGGGAGCCCAACGTGACCGGCAAGGGAGTCGGGGGAGGTGGAGCCACTCCCTCAGGAACGTCCCCCGGTCCTGCCGCAGATGGACTCCCGGCAAACCCCAGGACCGTCATCGCCAGGAGCACGCCCGCCATCGAATGTTGCCACCGCATCATGGGGAGAAAGCTAAGACTGCTGAGGAAGGAATCCAAGGGGGACTCGGGGGATGCCCGAGGGCAGGGGGTCCGCCTTCGAGTCTCTCCCGTTCTCAACACCCACTCACGCCGTTGACGCCCTCCCCGATCCGGGGGAATCTCTCCCCCGCCATGAAGCCCCTCCCCTTCGCCTCGGATGAATTGCAGACCCTGACCGACCGGGGCCTGCGTCGCCGCCCTTCCCTCATCGTCACGATGGATGGAGTGCAGGGAACGGTAGACGGCAGGGAGGCCACTCTCTTCTGCTCCAACGATTACCTGGGGTTGCGGCGGCATCCTGCTGTGGTGGCGGGGGCCCGGCATGCCCTGGAAAACGAAGGAGCGGGAGGGGGCTCGTCCCGCCTCATCACCGGCACCCTGCCCTCCCACCTGGCCTTGGAGCACGCTCTGGCGGAGCGATTCTCTTCCCCCGCCTGTCTGCTGTTCTCCTCGGGATATCACGCCAATCTGGCCCTCCTCACCGCCCTCTGCGGAGCCAAGGATCGCATCGCATCGGATTCCCTGAATCACGCCTCCCTCATCGACGGGTGCCGCCTGTCCCGGGCTCAGATCGGGGTGTATCCACACGGGGACATCGGCGATCTGAACCGACTCCTGGATCTCCCCGCCCGCCGCCACTGGGTGGTCACCGAGAGCCTGTTCTCCATGGATGGGGACCTTCCTGACCTCGCCGCCATCACCGCCCTGGCCTCCTCCCGAGGCGCCTTCCTGATGGTGGATGAGGCCCACGCCTTCGGAGTGCTGGGGCCGGATGGGGCGGGGGCCCTGGCCGCCGATCCTGCCATCTCAGACCGGGTTTCCCTGCGAACCGGCACCCTGGGAAAGGCCCTCGGCTCTCACGGTGCCTTCGTCCTCTGCGACCGGGACACCCGGGAACTTCTCCTCAACGTCGCCCGCACCTTCGTGTTCACCACCGCCCTTCCTCCCGCCGCCTGTGGAGCCGCTCTGGCTTCCCTGGAGGTCCTCCATCGGGAGCCAGAGCGACGCCACCGGGTGCTGGCCCTGGCCTCCCGATTCCGCAAGGGCCTCCAGGAGGTGGGATTCCCCGAAGGCCCGGGGCGACATCACATCGTCCCGCTGATTCTGGGCAGTCCCGAAAAAGCGGTGCTGGCGGCGGCTTTTCTGCTTCAGAGGGGAATCTTCGTGCAGGCCATTCGCCCTCCCACCGTCCCTCCCGGCACCAGTCGCCTTCGGTTCACGTTCTCGTCCGATCACCAGGAAGAAGACGTGGATCGCGCCCTCTCCGCCCTCCTGCAGATGGGGCGTCACCTGGAAATCATCCAATGATCACAAATGGTTCAGCACCGTTTTCCTATCCTCCCGCCACCTCCCTCCATCCCTTTGGAGCCCTTTCATCCCCCCTCTCTTCGGAAGAGGCCTCTCGCTTGGCGGGATTGGATCGCCGGCGACTGTGGAAGCCCTTCACCCAGATGCAGGACTACCAACAGGAGGAGCCGCTCATCGTGGTGGAGGGCAAGGGAAACTGGTTGCGGGATCAGCATGGGAATGCCCTGTTGGATGGGGTGAGCAGCCTGTGGGTGAACGTTCACGGCCACCAGGTCAAGGAGATCGACGACGCCATCTCCGCCCAGCTCCACACCCTTGCCCACTCCACCCTCCTGGGACCCACCCACACCCCCGCCATCGAGCTGGCCGACGAGCTGGTGCGGCGGTCCCCCTCTCCCCGTCTTTCCCGGGTGTTCTACTCCGACTCGGGCTCCACGGCGGTGGAGATCGCCATCAAGATGGCCTTCCAGTACTGGCAGCAGCAGGCCAAGGAGTCGGGAGGGGAGGCCCGGACTCGATTCATCACCTTCAAGAACGCCTATCACGGAGACACCCTGGGGGCGGTGGCGGTGGGAGGAATGGACCTCTTCCACAGCCTCTATCAACCCCTCCTGTTCGAGACCCACCGTGCCGAAAGCGCCCACTGCTATCGTTGCCCCCTCGATCTTCAGTATCCCAGTTGCCGAATCCAGTGCCTGGAGAGTCTGGAGAGGGCGTTCTCCATCCACCGAGGCAAGGTGGCGGCCCTCGTCCTGGAACCCCGAATCCAGGCGGCAGCGGGGATCCTGGTCCATCCCAAGGAGTTCGTGAGGGAGGCGGTGGCCCTGGCCCGGGACCACGGGGCCCTGGTGATCGCCGATGAAGTGGCGGTGGGATTGGGGCGCACCGGGCGCTTGTGGGCCTGTCAGGAGGCGGGAATCGAGCCCGATCTTCTCTGCGTCGCCAAGGGGCTCTCCGGGGGTTACCTTCCGCTGGCGGCGACCCTGGCCACCGAGGAGATCTACGAGGCCTTTTTGGGGAAATACCAGGAATTCCGAACGTTTTTCCATGGCCACAGCTACACCGGAAACCCGCTGGCCTGCGCCGCCTCTCTAGCCTCCTTGAAGCGTTTTGACGATGAAGGGGTGCTGGCGAGGGTGGGGGAAGTGTCTGCCCGAATGGCGGAAAGGAAAGACGCCTTCCTGGCTCATCCCCGAGTGGGAGATGTGCGCCACTTGGGAGTGTTCCTGGGCATCGAAGTGGTGCGCGACAAGGAAACCAAGGACCCCTACCCCCCGGCGCTGCGCTTGGGTCAACGAGTGGTGGCCTGGGCCCGGCAGAGGGGGGTCCTGGTTCGCCCCCTGGGGAACGTGATGGTGGTCAACCCCCCCCTCTCCATCACCGACGATGAACTGGATTTGCTGCTGGGAGTCACCTGGGAGGCCATCACCGCCGTGACCGCTGAGCTGGACCGGGAACCCCTGCCGGAAACCTCCAAGCCGCCCTCCCGCCCTCCTGGAAAGCCCTCCCCCACCCGCACGCCACCCCCACCGCCGCCACCTCGACCCACCTTTCGGGTCCTTTCCGAGGAAGAGCGTTGATGAGGCCGGGGGGAGTGTTCGTCACCGGAACCGACACCGGATCGGGCAAGACCCAGGTGAGCTGCGCCCTGCTGCGGACGTTGCGAAACCAGGGAATCCGAGCCCGCGGGTGGAAGCCGGTGGAAACAGGATGGGCCGCTCCCCTGGCCGGAACCGATGCCTTCGCCTTGTGGGAGGCTTCGGGGAGGGAGGGAGCTCTGGAAGACGCCTGCGGCCTGTTCCTTCCCGAGCCCCTGGCCCCTTGGGTGGCTGCGGAGAGGGCTGGAGCACCGGTGAACCTCCTCCGATTGACCGCCCTGGCCCGGCAGCGCGCCGAAGAGGCCGAGTTCCTGGTGGTGGAGGGAGCGGGGGGATTGAGGGTGCCCCTGGATGAGAGGACCTCCTTCGTGGAATGGGTAAAAATCCTTGGGTTTCCAGTACTTGTGGTGGCTGGAAATCGCTTGGGATGCTTGAACCACACCTTGCTGACGGTCGAAGTCGCCCTCCACGCCGGGCTTTCGGTTTCGGGGGTGATACTCAACGAGGTGATGCCCCCCGATCCCACCGACCTGGCCAGAGCTACCAACCCCTCCTCCCTCCACCGTCTCCTTCCCAGGGAGGCCCCCTTCCTGGGCACCGTGGCTTGGCACCCGGCCGACCTCCCCTCTCCTCCTCTCCCAGAAGCTCTGCAGCGGCGATTCCTCCCCGGCCATTGAGCCCTCCCTTCCTGTCACCCCCACTTCATCCGAAACTCCGCCACCACCTGCTCCGAAGAAGGCCACCGCTCCCGGGTGAGGGGATCGACCCGGCCCTGGGACAAGGCGTTGACCAGCTCCCCCGCCTCCATCCCCGCCATCCATCCCCACAGCATCAAGTGACCCCCGTAGAGGTTCTCGGTCCACTTCATGGCCTTGCGCTTCTTGTTCTTCCACTTGTCCTGGGCCGCCGGATCCATTCTCGGATCGGAGCGTGCTCCCGAAAGGCAGACCTCGGGATCCTGGAGGGAGATCAAGGCCACCGTGTTACCGTGGACATCCCCCACCCACACCGCCTCCAGGTCGTTCCACCTGTAGAGGACGACTCCCTTTTTCTCCATCTCCATCATCCCTTCCCTCACCACCCGGAACCGCATCCGATCCCGCCCCCGAAGCAAGCCCCCCAGGAGCCCGGCAAGGCCCATGACAAAGCCCAAGGCCCCTACCCACTGCATCTGAAGAGGAACCGAGCCGGGCTTGACCCACCCCATCAAAGGAAGGAACCCCATGAAAAGAAAGAACAATGCCGCCCACCATGGCCGGCCGGGAGCGCGGAAGGGTGGGGGAGATTCCCCGGCGAGGGTGGCGTCCAGAATGCGAAACGCCCGCATCCTCTCCCGGGTGGTGTGAATCCCCACGTAACCGCACATTCCGAAAAAAATCACCGAGAACCATCCCATGGGATCTCCCCAGCGTTCGGGACGGAACAGAAGCAAAAGCACACTCGCACTGGCAAACCCCACTCCGACGATCGCGGTGAACACCGCCCCCAGGTCCAAGGTCTTCCACCATGGCAATCGGTAGCGCCGCTTGAGCTCCTCCTCAATGCCCATGGGGGCCTCCCTCCCCTTGCCAGAATCCCCTCGCCTCGCCATCTTCCCCTCCACCATGAACCCCGACCTCCTCCCCGGCCCTGACGAGACCTGCGACGCCCTCACCGCCGACTGGCGCCTTCTTCAGCGTCGGAAAGGCCACCGCTACTCCACCGATGACCTCCTGCTCGCCTGGTGGGCCCTCCAAGAGTCTCCCCCTGAAGTCCATCGCTATCTGGATCTGGGGTGTGGCATCGCCTCGGTGGCCTTGATGGTGGCCTGGGGGCGCCCCACAGCCAGGGTGGAGGGGGTGGAGGTGCAGGAGATCAGCATTCGTCTCGCCAGACGAAACGTGCTCCTCAACCGTCAGGAACACCGATTTTCCCTGCGCCATGGGGACTTGCGTGATCCCCTCGCAGCGGGAGAAGAAGGGGTCTTCGATCTGGTGACCGGCAGTCCCCCCTACATTCCCCGGGGAAAGGCCTGGGAGAGCATCGATCCCCAGCGGGCGGCCGCGCGCATCGAGATGAACGGAGGAATCGAGGACTACTGCCAGGCCGCTTCCCGAGCCCTGGCAGATGGGGGGATTTTTTGTGCGGTACAACCGGGGATGCCCCGGGTGATGGAGGCTGCTCGCCTCGCTGACCTTCGGGTGCTCAGGGTGCGAGAAGTGATCCCCCGTACCGGCCTGCCTCCCTTGTTCGCTCTGTGGACCTTGGGAAAGGGCCGCCGTTCTCCCACCTCTCCACCGGAAGTGCTGCCCCCCCTCCTGGTGCGGGACGACGCCGGCCAGCGTACCGAAGAAATGAAAAACATTCGGGTGGCCATGGCCATGCCCCCCTGCTCCCGTCGGCATCCCCCCATTCACGGAGCCGGAACGCACCTCATTCGCTGCCGAACCCACCCCGCTCCCAGCAACAAGGACCACCCCAGAACTCCCGGCGACGCGGCTGACCCTCCCGAAGAACACCCTTCCCCGCAGCCGGGGAGCCCCCCAACGTGATCATCCGGCCCCGTGGTGTCGTCGTCCTCCGCCGAAGCGTCATCGTCATCCCCAGAGGTGGCATCATCGTCGTCATCGGAGGTGGCGTCGTCGTCGCCCTCAGGATCTCCTGGCGAGTAGGGCAGGGGGCAGTCCAACTCCTCGTCCACCAACCCATCGCAGTCGTTGTCGTGGCGATCACAGGTTTCGGTGCCGCCAGGCAAAGAGGCCCGATCGGTATCGTCACAGTCCCCTTCCACGTCGGAAAGACCGTCCCCATCCGCGTCCCCATAGGGATCGTCTCCCCATCCGGCGGAATAGACGCCCCCATAGGCCCCCAGATCGGAGCGTGACCCGTCGGCGTCCAGCAGGTCCGGATCCCCGGTGTTGATCGCAGGGCTGTTGGAAGCCAACTCAAAATTGTCGTTGTCCCAGTTCCCGTCGTCGCTGAACTCCTCGAACCGGGGATCCACCTGGTAGTTGTTCCACTTTTCGGCGAAGGGAGCCACCTCCGGTCCCCACGCCTCCTCGTCATCGAAGGAGAGGTTGTAGGTGAAGCTCCACCAGTGATCCTCTTCCTCCCCGATGCTGTAGGCAGAGTTGAGATGGTGGGCGGAGATGTTGTTGCGAATGGCTCCGTCGGCGACAAAAAAGCCCACTGCGGCTCCCCCGTCATTGGAGATGTTGCTGACAAACGTGTTGTTCTCGATCCACGCTACGTTCGATCCCGGCTTGGTGTCGTATTGAACGGTCGCCACCAGGACTCCGCCCCCACTCCGATAGGTCATGTTCCCCAGGAACAGGTTGTTGGCGATGTGAGCCTCGGCCGTCTCCACCACCACCGAGCCCCCGCCTCCGTCCAGGGAATCGTTGTCCTGAACGACGTTGTTGCGGAACACTCCCCAGGAATCGTTGTGGTAGTAGACAGAGGGCAGGGCGATGTCGCTGGTGTTTCCCTCAATCCGGGTGCCGGTGATGAAGGTGGGGGAATGGATGTTGGTGACCGCCGAGCCGGCATCGTAGGCGGTGTTCTCGAAAAACAGGCTTCGATGAAGCTGGCCGTAGCTGTTGGTGAACGCCAGTCCACCACCTCCACCCCCGTCGGCCCTGTTGTACTCAAAGGTCAGGTCAACCAGAATCCCCGACCCATCCTGAACCGCCACACCGCCGCCGGCGTCCCCCGCTGAATTAGCTGTAAAAACCGCACCCTCAATGAAGACGCTGGCCTCCACCGAGGCGATGCCCCCGCCGACTCCCTCCGAGCGGTTGTTCTCAAAAAGACCCCCGGAAACCACCACATCCCCGTCACGAACGAACAGGCCCCCACCGTGATCCGTCCCGGCAGCGTTCCCCACGAACACACAGTCCTCCACCCGCAAGCCTGGCGACCCCTGAGCATAGAGCCCCGCCCCCGAGCTGGCCTGATTGCCCTCGAAGATGCAGTCCCGAACGGTCACCCCTGAGGCCCCCTCGATCTGAACTCCTCCTCCAAATCCACCCTCCCCGCCGGTGAAACGAAATCCCTCAATGACCGCCCCTTGCCCCTGGGCCTCCACGAACAGGATCCCCGAAGAGGCTGGGGGGAGAAGGGTGGTGACCTCCGCCCCGTCCCGGGACTTCAAGGTGATCCTCTTCTTCACCCTCACCATGCCGGTCCAGGTGCCCGGATCCACCACGACGGTATCTCCGTCCTGAGCGGCGTTGGCCGCAGCGGCGACGGTGTCGTACCCACCATCTCCTACGGTCAGTGTGGCAGCCTGGGCTTCTCCGCCCGACACCCACATTCCCCAGCCCGCGAGCATCCCCCCCGCGATGGTCTTTCGCATGATCTCTCCAAGTGATGACGAACGGGACGGGGAATCTATCCCGACCTCGCGTCCTGCATGGTCAACCGGATTTCCGACAACAGAACCGGGCAAAACAAGGCACTCCAAGGAATCCCGAAACCCGCCATGGAGTTTACGTCCGGTGGTGACCCCACGCAATGACCGGTAGAAGCCGTGTTCGTTCCATCGGGGCACCCCTCTCCCGCCCGAGGAAGCGAAGAGGAGGCAGGGATTTTCCGACTCCACCTCCCCAGGGCGTATGATGAACCGGTGGTTCCCTGGTGAACCCCCTTGGGCGACTGCTCTCGCCCCGAGGCAACCATGACCCTGACCCAGCACCGAATCGCAGCCACGATGATCGCCCTCCTTGCCGGTGTCCTTGCCTGGATGGCCGCGTCTCGCCTGGTGGAGTCTCCCCCTCCCTCACCCTCCTCGTCCTCTCCTGCGACCTCCGCCACCTCGCCTCCCCAGGCCCCGCGCCCCTCTTCGGTGGCGTCACCGAAAACCGGAATCTCCCCCTCCTCCAACCCTATCGGCTTGTCCACCGGCATCGGCGAGGTCCCCCTCCTCCTCCAGAAGCACTTCAACTTCGCCCAGTATCAGGAAAGGGTGAACGAGGATCTGGAAAGGGTCCGCACCGTGGGTGCCACCTGGTATCGCCACAACACCATCAACTACCCCTACTTCGACGAGGCCAGCCTGAAGAGAAACGGCGGGGATCTCGCCGTACAGGACAAATACATCCACGATCTACAGGCGGCAGGGTTGGACATCCTGCTCGTCATCGGGAGGACCCAGGGAAACGCCCACTGCGAGAACGATCCTGGGGTCTATCACACCCCTACCTACTACCCTGCCACCCCCCAGGAGGAAGAGGACTACCGGCGCTACGTTCACACCATTGTTGAACGCTACGACGGAGATGGCTCCGACGACGCCCCTGGCCTTGTCCGCCCCATCCTCTGGTACGAGCTGGATAATGAGGTGGACCTCCACTACGGCACCTGCCATGGCCTGGGTCGGGAATGGCAGAGCCCCCAGGATTACTACAAGCTCCTGAAGCTCACCCGGCCCGTTCTCAAGGAGGCCCATCCCCATGCCCGCCTGCTTCCAGGAATCGCTGGGATGCAGGCCAACCGCATGACCTTCACTCCCACTCAGTACGCCGAGACCCTGTTCTCCTTGGATGGAGGCGGTGCCGGCAAGCTGGTGGATGGTCTGGTTCTCCATGATTACAACCGGGATCTCCCCGCCCTGCTGAATCGCATCGACTGGATTCGGAAGCTGGCGGGGCGGGATCTGCCGGTGTGGTTGACCGAGCTGGGGCTTCCCAGCGCCGAAGACGCTCGCCCCGGCTGGACTCCTTCCCGGCAAGCCAACGAGATGGTGCAGTGGACCCTGGCCTTGCTGGGGAGTGGCAAGGTGGAGCGCATCTTCTGGTTCGCCCTGGAGGACACCCCACGCCGCCCCAGCAACCCCATGTGGAGGGCATTTGGAACGTGTGGGATGTTCACCTGCGAAGGAGCTCCCGACCCGGTGGACGACGGCCCTCCGGGGGGTCGACGGGGCCCCCGAGGCGGGGGTCAGATGGCCCGGGGTGGAGAGGAGACCAGCAATCCCCAGGGAGGGGGAGGTCCAGGAGGGAGGCGCCCGGGGGATCGCCCGGGAATGGGCCCTCCCGGGGGCGGAGGGGACAATCGCTCCCTCCTGGGATGCCCGGAGAGAAACCTCAAACCGGCAGGAGCAACCTTCGCACGCCTCAACGAGGTGCTGAGGGACGCCTCCCGGGTGGAGGCCCTGCCTGGTGGGCTTGGATACCGGATTCAGCGTCAAGGTCAGCCAGACGCGGTGATCGCCTGGGACACCGCCGGGGAATCGGCCGTGGACCTCATGAAGCTGGTGGGGCAAGAGCACGCCATGGGAGTCACCCTCTCCGACGATCCCAAGGCCATCCTCAACCCACTGGAACCCTTGCAGGGGCGAATCACCCTTGGCACCCGGCCGACCTTTCTCTTCCTGGAACGGTGACCCTTTGTCCGTTCGCCCCGGACCTTCCGGTGGATCCGGCCAGGCGGTTGCTTCGTAACAGACGGGCTGAAAGCTCAACGTTCTCACCCGATGTCGGCGCCCTGACTTGTGCAGACGCCCACAAGTTGGTAATGGGGCCCCGTGCTCTCGCATCCACCCCCTTCTTCCCCCTCCCTGCGCGCCCTTCTTCATCCCGAAGGTTCCCCCCTCCCCTTGAGGGTGGTGGCCTCCCTGGCGGAAGCCCTGCTGGAGGCCCTGAAGGCACGGCAGGCGCGAGGCCGCTTCGGGGGTCTTCGCCCTGAACGGTTCGTCATGGAGGACTCGGGGCGATTCCGCTTCCAAGAAGACCTCCCTCCCTCCCCGTCTCCCATAGCTTGCTATGAAAGCCCAGAAGCACTGAACGGCACCGTCCCTGACGAACTGAGTGACCAGTTTGCCCTGGCGGTGATGGTGGCGGAGGCGGCGACCGGAACACCGGTTTTTCCTGGCCCTACTCCCGAATTGGCGGAGCGCGCCGCTGCCGACTGCCTGACCGGACCGGCTCGACGAACCTCCGCCTCCCGCAGCCCAGCCCTGGCGGCAGCCCTCTCCGTTGCCCTGGAGAGGCGCCCGGACGGCCGTTTTGCCTCCTGCCTGGAGTGGACCCGCCAGTTGAAGGCCCGCATCGCTCCCGACGCTGACCCCGCTGACCTGAGGCGCTGGATGAAGGAACGAAGCCTGTGGCTGACCACCGCTCCTCCCCGGTCAGGCCCCGAGGATTCCGGGGAAATGCCGGTCTATCTCAAGACGTTGGAGCACATCACCCCCCTGCCGGAGCGGACGGGAGGAAGCCCAAGGTTCACCGCGCCCCGCCCGGGAACTCCCCTCCCTCCCCGGCAGTTCGGAGCTCCCGAGGTCCCTCCCCGGGCTCTTTCCTCCTCTGCCATTCCTCCGGTCCACCCCTCGACTCCTCCGGCACCCCCACCCGCTCCTCCTCCGGCCGTCCCCTCTGCCCGCCCACCGACTCCACCGCCTCCACCCCCGGAGGAAGGAGGATTCTCCGAACAGCCTACCCTGATGGGGGTTTCCCCGTTGAGGGATCCCTTCCCTGTCTCTCCCGAGGCCCTGGCTCAGGGCGTCACCTTTCTGGAGGCCCCCACCCTGGGAGAAGACGAACCCCCATGGGAGGCGCCAGCCATCGGCTCTCGACCTCCTGTGGCCTCCAAGCCTTCGTTCCCGCGATGGGTTCCAGGAGGCGTGCTGGTCCTGCTCCTCCTGGTCGTTCTGTGGTCAACCCGCCGGGGGGCCGAAGAGGACTCCCCCATGGAGATCTCCTCCCCTCCTTCCCAAGCCCTCCCTCCCCCTCTTCCCGAGAAAAGCGCCTCTGACGTTCCGGCTTCCCAAACGCCCCTCCCTCCCGCGCCCGCTGCCACCGCCCCGCCTCCCGCTGCCACCGCCCCGCCTCCCGCTGCCACCGCCCCGCCTCCCGCTGCAGCGGCTCCTCCTCCCCTGACCCGACCTCGGGAAGTCCGACCTGCTCCTCCCCGTCCCCCGTCTCGTAACGCCGCACCGCAACGAACACCTGCCCCTCCCGCCGAAGGCCCAACTCCCCCTGCAGACGCCTCCCCTCTCCCTGCTGCCTCTGACGTGATTCCCTCCAAGGTCAGCGAACTCATCACCGATGCCCCTGGGGTGAGGGGGTGCCTGGCCACCGCCCCCGCTCGGGGGATTCTCGCCCCCGGAGATGCGGTGATCGTCCGTCTTCAATTGAGTCCTGACGGCGTGGTGAACACCGCCAAGGTGGCAGGAAAGGCCCAGACCGACCCCGCTCTGGTCTCCTGTCTGGTCAGTGCCATCCAAGGGGTCCGCTTCCCCCCGTTCCGGGAGCCCAACTACTCCCTGGCCACCACTCTCAAGGTCCCGTGAGGGTCTTCCGTCGAGAAGCCGCCCCGGGCAGGGAAGACGGGAGCCCTCGGTGTGTCCTTTTCCCATACTTTGCCGTGGTCATCTCTCCGCGCTTCTACAAAGGACTCGCCATGAACCTTCAAGCCCGCGTGTTCGCTGCCGTCATCATGGGATGCGGAATCGGAATCCTCCCCGTCGCCTCTCCTCGCCCCGTCGGTGCCGCTTCTGCCGCCTCTCCCAAGGACATTCTTGACCGGGTGGACGATCTATTCCGGGGGGAGTCCTCCCACGCCCGCCTCACCATGAAGGTGGCCACCGCTCAGTACCGGCGAGAGATGTCCCTGGAGGTGTGGAACAAGGGCAAGGATCGGGCCATGGTCCGCATCCTCTCTCCCGAAAAGGAACGCGGCACCGGCACCCTCCGCTCCGCTGAGAACATCTGGAACTACCTGCCCAAGGTGCAACGGGTGGTGAAGGTGCCGGGCTCCATGATGGGAGGGGCGTGGATGGGCAGCCACTTCACCAACGATGATCTGGTCAAGCAGAGCCGCATGGCT
>CAYRTW010000106.1:0-17882 GCA_964426935.1 uncultured Rickettsiales bacterium
GGTTGTGTGAGCTGCCACGGCCGCATCGACCAGATGGAAGAAGTTGCCCAGGTCAAGCCGTTGAGCATGTCCTGGTGCCTGCAGTGCCATCGCGACCCCGAACCCAATCTCCGCCCCCCCTCTCAGGTCACCAACATGGCCTGGACCGAGTCTGAGGAGTCGCATCATTACGATCCCTCCAAAGACCCTGAGCGGAAGCGCCCGTTGAATCCCCCCGAGCACTGCTCTGGATGCCACCGATGACCCAACACCTTCCTCACGACAACGGCAAGGCCCATTGGCGCAGCCTGGACGAGCGGTCGGCAAGTCCCGAGCTGGTCACCCTCTCCAACCGGGAATCCCCCAACGGAATCCGGGATTTCGAGAGCCAACGCGGTTTTTCCCGTCGCGGGTTCCTGGGCGGGGCGGCGGCGACGGCAACCGTGGCGGCCAGCACCCTCACCGGATGCGACCTGGCGGATCTGGCCCGGAAACCTCAAGAGCTGATCGTCCCCTATGGCAAGCGCCCCGAAGACCTGATTCCGGGCAAGCCCGTCTACTACGCCACCGCTGCCTGGGTGGGGGGGTCGGTCCTGGGTCTCCTGGTGGAAAGCCAGGAGGGTCGTCCCACCAAGATCGAGGGAAACCCCGGTCATCCCAACTCCATGGGCAGCTCCGATGCCTTCGCCCAGGCGGTGGTGGCCTCCCTGTACGACGACGACCGCAGCCGCACCCCCCTTCAGGGTGGAAAAGCCAGCACCTGGAAGGACTTCGACGCAGCGGTGGCTCCCCGCCTTGCTTCCCCGTCGGGAGAGGGTGTGGCGGTGCTGATGGAGCACCTGCCCTCTCCCACCCGAAACCGCCTGGTGGCCGCGTGGAAGACGGCCCGGCCCGGTGTTCGCTTTTATCGCCACGATCTTTCCTTCCCCGAAAATGGTTCGGCTGGCATGGCCCTGGCGGGGATGAAGGGCCAGTTGCCCGTTCACCATCCCGGCAAGGCCAAGGTGATTCTCGCCGCTGATTCCAACTTCCTGGGGACAGAGGGAGAGCGGGTTCGCAACACGCGGGAGTTTGCCGAAGGCCGACGTGTCGAGGGCACCTCTGCGGAGTTGAGCCGTCTGTACGTGGTGGAGCCGTCCTTCAGTCTCACCGGGGCCATGGCCGATCATCGCATGCGCCTCAAGGGGGCTCAGGTGGGGCCCTTCCTGGCTGCGGTGGCCTCCCAGGTCTTTGCTCAAGGGGGAACCGCTCCCGCCGGCGCCGAGTCGGTGGTCAGCAAGCTCACTGGAGGAGCAGACTTCGGAAAGTGGCCAGCGGCAGTAGCCAAGGATTTGCTGGCCCACAAGGGGCAATGCCTGATCCTGGTGGGAGAGAGGCAACCCGCTGCCGTTCACGCTCTGGGGGCCCTCCTCAACATGGCCCTGGGCAACGTGGGAACGACGGTTTCCTTTGTCAGGCCGGAGCATTCCGAAACCGGCTCCCTGTCGGAACTGGCCGAGTCCCTGAAGGAGGGGCAGGTCAAGACCCTGCTGATCCTGGGCGGCAATCCCGCCTATACCGCTCCGGCGGATCTGGGGTTCGCCGACCTCGTCAAGAAGGCGGAGGTTTCGGTTCACCTGAGCGATCACGCCGACGAAACTTCCCAGGTGGTCACCTGGCACATCCCCCGCAGCCATTCCTTGGAAGCCTGGGGAGACCTCACCACCGAAGGGGGTACCTCTGCCATCGTCCAGCCCCTGATCGCCCCCCTGTTTGAGACCCGTTCCGAGATCGAAGTCCTGGGTCACTTCCTGGCGGCCAGCGCTGCCTCCGGCCATGAGCTGGTCAGGGAGACCTGGAAGGGCGCCTTGTCTGAAGCGGATTTCGAAGCCCTGTGGGCGATTTGGCTCAATGACGGTGTCATTCAGGCTCCTGCCCCTCCCCAAGTGGAAGCAGCGGTGACCAAAGGGGAACCCACTCTCCCCGCCTCCCCGGTAAACGACTGGAATGGGCTCGCGTCTTCTCTTCCCTTCCCCGCCGTCGGCGATGGCCTGGAAGTGGACTTCCTGTTGGATGCATCCGTCTATGACGGGCGATATGCCAACCTGGGCTGGCTGCAAGAGCTTCCCGATCCCATGACCAAGCTGACCTGGGACAATGCCGCCCTGATCAGCGCCGCCACCGCTCGCAAGCTGGGGGTGGCCTCTCCCCTCAGCACCGGTACCATCCACGCCGACGTGGTGACCCTGACCGTCGACGGCCGGTCCGTGAAGATTCCTGTCTTCGTCGCACCCGGCACTGCGGACGACGTGCTGGTGTTGCCCCTGGGGTACGGCAGGACGTACGGGGGACGGCTTGCCCTCTCCGGAGTTGACGAATACAGCCCGGTTGGGGTGGACGTCTTCCCCCTCCGCAGCGTGGCCTCCCCCTGGTTTGCCAGCGGAGCGGCGGTCAAGAAGGCTGGCGGAACCTACGAGTTGGCCACCACCCAGGACCATGGCCGCATGGAACCCGCCGAGGGCTGGGAACCTCGTCCGGTGTTTCGGGAAGCTTCGCTGGAGGAGTTCGCCAAGGAGCCCGCCTTCGTAGAGAAATACGAGGTCATCGAGAAGGGCCACGCGAAGTCCCTGTGGCAGCCCCCCAATGAAACCGGTGGCCAGCAGTGGGGCATGACCATTGACCTGAACTCCTGCACCGGTTGCAACGCCTGTGCGGTGGCATGTCAGGCTGAAAACAACATCATGGTGGTCGGGAAGGAGCGCGTCCTGAACGGGCGAGAACTCCACTGGATCCGCCTGGATCGCTACTACACGGGAAGCGAAGACAACCCCGAAGCGGTGTTGCAGCCCATGGCCTGCGCCCACTGCGAGACCGCTCCCTGCGAAGGGGTCTGCCCGGTAGGCGCCACGATTCACTCCCCGGAGGGATTGAACGACATGGCCTATAACCGGTGCATCGGCACCCGGTATTGTGCCAACAACTGCCCCTTCAAGGTGCGGCGCTTCAATTTCTTCAACTTCAGCCGGGAAAGCGATGAGGCCCGCCCTCTGGCCATCATGCAGAGGAACCCCGACGTGACCGTCCGGTTCCGCGGCGTCATGGAGAAATGCACCTACTGCGTGCAGCGCATCAATGGAGCCAAGATTGAGGCCCATGTGAGAGGGGAAAGTGTCGTCAAGGACGGGGCCATCACCCCCGCCTGCGCTCAGGCATGCCCGGCATCGGCCATCGTCTTCGGAGACATCAACGACCCGGAGAGCCGAGTGTCCAAACTCAAGAAAGAGCCGCGCAACTACGGGTTGTTCAACGAACTCAACCTCCATGTCCGCACCAGCTACCTGGCCAAGATTCGCAACCCCAATCCGGAGCTCGTCTGACCATGGCGACCACGGTCTATACCGAAGCGCAGCAGCTCGAAGACGCGGTTGACCGGAGGGCTCCCCTGGTCCTCGGCGCCAACAGCTTCCACGACATCACTGAGACGGTGGCCAGGCCCATCGAGGCCCCTACCCAAAAGATGTGGGTGCTGGCCCTTCTTTTCTCCCTCACCCTCCTGGGCATCTATGGCATCAGCGTTGCCTATCTGGTCTGGGAGGGAGTGGGAATCTGGGGACTGAACAACCCGGTCGACTGGGGTTGGGCCATCGTCAACTTCGTGTTCTGGGTCGGTATCGGTCACGCCGGTACTCTCATTTCTGCGGTCTTGTTCCTGTTTCGACAGAAGTGGCGTACCGGGATCAATCGAGCCGCCGAAGCAATGACTCTGTTCGCGGTGGCCTGTGCCCTGTCCTTCCCCACCATCCACGTCGGGCGAATCTGGCTCCTCTACTGGGTAGGCCCCATCCCCAACCAGATGGACGTGTGGCCCAACTTCCGCAGCCCCCTTCTCTGGGACGTGTTTGCGGTGTCCATCTACGGAACCGTGTCCCTGCTCTTCTGGTACACCGGCCTCATCCCCGACCTCGCCACCATGCGGGATCGGGCCAAGGGGAAATTGGCCCGGGTCCTCTATGGTGGATTCTCCCTGGGCTGGCGTGGCTCCCAGCGCCACTGGCAGAACTACGAGTCGGCCTACATGATCCTGGCGGGCATCTCCACTCCCCTGGTGCTCTCCGTCCATACCATCGTGTCCTTCGACTTTGCCGTCTCCCAGATTCCCGGCTGGCATACCACCATCTTTCCTCCCTACTTCGTGGCCGGAGCCATCTTCTCCGGCTTCGCCATGGTGCTCACCCTCCTCATTCCTTGCCGGGTCATCTTCAACCTCAAGGATCTCATCACGGTGCGCCACATCGAGAACATGGCCAAGATCTGCCTGGTGACCGGTTCCATGGTGGGGTACGCCTACGCCATGGAGATGTTCGTGGCCTGGTACTCCGGCAACCCCTACGAGTCCTTCGCCTTCTACAACAGAGCCTTCGGGAACTACTGGTGGGCCTATTGGACCATGGTGTCCTGCAACGTGATCTCTCCCCAATTCTTCTGGTTCAAGAAGCTTCGCACTTCCCCCGTGTTCGTGTTCATCATCTCCATCTTCATCAACATCGGGATGTGGTTTGAGCGGTTCGTCATCGCCGTCACCTCCCTCTCCGCCGACTTCCTCCCCTCTTCCTGGGACTACTACAGCCCCACCATCTGGGACGTAGGATGCCTGCTGGGGAGCTTTGGTCTCTTCTTCACCCTGTTCACTCTTTTCGTTCGATTCGTTCCCATCGTGGCCATCGCCGAGGTCAAAGCGGTCATGCCCGAAGCCGATCCCCACTATCACCCCCCGGGTAGTGCGAGTCACGGTGAACTGCACGCCGCGCAGGGAGGCTCTCACTGATGGATACTGCCAAGCCATACGGGCTCCTTGCCGAGTTCAAGTCTCCAGCGGAGATCTATCGCGCCTGCGAGCAGGTGCGGGACGCCGGGTTCACCGTGTGGGATGCCCACACTCCCTACCCTGTGCATGGTCTGGACAAGGCCATGGGTCTCCCCCGCTCCCGGGTCCCCTTCATCGCCTTCGCGAGCGGGATGGTGGGAGCGGCCTGTGGATTCGGACTTCAGGCTTGGGTGGCGACCGTCGCTTCTCCCCATGTCATCAGCGGAAAACCCCTGCTCAGTTGGCAGGCGTTCATGCCGGTGACCTTTGAGTTGGGAGTGTTGTTTACCGCTCTGGGGACCTTGATTGGAATGCTGTTCCTGAATCGCCTTCCCCAGCATTACCACGCCCTGTTCCAGTCGGAGCGCTTTGAGCGCTCGACCGACGATACCTTCTTCATTTCCATCGCCGCCGACGACCCCCGGTTTGATCGACAGGAGACCCCTCGGTTCCTGGAAGGTCTGGGAGCCGCTCATGTCGAACTGGTGGAGGCATAAGATGACCCTTCTCGGTCCCCTCCTTCGTCATGCGACCTGTGTGGGAGCGTTCGGCTTCCTGTTGGGTGCATCCCTGTTGAGCGGGTGTCGGGGGACGGTTTCTCGGGAGCCCCCCATCCACCCCAACCAGAACATGGACCAGCAGTCCCGCTTCGATCCCCAAGAGCCCAACGACTTCTTCAAAGATGGCCGGGCCATGCGGCCACCGGTGCCGGGGACGGTGATTCACATGGCCGGAAATGGGAGGCGGGATGACCCCCATCTGTGGAAGGGCAAGAACGCCGACGGTTCTTGGGCCACGACCCTCCCCATGGATCGCAACGGCTCCCCGCTGGTGCTGGACGAAGCCTTCATGACCCGAGGCAAGGCCCGCTTTGACATCTATTGCGCCCCTTGCCACGACCAGACCGGTCACGGCAAGGGGACCGTGGTGGAGAGGGGCTACACTCCTCCTCCTGATTACCATCAGGACCGCCTTCGAAAACTGGCCGTGGGCCAGATCTACGACGTCGCCACCAACGGAGTCCGCAGCATGCCGGGGTACGCAGCCCAAGTGCCTGCTGAGGATCGCTGGGCCATCGCCGCCTATGTCAGAGCCCTGCAGGTGAGAGAGTACGCCAGCTTTGAGCAGGTCCCCGCTGAGGTGGCCACCAAGAACGGGTGGACAAAGAAAGAGGAGACGAAATGAGCGCGGCACATGGAGTTACCCTGCCTGGGGACGAGCAGCTCCGCATTGGTGCGGGCCACTCTTGGGCCCGCCTGCCCATGGTGGCCTTCGTTCTTGGCGCTCTGGGAATTGGAGGAACCTTTGCCTTGGGCATGGGAAAGCCCCAGCAGATGTATTCGTCCTACCTGGTCGCATACATGTACTTCCTGAGCATCGCCCTGGGCAGTCTCTTCTTTGTGATGGTGCAATTCCTCTCGCGCTCCGGTTGGAGCGTGGTGGTGCGACGCATCGCTGAGAACCTGTCGGCGGCGGTGGGGGTCTTTGTCCTCTTGTTCATTCCCATTGCCGTGGGGATGCACGATCTCTATCAC
Organism: uncultured Rickettsiales bacterium; assembly: GCA_964426935.1. Lineage (GTDB taxonomy): Bacteria > Myxococcota_A > UBA796 > UBA9615 > JAKLKC01 > CAYRTW01. The sequence goes on from CAYRTW010000106.1 coordinate 6,358, forward strand.
TGGAGCCATCACGACGCGGTGGCCCACGATGCCATCCTGAAGTGGAAGGAACCCTATCTGAACGCAGGCTTCTTTTATGGCCGGGCTGCCTTCTATTTCCTGACCTGGATCCTTCTCTCGGTTTGGTTCAGAAATCAAAGCGTCGCTCAGGATAAGACGGGGGATCCTGCCCATACGCGCCGGATGCAGATTGTCGCCGCTCCGGGGACCTTCGCCTTCGCGCTGACCATGACCTTCGCCGCAGTGGATTGGGTGATGTCCCTGAATCCCCACTGGTTTTCCACGATGTGGGGGGTGTGGTTCTTTGCAGGTGGCTTGGTCTCCACCTACGCACTCCTGGTGGTCCTCGTCATGCGGATGCAGAGCAAGGGGCTCCTGTCCGAGGTGGTTTCGGTGGAGCATTTCCACGACCTGGGGAAGCTCTGCTTCGCCTTCACGGTGTTCTGGACCTATATCAGCTTCTCCCAGTATTTCCTCATCTGGTACGCCAACATCCCAGAGGAGACGGTGTATTTCCAGATGAGAATGGGGAATTCATGGGAGAACATGGGCATCTTCCTGATGGTGGGACACTTCGTCATTCCCTTCTTCTTCCTCCTGCCTCGGACCATCAAACGCAACCGCGCCACTCTGTTCGTCGGGGCATCGTGGATTTTGTTCATGCACTTCATTGATCTGTATTACGCAGTGAAGCCCAACTTCGACACTGCGGGGGTGGCCTTCGGCCCCATGGATCTCCTGGCCATGCTGGGAGTCGGTGGAATCTACATGGGCACCGTCCTGACCCTGATGCGGCGAGCACCTCTGATCCCTACCCGGGATCCCCGGCTCTCCGAGTCATTGGCTTTTGAGAACTTCTAGCCTCCTCCAAGGAGTCAAGCTGTGAGCAGCTCCGGCCATCATGCGTCCCATCCCCAGCCGGGTGAGCTCATCCGGGAGTCCCTCGGTCTCTTGGTGCTCATCGGGGTCCTTGCCCTCGCCTTCTCGGGCCTGGGAAAGGTGTCAGCGGGTCCCCTGGTGGACTCGCTTCAAGAGCCCCATACCGGACTTTCTGGCGCCAAGATCCAGGAAGTGAAGGCCAAGGCCCGGGAAAGACTGGGGGCCTATGGGGTGATCAACAAGGACGTGGGGCTGTATGAGATCCCCATCACCGTGGCCATGGCAGAAGTGGCCAAGACCCCCGCCCTCCTGGGTCCGATGAACGTCATCGACATCCCCCTCCCGCCAGGTACGGTTGTCGCCACCGGTGGCCCAGCCCTGGGAGAGAAGCTCTACACCGAAAAGGGGTGCCTTGCCTGTCACTCCCTCGACGGCTCCAAGCGGGTGGGACCGACCTTCAAGGGGATCTTTGGTCGCAGCGAGGTTCTTGCTGACAACTCCACCATCACCGTGGACGATGCCTACATCAAGGAGTCCCTGCTCACTCCGGCCGCCAAGCTGGTTCAGGGGTACCCCCCCGCCATGCCTGCCTTCCAAGGGCAGCTCACCGACACCGACATCGACGGAATCATTGCCTACTTGAAGACCCTCAAGTAAAGCTGTCCGGGTGTCTCGCCCTACTTCTCCTCTCCCCAGTCTTCCTCTCTTTTTGGTGTTTTTCTCCTGCCTTCTGTGGGAGATGGCCCCGATTTCCGTCGAAGCCTCTCCCCCTCCCCTTCGTGCCGCCTGGTTTGGAGAATTCTTCACCCACCCTGGGTTCACTGTTGGCACCGAAGGGGCCTTTGCGCGAGTTGGAGACGCTTCGATGGCCGCGGGGGTGTCGGGGGGAATGTGGGGTCAGGTCCGCCACTCCATCAACCTCTTTGCCACCGTCGAGTTGGATGCCCGCCTGATTTCCCGGGGTGGATTCATGGTGGAAGCGGGGATCGGTTTGGGATATCTCCACTCCTTTCTGGGTGCTCCCACCTACCAGTCCGCCGAAGATGGGACCTTCACCGAGGTCGCCGACACCGGTCGATCCCACCTCATGCCCTTGCTGCTCTGGGGAATTGGCGGCGACCTGCGCCATGGCAACCATGCCCCCATTTCCATATGGGGGAGGGTGTTTCTATTCGGCCAGGCTCCTTATAACGACGGCACGCTTGCCCATCTGGCCACCTCTCTGGGAGTGACGTTGTGGTGGGATGCGACCACCGGCGTCAAGCAATGAGGTCCTTCCCCTTTCTTTCCGGGCGGCCCCTCCCCTCCTTCCAACTCCCCGTCCTGGCCATCCTCCTTCTCTTGGGAGGGTGTCTGACCGACGGCGATTTCTTCTACCTCCGCAGCAACGGCGCCGACCTCCCCATCTGGGTGCAAGGAGCCACCCAATCCGGAAACCTGGTGGTGGTGATCCACGGCGGCCCAGGCGGCAGCGCCTTCCCCCTCTCCCAACTCCCCGCCTTTGACGCATTGGAGGAGCAATTCGGAGTGGTCTACTGGGATCAGCGGGGCGCGGGAACGTCCCAAGGGAACGCATCCTCTGAGTCTCTGACCTTTGAGCAGTACCGTGAGGATGCGGGTCTGGTGGTGGATCTGGTACGAGAGAAGTACGATTTAGACAGGGTTTTTCTCCTTGGCCATAGCTGGGGAGGGGCCCTCGCCCTGTCCACGGCTGCGGCCATGCCCGATCGCTTCCAGGCCCTGATCCTGGTGGATCCCGCCTACAACACGGTGGAAGGATTTCGTCTATCCAGGGAGTGGGTCATGCAAAAGGCCCAATCCTTCATCAACGCCGGAGAGGACGTGGACCAGTGGGAGAGGGCCCTGGCCTTCTATGGGACCGTCCCGGTCATCCACCAGGAGAACCTCCTGAGTCATTACGCCTGGACCCGCGCCGCTGGAGGCTTTATCGCCCACCCCGGAACCGACACCGGCACCTCGGCATCCCTTCTCTTCGGCTCCCCATTCAGCCTGTTCTCTGCTGTATATAACGGCCTGCATACCCTGAACAACTTCGACGTGACCCAGCTTGAGTTGGAAGACCAACTCAAGACCTTGACCCTGCCCACCCTCATCGCCTGGGGAGAAAAAGACGGCATCCTCCCGGTGGACCTTGCTGAACCCGCTTTATCCGCCTTGGGCACCGATGATGCCTACAAGAAGTTGGTGTTGTTCCCTGAATCCGCCCACTCTCCTTTCGTGGAAGAGGGGGACGCCTTCGCAGCGGAGATTCTCGCCTTCCTGGAGGCCTCCCTCGACCCCTCCCAATGAGGGAGCACTCGGCGGCGGATGTCTACCCCTTCCCCAGGAACTCCAGGATGCAGTTCACCGTCACCTCAGGCTGCTCTACCTGGATGAAGTGCGAGGAATCTTCCACCCACTGCAACTTGCTTCCAGGGATGGCCGCGTTCCAACGGGCCCCTGTCTCCCCCGGGATCAGGTGATCGTTTCGCGCCCAGAGAAGCAGGGTGGGGCACCGGAGCCTTGCCAGTGCCTCGGGAAGACGCTCCGCCTGGACCGGTCCCAACCCATCCACGATGATGTGCCAGAAAGCCTTTTTTCCTTCCGCATCCCGCAGATGTAGTGAATATTGCTCGACTTCTTCTTCGGATAGGATTCCTGGACGAGAGTATTTCTGAAACGCCCGAACCATCCAAGGCCCAAAAAGCCCCGAGAGAGCCCGAGGCACCCACCCTCTCCTCAGTAATTCCAGCCCCAGAACCGGTGCTTTCTTCATGAACCCCGGAGCGTGGATGATGACCAGCCTGCGAACCCTCTCGGGAAAAAGGGTTCCGTACATGGCAGCATAAGCTCCCCCCAGGCTGTTCCCCACCACGTCCCAGGCATGGACTGGGGTCCCCGACTGGGCAAGCCCCTCTCGAAAAGCGTCCAGGACCTCCGCCATCTTCACCGGGGTGTAGCCCAGATCGGCGGGATGATCCGACGCACCCGCTCCAGGAAGGTCCAGGGCAATCACCCGATGGGTTTGAGCCAGTTCAGCAAGAACGTATCTCCACGAATAGGACGTGGTCTGGAGGCCATGAATCAACAGCAGCGGTTCACCTTCACCCGCCTCCTTGTACCGAAGGCGCAGGGGGAGCCGATGCACCCTCCCCGCCGCCAACGTGACAAACCGATCCGGAAAGTCGAAGTAAGGATGGGGGAGAGACGGACGAACAGGAAGAAGGGTCACAATTCCCCCGTGTCAAAGTGGAAGAACGGGACGCATGTAGGAGGGCTACAACTCCCCCAGAAGCTCTCCCAAGGCCTCGCCAAATTCGGGGCAAGAGGAAAGGCGAAAGCTGAACTCAATGTCGTTGCCCTCCCATTCCACTTCGCCCGAGCCCTCCAACCACTCATCTTGATAGGATGCAATCGCTACCAACCCGTTCTCAGCATAGGTGCAGGAAAATCCGGTCTTCACTCCAACCGGGGTCACATCCGGTATCTGGATATCTGAACAATACCCAATAAACACAGCAATCTGTCCAGCCTCCCAGTCACCGACAACCTGCTCCGGGGAGGAGGCGGGAAGTTCGACAAAAGCGACGTTCGCCCCAACAACAAATCCCTGATCGTCGAGATACCCATCCAGTTCCTCCTGAGCTTCTGCGGCAGGAGTCCCATCCTCCACAGCCTGATTCGCATCGGCCGCCCCCCGATAGTAGGCCGTCATGGCGGTACAGGAGTCGGCCAGATCCGAAAAAAACACGTCCACCCGGGTCTCTCCTCCCACCGACACCAGGGACCAGAACCCGCTCACTGGTTGGAAGGATTCCCCGCCCACGGTTCCCGTCAGAGAAACCAGGGATCCGTCGCTGTCGTCGTCCCCTGAATCGTCATCTCCTTCCCCGTTGTTGGAAGGAGGGGCCAGGCAGGAAAGAAGAGAGCCCACCCCCAGGGACAGCACAGCCACCCCCACCCACCGCCAGCTCATCCGTCCCATGGCGACTCCTTCACGAAGTGGTTTGAGCATCCCGTGCATCCCAACGCCTCCCAAGACCTGAAAGGAGGGGTCACGCCCACTCCCCGGGCGGCTCGGCCTTCTCACCCTCGACAGCCCCGATCTCACGCAGGCGGGCCACCACCCTCTCCCACTCCTCATGAATCAACAGGAGCACCAGATCCCCCGGCCGAAGCGTTTCTAGGATGACATCCAGGGCTCCCATTTCTCCCTCCACCGCCCGGATCTTGTCTGGTCCAACCCCCCTTTCCCTCAATTCCCGGATCAGGAAGGCGGGAATCTCTCCCATTTGCCTCCCCCTGAGATGCCCGGGAAGTTCCTTGACCACCACCAGAGAGGGGGCCAGCCTCACCGCCTCCTTCACCAGCCCTCGGAAATCCCCTTCACTCCGATCCCCCGCCTGACCGATGACCACAATGCGACGTTTCGCCGGCAACCGCAGCGCCAACTCCACCATCTGCCGCAAACCGTCGGGATTGTGGGCAAAGTCCACCAGCACCGAGGCACCTTTCAGGGTGAACAGGTTGGTCCGCCCTGGACTGTCCTCAGGGGCGGGCCGAAACCCCTGAAGGGCACGACCAATGGCCTCCACCGGAATGTCCAGCCGGGCAGCGGCGGTGGCCGCTCCCAAGGCGTTCTCCACGTTATGCCAGGCGGCACCGCCCAAGGTGATGGGAATATCGGCAACGGGCAGGACGCGACAATCTCCACTTCGGGTTCGCACCCACAAGGCCTCTCCCTCGATCCACCCTCGAATCGGTACCCGCAACTCTTCCTGTCCCTCCAGCCGGGGTCCTCGCAAAAATCGAATCGCCGCTGGCCTCGCTGCAAAGGACAGGTTCAACCGTGCTTTTTCCAGGATTTGGGATCTGGCGTTGAACAGGAGAAAGCCATGGGGAGAGACCCCTTTGGCAATGGTCATCTTGACCTCGGCCATCTGCTCCACCGTCTCGATGCCCCATTCCCCGAGATGATCCTCAGAGACATTGGTGAGGATGGCCCCGTCGGCACCGGTCATCGCCAACCCCCTCCGCAGCATCCCTCCTCGGGCAGTCTCCAACACGGCAAATTCAAGCCCCTGATTCCGAAGGAGTTTTCTTGCCGCACCCGGCCCGGTCCAATCTCCTTTGGAAAGCCAATGTTCGCCGATACGAACCCCATCTGAGGAAGTATGCCCCGCCCGAAAACCTCCTTCCTGGGCCATGCGTGCCAGAAGACGGGTGGTGGTGGTCTTGCCATTGGTGCCCGTGACATAGACAACCGGAATGGAGCCGATCCGGCCTCGGGAGGTTGCTTGTTTCAATGCTTCATTGCGGAATTTTTCCAAATAATTTAGTTCAGGAAGACCATCCGTCGGCCATGTCTGACCCTGTTTTCCCAGCCCGAGAGTGAATCCATCTTCATCCGAAAACGCCGGAATGTCCTCGGTAGCCGCCCAATTGAGACAAGCCCGGAGACGAGGATTGGCATCTCTCCGGGCCAAAGCCTCCACCTCTTCCTCCGTGGGACAGGCCTCAACGCTTCCTTCCCCCGCTGCCCATTCCACAACACCGCAAGCGGCAAGAAGCTGATCATCCGGAGCCCGAATCCCCAAGGTGGCTCCGCCGCTGTAGCTGCGCACCTGCGGCTCCCCCATCCACCCCAGCTTCCCCGCCAACCAGGCCGCCCGTGATTTCCATTCCCGAAGAACCCTCCCCCGGTCCTCCTCAGGGAGAAACGTCCCCTCCGCCACCCCTCCGGGTCCATCCAGGAGGGGGTGGGGTCCGGTGACCCGCCGGGACTCGGAAAGTTGCATCAGTCCGCATCTTCCCGGGCCAGGCGCACCCCCCGCTCATCGCGAATGTAATTCCCGGCAAGATGAGTCTCCGGCGGCACCTCCGGGGAGGCGTCCTCGACTGCGGGGCCACGGGATGGGCTTCCATTCCCCTTCTCACTGCCTTTGCCGCCGTGGTAGATTACCTGCTTCCAACAACGGGTCACTTTGTCCGCAAAAACAAGCAGCAGGTCTCCAGGGCGACAGAAGTTCAAGGCGCCATCCAAGGCATCCACTTCCCCAGGAATGATCTGGATTCGGTCATCGGACACCCCCGCATCTTGCAACGCCTTGGCAAGAATGCGAGGGACCTCATCGGCGGCCCGCCCCCGAGTGTTGTCGTCCCGGCGACAGATGAAGAAGTCAAAGCTGCGGGAAGCCCTCTCGGCCACCTCTCGAATGTCTTCATCGCGTCGATCTCCGGGGGCCGCCAGGACGCACACCCGCCGCCCATGGGGACCCAGCACTCCCCCCTCTACCAGTCCATCCACCAGCTTGCACATGGCCTCGATGGCTGCCGGATTGTGGCCATAATCCAGAATCACTTTCCAACCCAGACCATCGAACACGTTCATTCGTCCTGGAGACTGGAAAAACGTTGAATCAAAGGTTCGGAGACCATGCCGGATGTCGTCCAGCTTGACCCCCATGGCATGGGCCATGGCCGCCGCGAACATGGCATTTTGAACGTTATGAACCGCCTTTCCTTCCATGGTGGCCGGGATCAGGTGTGTCCATAACAGAGGCATGTGAGCGCCTCGGTCATACAAGCCGATCATCTGTCCATTGACTCCCGACTCCAGAGCCACTGCCCTTCCCCCAGCGCGGATGTGCTCCCGCACCAGGGAATTGGCCGGATTCAAGGTCACGTAGCAGATGTGGCGGGCCCGGCTGTAGTCCGCCATGAGGAGGCAGCGCTCATCGTCGGCGTTGAGAACCACCGTGTCCCGGGCCACCTCGATGGGAATGCGTTTCACTTCCGCCAGTTGATCCACGGTATCAATACCAGAAAGTCCCAGGTGATCGGAGGTGACGTTCAGGCAGCAGGCCACATCAGGATGCCGATAGCCCATGCCTGCTCTCAGCAACCCGCCCCGGGCCGTTTCCAGGACTGCCACCGAAACGGTGGGGTCCCTGAGCACCATCCGCGCCGAGATGGGGCCGGTCATGTCCCCTTCCATGGTCCGCCTTCCATCAATGTACACCCCGTCGGTAGTGGTCAGACCCACCGTGGCTCCAGCCATCTTGTGGATGTGTGCGAGCATGCGCGCCGTGGTGGTCTTCCCATTGGTACCCGTGATGGAGGCAATGGGGATGCGGCTGGGAGTTCCCTTGGGAAAGAGCATGTCCAGCACGGCTCCGGCCACGTCCCTCGGCTGGCCCTCGGAGGGAGCAACGTGCATGCGGAACCCGGGAGCGGCGTTGATTTCGCAAATTCCTCCCCCTGCCTCCCGGTAACTCCTGGAGATATCGGGGGTCAAGAAATCCACCCCAGCCACGTCCAGACCAATGGCCGATACCGCTCGCACCGCCATTTCCCGATTGTCGGGATGACAAACGTCGGTCTGGTCGATGGAGGTGCCTCCCGTGGAGAGATTTCCAGTGGATCGGAGATAAAACGTCTCTCCCACCGGCAATACCGAATCCACCGTCAGCCCGGCTTTTTCCACCAGGCGCAGGGCCTGATGATCCAGCTCCAAGCGAGTCAGCACTTTTTCGTGACCGATTCCCCGGCGAGGATCCTGATTTACGATATCTACCAGTTGGGAGAGAGTATGCACTCCATCCCCCACCACATGTCCCGGCACCCTCTTGGCAACGGCCACCAACTCTCCGTTGACCACCACCATCCGATGGTCGAATCCCTCGATGAAGGTTTCCACCAGAACGGTACGGCTGTGCTCCCGAGCCTGTTGAAACGCGACCCCCACCTGGTCATCGGTCATCAATCCGATGGAGACTCCCCGTCCGTGGTTGGCATCCAAGGGCTTCACCACCACCGGATGTCCCAGCTTCCGGGCCGCCCTTACCGCCTCTTCGACTCGATACACTTGCATCTGCCGGGGGACGGGCAGACCCAGATCGTTGAGGATTTTATTGGTCAATTCCTTATCGGAGGCGATGTCACAGGCGATCTGCCTCGTCTCTGAGGTCACCGTGGCCTGGATCCTCTTTTGATAGCGGCCATGGCCGAACTGAACCAGGGAATATTCGTTCAGGCGAAGCCAGGGGATGCCCCTCTCTTCAGCGGCTTTCACCAAAGAAGCGGTGGAGGGTCCGAAAGCACGTCGCTGCGCCCTCCGAATAAATCCCTCCAACTCTTCTTGAAAGTTGAACTCCGCCTCGTTGGACACTCCGGGCCGAAGTTCCTCGGGGACAAGGTGATGAAGGAGCCGTAGGGCCAGTTGTCCGGCCTGTTCCCCCACCCAGGCATCCTCGTATTGGTATACGACGTGATACTGTCCTGGAGGCCCGGAGCTGCGGGTCTTGCCAAAAGTCACCGGAGTACCGGCCAGATTCTGAAGCTCAATGGCCACATGTTCCAAGACATGGCCCAGCCAGGTCCCTCCATCCTCCGACAGCCTCTTCAGGAACCCCCCCTCCTCCGAATAGGAGCACCCGTGCCCTGCCAGGGAAGGCAAAAACCCAAGCAACCCATCCACAAAGCCAGGAAGAGTCGCCGAGGGTCTCTCCTCCAGGGGCCCCAGATCCACCGTCAGCCGGATGACCCGAAACGTGGCGTATAGGTTGGGACCGAGATAGGTGCGCTGCTCAAGAATCTGCATGTCGAGCCTGGGCGGGGTAGAAGGGGCGACGCGGAACACATCGCCGGTGACGCATGGAGGATACCGCCCTGGGGCGGGGGGTTCAACGGGCAACGCCCTTCCTGGGCAGGAGACGGGGTCTGAATCCCCGGCGCTCAGGGAATGATTACCTCGCCAGCCTGGGTCGGGATGATCGCTCCTCAGGAGGCACTGACACAAAGATGGGAACCTGGGCCAGCGCGCTATTTCTCAGCCAACCGCGCTTTTCGAGTCTCCAGGTGGTAACTGGCGCCGTTTCCGATGAGATGAAGCTGGATGCCAACCAGTTGCACGGGCTGGTCCTCCTCCACCTCGGCCATGGAAGAGTGCTCGAGGTTGGATACGTCCACAATCGTGATCAGCCCCGAACCTACCACATCCATGCGGTTGTCAGGCCCCAGAAACGCTGCGGTGTCTTCATCCAAACCAACACCGATGGCAAAGGGGTTGTAGGCCAGGGAAGTCAGCAGGCGCCCCAACCGGTCCCGTTGGCGAAAATGCTGATCTACGATGATGCGGTTGGTCAGCCCCAGCCCCGGAGCCAGCGTGACCTGCCCCGCCTTGGGACTGGTCCCCGACTTCCCGAAGGCGATCATGTGCTCGGACACAAAGGACGCCCCGGCGGAAGTCCCCGCCACCGAAACTCCCCGGGCATTGAGACGCCGTATGGCCACGGCGGTGAGGGTTCCCCCCAGGATGGTCGACAGGCGAAGCTGGTTTCCTCCCGTCAGGAACACGCCACTGGCCATATTGAGCCGATCCAGGATGTTGGGGTCATCCGCCTGGGAGCGACGGTCGATGGCCAGGACATCCACCTTGCCCGCTCCGGTCTTCCGAAGCACCTCCACATACCGTTCTCCGGTATCGGATTCCATGGATGCGGTGGGGATGACGGCGATGCGAGCTCCCCTGCCACCACACAGGGTCACGAATCGTTTGAGGATGGCGCGATCCGAGACCTTGTCCTCGGCGCCCCCGATGGGAATGATGAAACCCCGGGTTCCGGGCTCAGTGGGCGATGGCATGGACGAAGGCCGAACCTCGTTCAAGGGATGGGCTCCCCCGGCGCGCAAGGTAATTCGGTGACGATGGGGTTGCAAGAGAGGCAGGTCAGAAGCCGGATCCTCCTCATCATTCGAGCACTTCAGCCTGGTCCACCCTCAAAAATCCCACGCACCACTGGCTCTCCGTCCCTCACCATCCAGCGTCCTCCCACCAGGAGGCCCTGTACGGTCAGACCCTCAGAAACCAGAACGACGTCAGCATCCAGTCCCTCATTGATTCTCCCCCGACTGGAAAACCGAAACAACTTCGCTACGTTGGATGTGCAGGTTGCCAGAGCCTCCCCGAGGGAAATGCCCAAGGAATGAGCCCCTCTCACCGCCTCCAGCAGACTTGAAGACGCCCCTACCCCCATCCGCAGCAGGCAACCATCCTCGTCGAACTGGGGCAGACACCCACCGCCATCGGAGGACAAGGTCAGTCGGGAGGGCTCTCCCCCTTCCTTCAGATATTCGGCGATGGCTCTTCCCGCAGGAGTTCCATCCCCATCCTCCCCTTCCGGAAACGCGGTCACGTCAATGCTGCACCCTCTCCGGGCCAGGATTCGAGCCTCATCCCAAAGCCAGGGATTTCGGTTGCAGTGAGTGGGATGAAACACCCTGGGGGGCAGTTCGGTCTGTTCCAGGAGACGATCCACCAGGGACAGTCCCCGCTGGCCATCCCCCATGTGCAGATGCAGCAGCCCCGCCTTGCCGGTCATCATCCCCGCCACATGTGCATCCGCAGCAATACGGGCAATCTCCGCATCGGTGGGCTGGGAACTTCGATGATCCGAGAGGGCGATCTCTCCCACCGCCACGATTCGATCCACGTGAACCAGATCCCCTCGGACCGATCCGGTGAGGGTCACGGGGGGAACCTCGTATCCTCCTGTGTATGTAAATGCTCGCAGCCCAAGGGTTTCCAGCCCCCGAGCCGCCGCCAGCAGTTCGGCAATGGACCGGGTGGTGCCGTCGGTCCCCAA
>CAYRTW010000107.1:0-17616 GCA_964426935.1 uncultured Rickettsiales bacterium
CACGCACCCGGCCCGCACGGCCAGGGGGATGAGCCCTCATCGGCACCGTCGGGGTCGGAGGCACAACCCGGATCCTCTCCAGCATCGATCCAGCCATCCCCATCGTTGTCCTCGCCGTCGCTGCAGGCGGAGGGAGCACCGTCCGACTCGCTGTCCCAGGCCCCGTCCCCTGCCGCAGCGCACTCGGGGTCCTCGACATCCATCAGCCCGTCGCTGTCGTTGTCTTCCCCGTCGCTGCACTCAAAACCGGAGAGGGTGTTGGTTTCATCTTCCAGATTGGAGCCGAACTGGCACTCGGGATCGGCCTCGTCCAGCCAGCCATCTCCGTCGTTGTCCAGGCCGTCCTGACATGAATCGAACTCGTCGGTGTCGAAGCCGTCTTCACAGCCACCGTCATCCGAATCCACCCGGCCGTCTCCATCGTTGTCTTCGCCATCGTTGCAGGCGGTCTTTCCAAACCCTCCCTCATCCTGGTCGGCTTCGTCTTCGCACCCTGGATCCTCCAGATCCTCCCAACCGTCGTCGTCATCGTCTCGGTTGTTCCCGCAGATGGCACTTTCACCGGATTCGAAGAATCCGTCCGTCGCCGTGCATCCAGCGTCCTTCCCGTCCACGTTGCCGTCGCCGTCGTTGTCGATCCCGTCAGCACAATCGCTGGAATTGGTAAAGATGGTGATCCAGGTGCTCTTGGTGTCCACCACCATGTTGCCAAAGTCGTCCATGGGGATGGAGTTGATGCGATGCCGCTCTACGTAGGCGTAACCGCTGTAACGGGTGGTGTTCACCTGTTCGTCGTCGGGGGCCTGGAACCAAACTGAAACCGAGGTGGGGGGCGCCTTCGCCAATTCCTCAGCGGGGATGCACAAGCCTCCGGCCCGGTTCCAGGCAAAGGCGGTCAGCCGAAACACCTCGGCGGTTCCGAAGAAATTGTTGGTCAGCCGGTCGTCCCACATGCGGATGGTGACGGTGTAATAGTCCCCGTCGTCCAGATCGTCGTTGCCATCCCCCCGATCCCAGCGCAGCAGGATCCCGTTGCAGGTGGCTTCGTCATCCGGGTCGTAATTGCCCCAGTCCATGGACCCGGCCCCATCCAGGGAACCGGGGACGACATGGAGGAAACCGCTGTAGGTGTCCGGAGCGGAACCATCGGGGAGGAAGGAGTTGCTGGAGAGGGTGGCGGTGTCAATGGGGGCAACCGTCAAGGCTCCCGCCCGGTTCATTTCTGAAAGGGTGGTCTGTCCTTCCCCGCATTGGGCTCCGTAATCCTTCTCGGCGATGTACACCCCATAGGAGTTGGACTCGCCGTAGGCCATGCACAAGGGAGAGTCGAACAGGACCGAATTCGTGCCGGTGTAGTCGTTGGTGTAGTAACGAATGTCTTCATCCCAATAGAGATCCAGGCCGTTCTGCTCGGGCAGGTTCACCACATTGGAACCTTCTTGGAGTTCCAAGGAGGAGAAGGTTTCGATGTCCCGACAATCCGAATCCTGAGGAGTTCCACCGGGAATGCCGCCTGTGGAGGTCTCCAGGCAGATCTGGCTGTAATAGGACCCCGAGGGCAGGTCGATGGCATCCTCCAGGGGAAGCTGGTAGGGCTCGTAATCATCAGCAAAGCTGGAGGTCCCGATGACATCATCCACCTTGAACATGGAATAGCTTCCGTCGGTCTGGAACACCTGGAACCAAGCCACGCCGGCCCTCTCTCCCACTTCCTCGCGACGACCGTTGCGGTTGCGGTACCAACGAATGGTATCCCCCGCCTGGAGACGGTCCACATCGGGGGGCGCAAAGGTGCGGGGAGGAATCTGGGCCTTGATCCCCTTCCCCGCCGAAACGCTGTCTTGATTCCCCGACCACACCGTTGAGCCTCGGGCTGCAGGCTGGCTGTTGAGGAAGCCATATCCGAACACGAAGGGAGTGTCGCTGAAGATGGAATCTCCAAAGTAGTTGAGCACGAAGGAGCCGGACTCTCTCTCGAACAACCCGGCGTAATCGGGACCTTCCCGGTCCGATCCAGGAATGTCGGAGGTCACCCGGTACTCGAACCCCCCGCCGTCACTTCCTGATGAGGTCGCCACGCCGGAGCCGCAAGCGACCCGGACATCCACCTTGCCAGTAGCGATGGGACCGGGAGGGGTAACCGCCACGATGGCGTCGTCCCGCAGGGTGATGTCTACTCCACACAGTTGCTCCACCGCTTCCCGGTTGTCTTCAACGACCACGGTGGCGTTGCGGTTTCCGAACACCACCGACGGACGGTCGCATCCGCTGAGATCTTCCAGTTCGATGAAAACCGGGGTGCATCCAGCGATTCCATCCTCAAAGGCGGGGGTGATGCTGGTGATCTGGGGAGGATCTCCGGAGAAATAGTCCCCGCTCACCGAGCAGCCGGCCCCTCCCAGAAGCATGGCAACGGCCGCTCCCCCCACGGCACTCCGGACGTTCAACTGGCTGACCTTGAAGTTCATTGTCCGATGCTCCATGGCGGTCACTGTCCGGCGTCGTAGGCCAGACGGCCCACAACCATATGGGTGGCTCGCAACCGCAGGGGGTTGATGTCTTCTGCGCCTCCGGTCTCGTTGCGGACCATGGGCACCTGGATCAACTCCTCCGAAGTACGAGACACGATGAGGATCGCTCCCCTCACCGCCTCCATGCTGACCCGGGAAGTCAAGGAAGCCAGATCGGCCTCACCGATGATGAAGTCTCCAGAGTCGGCGGCGGTGCATACCAGTTCACCAACAAAGCCATCGAAATCTCGACTTCCTCCTGCCGGCTGGCAGAAGCCCGTGTCGGTGTCGCAGGTGGAAATGGGGTAATTCCTGGGACATTCTCCATCGGGGGGCAGGAAGTTGCCGTCCTCGTCGTAACAACCGGCGATGTCGCACCCCCCATCCCCGTCGTTGTCGAGGCCATCGTTGCAGTTGCAGCCGCTTCCGTCGTCATCAATGCCATCGGCACAGTCCTCCAAAGGACCGGAATTGGCGCCAAAGGCCTCAATGCCGTCCTGGCTGCTGGAAAAGGCGCCATCGCACTCCGCGTCCGTGGAACAGGCACAGGTTTGGGTGGGATCGTAGGCACAGGGAATCCCGGTAGCCACATCTTCTGGAACGGAGCCCAGGAGCCTGATCGACAGGGTGACCACGCTGGAATCATCTCCGGGGCTCCACTTCACATGGAGAACGTCCCCAGGAGCCTCCCCACCCCAGGGGCTGGAGAGGCCATCGGTCTCCACATCAAACTCCAGGGGCTCTCCCCCGGTCTCCCCTTCATTGGCGCTGACCAGGATATCCTCCAGGGCTCCGGGAGTGGAGAGGGTGGGGTGGCCGATTCCCTTGTTGGTTCGCTCATCCGCAGCGTCGCTGGGACGAGGAATGGAGGCCACCGGGGCGGTCTCGGGCGGAATGCCTCCGCCAAAAACCAGCTCCATCTCCTGGCCAAATTCCCAGTTGGCGGAAAGATGGTCGCCGGCCCACCCGCTGGGATCGGCATCGAGATACTCCCGGGCCATCCATGGGGCGCTGCCGATGTAGTAGATGAACACGTCCGAGGTGCGTTCGGGATAATCCGTAGGGGTGCGGTCCAGGGCAAAGCGGGTCTTGGCCCCCGCAGTTGCCTTGTCCTGGAAGATCAGACTGTCTCCCAGGTCCACGGTGGTGAAACTTCCCAGGGGCCCCACGTTGTTGATGAGGGGATAGCAGCTCCCTATTGCATCGGGGCCCTTGGGGCTGACCAGGGTCAACTCGTCGGCAGCGGTCAACCCTGGGGTGAACACGTAGGAGAAACCTGCCACCACCCGGAAGGGATCCTGGGAGGAGGTGAAGGCGTCTCCCGCACCATACAGACCGGTGATGGTGGACCCCAGATCCAACCATTTTCCCCGCATGTCGATGAGGGTGTAGTCAATCAGACCTCCTCGGGGAGAGGGCGTCGCCTGTACGGTACCTGGGTCCAGCCCCACTCCGATCTGCTTGGTTCCAGCGTCAGTGACGGTGCGACCACAGCCGGATGCCAGCAGGAGGAGCGCCCCACCAGACGCCAGCCACCGGTTCCCAGACGCAAGGCGAGTGTGACGTTGCATGCTCTTTCCTCGATTCTTTTTCCGAACATTCCCCTCACCCAAAGAATCTCTGGGGGGGATGCTCCAAGAAGTTCCCATTACCAGCCCGTCCCGATGCCAACGTAGAAGCGGAGCCCCTGCGCCTTGGTTTCCGACGAGTTGGTGGTGATGTTGGGGTCGTCGGTGTTGGTGTAGATGTCATCGCCGTCCACGTCACCAAAACCACCGATCTCGTTGAAGCCGTATGCCAGGCGGATGAAGCTATCCCACTGGGAGCGATTGAACAGGTTTGCACTGAGGCGAAGCTCCACCCCAGCATCCACCAGAAGGTAGTTTCCGTTCTGGCTCGCCTTGTCCACAAAGGGGATTTCACGAATCACATCGGAAGGATCCAGGGCCACATCGTCGCCGAACAGTTCCCCGGTCTCCGCTCCCTCTCTCAGCTTGTAGCTCCACAGGTTCCCCACGGTTCCAAAGAATTGCCCATAGAGGCTGTTGAGGTAAAGGATTCCCAGCTTGCGGTCGATATCCTTGCGAATGGGGAATCGATAGGCGGCATTGAGAATGATCATGGTCTCCCCCGCCAGGGAGTAGGAGGGATACCCGGCGAACAAGGTGTTGGACGCCCAGGGGTTGCGGTAGTTGACGCCACCGCCGCCACCGGCCCGGAATTCATCCCCGTACCCCACGTTGCGGTCCATGGCTCCGAGGAGGAAGTCCAACTGTATGGAGTGATCAAGGGTCTTGTTGGCGGTCTTGATGTCGATGGGGATGAACTCGTTGTACTGGAACTGGAACTCATTGAAGAGGGTGTTGCCGAGTTGCTGATAGTCGTCCGCCTCGATTCCATTGGTGGAGGCGTACACCACATCGGTGTAATTCAACGCCCAACTCAGGTTGAACCGTCGCCCTCCCCGAGGGTTGATACGGAAGTTGGAGGAGTACAGGTACTCATTGGTGAAGTTGCTGATGGTCGTGGCCAGTTCGTTGCGGGCTCGATAGGCGTAGGGCTCGAACGCTTTCCCCTCTGAAGGCCCTCGGAAGCCATACCCAACGCTGAAATGGTTGACCGACAGGGTCCAGAGAGGATTGAGGGGAATGTCGATATCGACGCCTCCCGCCCAGACGTACTGGGAGCCCTTGATGTCACCGGTGAACTGATCGTCGGTCGTGGCGGGGTTCTCATCCTCATCAAAGTTGTAGGCATAGTCGTATTTGTACTGACCGTAGGTCCCGAACAGGCTGATGTTGGGCCACCATTTCTTGATGGTCAGCCCCCCCTGAACCACCGTAACCTCGCCGAACTGGGCGTAGAGGAAGGCGCCGCCGTTGTCCAGGTAATCGTCGGTCTGAAGGTAGAGACCGGCATTGAACCCCATGTGACTGCGAGAGATGTTCTCAAAGGAGAGGATGGGAACCACCAGGGGCGGACGCACATGCACCCCGGAGAACCCTACCTTGCTGGTCTGCTCCTGGTAGCCGGGCATCTCCTCCTGAACATCCAGTTTCACGGCAGACGCCAGATAATCCAGGGTGGTGTCGTCCACGATGCGATTCAGGAATTCCTTCCCGGCAAGTCCATAATTCTTCCAGCCAAAGGCGGTGTATTGGCTGTAGACCATGTTGCCCCGGGCGGTGATCCAGGGTGTGAAGGCCCCTCCCACCACGTTGGAGATCTGCACCAGTCGGGCATGCTCCAGGTCGGGGGGCTTGACCACAGAGGCGACCCCCCCGGCGGGCGCGGCCAACACTTTCTGGGGGTCGCGGGCGGTGATGCGGAACTCCACCCGCAGGAACGATGCGTCTGTTGCTGCCGTGGTCCCTCCCACCAAGGACAACCTCTCAGCCGCCACCCCCCGGCTTGTCAGAGCGTCTCGAACCTGAGAAGCCCTCCTCTCCCCCGCCAGCAGATCCGGCTTGCCTCGTGCTCCCACCGGTACAGGAACGAATCCCCCCACGGCCACGCCCGTCACTTCCGGGTGCTCGTTCAGGGCCCTGGCGACCTGTTCCAGAAGGGGGCCGGTCCCGGCTGCCAGGGTCACCCCGTCCGTCTCAAAGGAGATGGCAGGAGTGACCTCCAGCCCCTCCGCCGTCAGCCGCACGGGGAGGTCATCGGGGCAGCCATCCTCATCCATCCACCCATTCACCACTTCGGGTTGTGCCACACACTTGTCCGCACCGTCGCGGACGCCATCGGCATCCCCATCCCGCCAGGAGGGCTGCCAGGCAGGATTGAACCGGAAGATGTTGTAGACCCCACCCACCCGGTCGCTGGAAAAGTAGATGAACCCGTCCGAGCCCCAGAACACGTCACGATCCTCGTACTTGTCGAACATGATGGGCTTGAGACCGGTGCCATCGGCGTGGATGGTGTAGACGTCCTGCTGGTTCTGCCGGAACACCCCCATGACCAGTTGCTTGCCGTCGAGAGACCAGTCAATCGTCTCGATGCGATTGCCGTCAGCCCAGTGGGTCAACTGGCGAACATCCCCGGTCGCCACGTTCACCATCATCAGGTTCTGGGTGCCGTCCTCAAAGCGAGACCAGGCCAGCCACTGCCCGTCAGGGGAATAAGCAGGATCCTGGGCTCGCATGGTGTTGGGGATGTGCTTGGGCCGAGAGAAGGCCAGGGAGGTCTCCTTCCCCTTCTTCTTCTCCACCAGATCGGCGGTGCAGAGCATGTTGAGGTCAAAACCGCCGCGGGTGTTGCCATACAGCTTCGACTTGCGCTGGAAGGGGGAGAGGATTTCCTCCGGGCACACAAACACGATCCCTGAACTGTCTGGCTTCCAATCAAACTGGGAAGCGGCGGGAATGCCATCCACATAGTCAGAGAGATCAGCGGTTCTCTTGGCCCGCTCTGCGGTGATCTCCTCGTTTTCCGCAGTTGACCAGACCCCAGAGATGGCTGGCCAGGTCTCTTCAGGCACCTCCTGGACGGTGATCTGCCCGAAGTAGTCGTAGGAACTGAAGAACCTGCCGTCGGGGCTATACCTCTGGAACAGGTTGTGGCGACCGTCCGCCTCCTGGGCCTTGCGCCTCTGGATCCACCGCAATTTGTTGAACTCCGCCCTGACCTGGGGATCGTCTGACTCCCAGTTGCGCTTGGACATCACCAGCGGAGCACCAATGGCGGGGTCCTTCATCACCTCGGTCTCCACCTTCTTGTACTTCTCGGTGGCCCACTGCTTCCAACCCTCGTAAAGCTCCTCGGCGCTGACGTGGAGGGTGTCCTCAATGATGTCCATCCAGTCGGGCGACCACCCCTTCTTGGAGCGGTTGAGGGCAAAGCTCTGATACACCCCCTGTCCGAACTTCTCCTCCAGGTAGATGGCGAAATTGTAGCCTTCGTTGTAGTGGCGCTCCCCGTCGAAGCCCCCGTTGGCTCCGTAGTAGTCCTGCATGTCCCCCAGGGTCAGCAGAGTGCCCTGGAGGATGTCCATCCGCATGAACATGTCGCGGTTGGAACTCCAGTTGTTGATGCCGGCACACTGGGTGTAATACTCCGCTCCTCCTTCCACCCAGAACCAGGGTGGTCCGGATGAAACGAACACCTGCAACCCCACATTGGTGTTGAGGGCGGAATCCCTCCATTGGGTGGCCAGGATCCAGCCGAACCCTTCTTCGGCATATACCCCTTCCGCTTTCAGAGAAACAACGTGGGCGT
The DNA here is from genome assembly GCA_964426935.1 of uncultured Rickettsiales bacterium. Taxonomy (GTDB): domain Bacteria; phylum Myxococcota_A; class UBA796; order UBA9615; family JAKLKC01; genus CAYRTW01. Next base: position 7,728 of record CAYRTW010000107.1, read on the forward strand.
ACTCGTGGTAGAGCACCACTCGGAGCCAGTCGTGATGCCCTCGCCACCGCCACAACAGGTCGCTGTGGTGAGTGGAGATGACGATCCAGTCAAAATTGGGGACGGTGTACCCCTCCAATTCATCCAGGTATTCCAGGAGAACGATGTTCACCGTCTCCTTCAGGTAGAAATTGAACTGGCCGCAGATCTTGGGATACATCTCCTCGGCGACCAGGGCCGTCTTGCGAGCGGACCACTCGCCATTGACGTAGTGCTCGTTCCCCTGCGCCGCAGTCTTCTTGCTCACCGGATAGAAGACGTTGAAGTGCTCGGTCTGGATCATGTACCAGTCGAGGCCGGGGAAGTTGTAGTAGGAGGTGAACTTGGCGGCGTGGGCATCGCGGCCTCCCAGAAGGAGGAAAAGCGCGGCAACCAAACCGAGAAGGTGCAAGAGGCGGGAGGGGCGGGCCATTCGAACTCCCAACACGTCGGGGGAAGAAGCAGAGCGAAGAGGGAATTTCACGCTAGAACCGCAGGGAGATGCGACCACCGGCGGTCATGCCCCGGGAAGGACTGATGTCCTCCAGGGGGAACATGAACGTCGAATTACGGCCGGCCAGGGTGTACTCCACAAAGCCATCCACCTGAAATCGGTTGATGGGTGACACCGACAGTCCGATGCGCCCGTCGGTCCAGATTCCGTTGCTCCCCTCGATCGGGTCGCAAGCAGAACAAGGATCGATCCCTTCCGAGCTGGGCCCGGTCCGGGTGCGCCCCCGGTAGGTGTTGATCATGCCCAACTCCAGCCCAACGTAGGGGCCAAGCTGGGCCAGGAGGCCGATGTCGAAGTTCACCTCGTCTCCAGGATCGATTCGGAGGTTGAACTGGTTCTCCTCATCCTCAATCAGGTACTCCACCACGTTGCTGAACTTGGCGGTGTAGCCAGCGCGAACCTTCAGAGCCAGGGGACCCAACTGTTGCTTGAGGGCCAGATCCAGGGCGAGGTCGTAGGTCCCTGTGCCCAGCACCAGGTAGGTCACATTGCCCGGGGAACTGAGGTAACTGCCCGGGGACTCATTGCCGGTCGGAGTCTTGACCTCCAGGGTCGAAGCCAGGGAGGTGTTGAATCTGCCCTTCTGATCGATGTGACGGTACCACTGCTGAATGATCCCGAGCCGTACATCCCCCAGACCTGCGGAGGTGATGTCAGCGCCGATGTCGTTTCCCAGATGGGAGATCACAAAGGGAATGTCCAGGAAGAGCTGGGAATTCTTGGTGAATCCCCAGTCCGCCCGAATGTGGACCTGGTTATAGTTCCACCTGGCGTTGTTGGCATAAGGGGACTGGTTGGTGCCTTCGGTGGTGCCCATGTTCCACACCGAGTCCCCGGCCAGGAAGTAGCTCGTGGACACCTTGGCGTCGAACCCAAAGGAGAGTTGAACCCACCCCTTCCCCAGAACCAGGGGTCTCTCCACCAACCGGAGGGGAAGGTCCGCCTGGTAGGTGTGGGTCTGGAAGGCACTGGCCCGCGCCTCCTTGAGGGGGACCGCGCTCAGGAGAAGGAGGGCGACGGCAACCAGGGCATTTCGGATCATTCGGCGGCCTTTCCGCTGCGATTCGCCGCAGTGGCTGGCGGATGGACTCGCCGCGAAGGCGGCGGAAGCGTGATGGACGGGCAATCCAAGAGGGCCGACCGCAAAACCACGGACGGACAGAAGCCCCTCAGGGGGGAGACAAGAGCACCCCCGAAAAAGACGCGCCATAAAAGCACCGGCCCCAGTGGGTGTCAAGGCAACCCCTGACTGGATTTTCAGGGTGGGCTTCCGTCTCTCCTCCCCTTCCTGACGAGCAGAAAAAGACGGATTGTCGAGCATTCTCGACCAGCCCATCCGGCAACGGTATGGTCGCCGAGACCCGACTTCCGGGTGTCAACCCCCTGTAAATTGTTTGTGAAACGGCGAAGGTCCCCGCCTTTGTCCTGAACCTGCATCTCCCTTGTTTGGTGAATGAGCGTGTGCTAGGGTCCGCCGCCTTCGCACCCCCGGCCCTCCGTGACCCCCTCGTGCATCCCATGAAGACCGTCTCCGCAGCGACCCTCCTCGCCGGCCTGTTGGCATGCACGGTCGAGGGCTGGGATCCGGATATAACCGGACAGGACGTTCGGCTTACCCTTCTTCACACCTCCGACATCCACTCCCGCCTGCTGCCGTATGATTACGCCCCTAACTTTACCGAGGAGGAGCAATTGGGTCTGGATGCCCAGTGGTCCCCCTTCGGCGGGATCGCGCGGGTCGCGTATCTGTTGAAGCGCGAGCGCGAGCGCGCGAGCCGGGTGCTCCACCTGGACAGCGGAGATTGCTTTCAGGGGGCCCCCATCTTCAACGAGTTCAGCGGCGAAGCAGAGATGCGGGCGTTGACGGAACTGGGGCTGGACGCTGCGGTGGTGGGCAACCACGAGTTTGATCGGGGGGCCCAGAACTACGCAGACCAATTGGATCAGTGGGCGGGTTTTCCAGTGCTCGCCGCCAACTACCGGTTTGATTCCGATGAATTCCCCTGGAACACCACCCTGGATGGCCTGGTGGATGAGGTGGCCATCTTCAACCTGGATGGGCTGCGAATAGGCATCATCGGGATGGGCAACCTCAGTTCCATCTCTTCCATCGGCGAGGGAGACAATTCCCTGGACGTGGAAGCCCAGGGAGATCTGGAAACCACCGAGCAATGGGGAGCCGTGCTGGATCCTCAGGTGGACATCACCATCGTCCTCAGTCACCTCGGGCTTGAAAACGATGAGGAAATCGCCAGGAAATCAAAGTATGTAGACCTGGTTCTGGGAGGGCATCTGCATGTTGCCATCAATCCTCCCAAGGTCATCGACAGCGAGGCCATCCCCGGCAAGAAGGTGGTGGTCTGCCACTCGGGGGCCTTTGCCAAGTATGTCGGGCGCCTGGATCTCGTGGTGCGGGATGGACAGATTCTCAGCCACGATTATCAACTGTTTCCCATCGACAGCCGGGTTCCCGACGACGCCGACACCTTGGATCTCATCAAGCCCTATGAGATTGAGTTGAATCGTCGCCTCGATCTCGACCGGGTCCTGGCCACGGTAGGGGACTTCAACGAAGACGGCGTCATCGACGGCACCGAAGAAGAGGAGTACGAGTTGGACCGATTTTCTCCTTCTGGAGGGGATTCTCCCCTGGGCAACCTGATTGCCAATGCCATGCAGACCCGGAACCTGGTGGAGACCGATTTTGCCGTCACCAACTCCCTGGGCATCCGCACCAACATCCAGGCGGGCTCGGTCACCCTGGAGGAGATGTACAACGTCCTCCCCTTCGACAACACCATCACCACCCTGTTCCTGTCTGGAGAGGAGGTTCAGGAGCTGTTCGACTACGTCACGTCCCGGTCAGCGGGAAGAGGGTGCAACACTCAAGCCCAGATCGCGGGAAGCCGGTTCATCATGAACTGCGCCACCGAGAAAGCCGAGCAGGTCACCGTGGGCGGAAGTTGGGAGGACTGCGATTCCGATTCAGACTGCTCCAGCTCTTCGGAAATCTGCTCGGCCGGGGCCTGCGGGATTCCGGTTTCCCCCGGATACGAATACGAACTGGCCACCACCGACTACCTGGCCAATGGGGGATCCGGGTTTGATGTCCTGGAAAGAAACACAACAAAGACCGACACGGGGATCTCCATGAGAGACGTCGTTGTGGACTATATGGAAGACCATCCCAATCTGCCTGGCGATGCCCCTGAGGCCACCTCAGATGGCCGCATCACCCCTCTCTACTGACATGCCCTCCTGGACTGCGGCCCTGATTGCCCTCGCCCTTTCGGGTTCCCTGCTGGCGGGAGCCGGATGCAACCGGAGTGTTCCCCGTCAGGCTCCCCAAGGGGTGGTGCGCTTTGAAGTTGTTCTGGAAGAATCGGGGGCCGAACTCGGGGAAGGGACTCTGCTGCCCTTTGCAGGTGAAGAAGAGGGCTCTCGTTCCTTCACTCTCGCTGCCCGTGCCCTGGACGCGAAGGGAGAAGTGGTCACCGATTACCAGGGCCCCGCCCACCTCAAGGCGGTCCCGTCTACCCTTGTCAGCAGCGACGAGGTGGATTTCACCCAAGGGGAAGCGGGTGGAGTTCCGGTGACCCTTTATCGTGCCTTCGGCGATGTTCGCATCTGGATTGAGGATGCAGGCACCGACGAATCTCCAGGCACCTGGGCCACCGGGGTCAGCCCCGCCATCCATTTCTCCCTTCCCACCGTTGCGGAGATGCAGAGCACCACCGACAGCCACTCTTCCCCCTTGAATGGGGCCAACGTGTCCCTGCGCCTCTCTGACCGCCAGATGTTGGTGACAGGCATCACTCAAGACGGCTTCTACGCCACGGATGTGGCTGCCAAAAATCTGGACTTCGCCTCCGTCTTTGCCTTCAATTTCTCCCGACCCGATGACATCGAGGTGGGGGATCGGGTGGTGGAGTTCAATGGGAACGTCTATGAGTACCTGGGTTACACCGAGGTCCAATACCCCAGTTGGAAGGTGGAGGACACCAAGATCTCCTTGCCCGCTCCTATCCGTATCGACAAAGGTCTCTGTAGCGAGGACCTCCTGGAGCTGGAACGATACGAAGCGGCCTGGGTTGAAGTGGGGACTCTGGAGTCAGCCTTTGAGGATGGAGATCTGGCGGAAACCTGCGCGTCCTACAAGGAATATGGCCAATGGCCCGCCCGACTCACTGGGGCCTCTTGTGCCAAACTGACGGTGGTGAACCAATACACCATCCCTGATCTGGCCTTTGAATCCTGCCTGGCCGATCCCCCCACTCTGCCTGAGAAGGTCACCCTGACGGGGCTGAGGGGGCATCTCCGTCAGAACCAGTATGCGGATTACTCCGAGTGGATCCTGGATGTGGACGGGTGCGATTCCCTGCTCAGCAAGGAGGATCGGCTCCGATTCTGCCCCGATGAAGAGGTGGCTCTTCGGACCTCCCTGCACTACAGCGGACCCCGGCCCGCCCCCAAGAGGTTCTACCGGGAGCATCCCGACTGTTCCACCGTCTGGTACCCCTTGCATGAGGATGAGGGTTCGCCCTGAAAATCCCTTACATATGCCCCCAGGCACCCGCGAATGAATTCGACATCGTTTGGGGGGAGAACTCTCCCCAGGAGCTTGTGAAATGCCCCGCCCTTCCCTTGGATCCTGGTTCTGGTTGGCCCTTGTCCCCCTTGCCGGGCTTCTTGCCTGCAATCCCCTTACTCCGGGGGATGATGATGACACCGGTGACGACGACACCGGGGATGACGATGACACCGGTGACGACGATGACACTTCCGTCAGCGTCTATGAGTTGCAGCAGGACACTCTTCCCTCGGGCTCCTTTGTTACCGTGTCCGGCGTGGTGGTGACCAGCCCCATCGACCGGGATGACGAAGACGGCGATGGCGGTTTTTTCGTTCAAGAGCTGGATGGCGGCGAATACAGTGCCCTGTTTGTGTACACCTACGTTGACGTGTTGGACGAGGTCACCGGCCTGGATCGGGGAGCGGTCGTGACCGTCAGCGGGGAGTACAGCGAGTTTCCCAAAGATGACCCGGCGGGCTCCATGGCCGAACTCACGGTGAGCAGCTCCTCGTCCATCCAGGTGGAGGATTCGGGGATGGAGCTGACTCCCGTCACCCTGGAGACCGAGGTCCTGGCCGACCCTGCTTCAGCGGAGCCCTGGGAGGGAGTGCTGGTCAACATCTCAGGAACCATCACCACCGGGGCCAACAGCTATGGAGAATGGGCGGTAGAGGGGGTCGGCGCCGATGACCGTTTCTACCATACAGAGCCCGAGCCCCTGGTGGGAGGAACGGTGGACTGGCTCTCCGGTCCCCTGGAATTTGCATACGGAGCATTCAAGATCCAGCCCAGGGATGAGGCGGATGTGTCGGTGGACAACAGCTCTGCCGTGCCGGTGGTGACCACCATTGCCGACATCCAAGGAGGGCTGGTTTCTTCGGGCAGCCTGGTTCGTCTGGAGAGCGTGGTGACCACCACTTCTTGGACCGAGCTTTATAGCGAATGCACCCGGGCCGCCTTTTGGGTGCAGGACGCCGACGGGGGAGCGGGCATCGTGGTGACCGTCCTGGCCGATGCCATGGGGTCCTTTCTTCCCTCCCCGGGCCAGCTCGTTACCCTGGAGGGCATCTACGATGAGTATTACGAGTTGAGCCAGATCGAGATCGCTTCTGGAGACGATGTGGTCATCGAAGGGACCACCGATGCTCCCGTCCCGGTGGAAATCGCTGATCCCTGCTCGATTTCCACCAGCGGAGCCGATGGCGAGATTTACGAAGGGAGGCTGGTTCGTGTTTCTGGCCTCACCGTGACCGGTACGGTGGAGGAGATTGGATACGGTCAGTTCCAGGTGAATGACTGTCTGCTCGTCGACTCTCTCTTCTTTGCCTTTGAAGGGGGGGACTGTGGCTCGACCGATGAAACCCCCAATCCCCCCGATGCCCAGGCCATCACTTCCATCGTTGGTGTCGTTCAATATGCGTTTGAGGACTTCAAGCTGGAGCCTCGCTCACCCGACGATTTCGAAGGGTGGACTCCCTGATCCCACCCGCGCCTTCGGGGGGCTTCTCTCCCCTGAAGCAACCGACTCTTGATTCCGAGGGAGTTCCTCATGCGTGTTCCGGTCTCATGCGCTTTGGTCAGCGCCCTGCTCCTCTCCGCTGGACCTGCTCAATCCAGCGACTTCCTCCAGACCCAACTCACCTTGTACTTCGGGGATGACAACCTGCTCGCCAAGGCAGAGGACGGCTCCCCCGACATCGGCCTGACCAACACCTACCCCGAGCTGTTTTTTGACGGCTTGAACAGTCGCAAGAACATCTCCGTCACCGAGACCAACCTGGTGGCCTACAAGCAGCTCCCCGGCTTCATCAAGAATTCCTATACGGAAGCTGCGGTTGCCTTGAACGTGGAGTTCTATCGCGATCCGGACGACGGCCGCCCCAGCGTCCGCTTGGAGGACAATGGCTCCTACCTCCGCCCGGTGTGGTATTTCTCGGAGCAGGAGGCCAAGGAGCAAAAGGGCCGGAACTTCTCCATCACCGCCTTTCCTTTTGATTCCGATAAGTTCCGGTTGGGATACACCTATGATCTGACCTGGGGAAGCAAGCGGATCTTCCCCAAGAACAGCGACCCTGTCCCGGGGGTGAAGTTTCAACTTGACCTGGGCTCCTTCCGGGTGTTTGCCGGAGCCAAAACCGCCATCGGCCTTCGTTCGGACGTAAACATGCCGGACACCCAATACGGCATTCTCAGTGGCGTGCATGGTCAGTTGGGAGGCAAATCACCCGAAGAGGTCGGCGTGGGATTGGACGGAGGGTTTGGCTGGTTTCACCGGGGCACTTTTGAAGATCCCTCTTTCGACGACTCCTCCATATATGCCTTCGGCGCCTGTGGGCAGGTGAGCGTGTTCCGAGGCGGAGACATCGGGACATCGGTGGATTTTCGTCTCTTTCGAGACGATCCCCAGGTGGCCACTTCCTGGCTCTACCCGGTCAAGTACACCTCGGGATTCAATTTCTGGATTGCCGGGGAATTCAACCTGCTGAACCAGACCCTGATCGATGTGGACCGCTCCAACACCATCTCCTGGCAAAGAGGAATCGCCGCAGACGCCAACGTCAAGCTCCGCTTCAACAAGCTGAGGGTGAACCTGGATGTGGTCTATCGGGACGCTGCCTTCCTCCTGTTCAACACCCCTTCCCTCTATCCCTACCACACCTTCGGGGAGGGCTCGACCACTACAGCACAGACCTATCTCTCTATAAACGTTGACTATTTCGTAGAAAAAGCCCACTGGACCCCAGGGATTATTTTCGGAATCATGACTCCAGCCAGCTATCTGGGTCCCAATTATGAGGAAGGGGGGGATCCGGCGATGGTGATCATCCGAGGCCAGAACGACCTGGACATCCTTCCCGGCGGCTACACCCAGCCCTTTTCCGTTCTATCGGTCAAGACCACTCAGAAGGTGGAGTTGAGTCCCATGATGGCATTCATTGCAGAGGTCAGCTTCACGGCAGACTACAACCGCTCCCAGATCGTCTCCGGCGGTGAAGATCCCAGCGGAGCAGTGCGGGTTCTGGATGAAACGGTCGCCCGCCAGTTGGGACTCAACCTCCTGCTTCAAGCCCGCTTCTGAAACAGCCCATCGGAGGTGTGTCGCCTCGTGGGGAAGTCAGGGAACAGCAAATCGCAGCGGCGATGCCTCGGTTCCGAAGCGAGCGCGGCTGCCTCTCCCGCTCCCCGATGCACTGACTTCGATCCAATACTCGACGGTCCCCACCGAATCGGGCAGCCATCCCACCAGGGGGAGGGCCACCAGCAGGGTATTCTCCCTTCCCTCCATCATGGACATTCGTTGCCACTGGGACTCTCCCCAGGGCCGAGCCCAGAGCAGCCCTGACACCTGGGCATCTCCGTACTCCCTCACCACCAGGGACACCGCCCCCTGCCTGGGGGCTTGAAGAACCGGGGAGTGCCCCAGATCCATCCCTCCCTTGACCACCTTCATCTCCTCCCCGAAAACCGCCGTCACCGGGGCCGAAACGAGGGGTGCGGGGGGAGGCGAGGGAGGGGGTTCTTCCTGATTCAGCAGGGTAAAAACCCCCAGGACCAGGGCGGCAACGATGGCCCCCACCGACACCAGGGCCGCTCTCTCCCCAAAGGTGATCCGGGGAGGCGATGGCAAGAGATCCGGATCCAGATGGGCGGAGTAGAGAGGCAGGCGGTGAAACTCAGGAGGGGCCGGGCGAGGGGGAGGCGTGGTGGCCAAAGAAGGAGACGTGGAGGGCACGAACCACCCTTCCCCCCCGCTTACCCCCTCTTCCACCGGAAGGCGGGGCAGGGTGGCCGCTACTTCCAGAGCCGCCTTGGCCGCTGGAGGCAGCAATGAGCGCTCTTCCTCCCCCTCAGGAGCTTGCACCGGTGGAGGAGAGGTCTCTCCCGATGTCCAGGCTTCCCGAGGCAGGGAGGGTGCCCCCTCTGCTGATCTCACTGGGGCAACCTGCCCGCTCATTGGAGGAGATTCCGACTCCCTCCCCCCGGCGGCGGCCGGCTTTTCATCGGAGAAGAGAGATTCCTCCCCCAACTCCGGCAGAAATCCCCCTGCCTCAGGCCAGCCGCCTCCCCTGGACTCCCCTTCGCTACCTCCTTTGTGGGGAAAAAACTCCAGGTCTTCATCCCACGACTTCTGGATGTCGGGCATTTCCAGAGAGATCTCGGGAAGAGTCGCGGGAGAAGGAGGACGCTGAGCCGCCAGTTGCTCGATGGTGTGGGCGCCCGCAGGGGAAACCTCCAACTCCACTGTGAGGGATGGGGAATCGGCCTCTTCGTGAGGAAGAGTGGAGAAGAAGGCCCGGGTGGAGGTGGCCACCTTCATCTCCTCTCTCTGGGGAGGATCCGGAAGGTCCAGTTCCATCTTTCGCGGTGGAGCGCCATCAATAAGAGAGGACAGGCGCCCTGACCAGGGATGGCGCAGTTTCAGCCCCTGGAGATCCTGGGCAAGGGCATCGGCGGTGGGGTAGCGCATCTCCGGATCAGCGGTGAGGCAACGACGCACCACGGGGACCAGGCTGGGGAAAACCGCCTCGACCCGGGCCAGTCCCGCAGTCACGTCCACCCGCAAGGCGCGGTTGAGGATGGCCATCAAGTTGTCATCCTCAAAGATGGGGCGCCCGCATGCCAACTCTCCCAAAACGGCGCCCAAAGCAAACAGATCAGAGCGACGAGTCAGGTTCTTGCCGGCAATCTGCTCCGGAGACATGTAGAGGGGCGTTCCCCGAGTGACTCCTACCGGAGCTGTCTGGTACGCATTCATTCGAGCTTTGGCGATTCCAAAGTCCATA
>CAYRTW010000108.1:0-17427 GCA_964426935.1 uncultured Rickettsiales bacterium
CTTCTCCTTCAGGTAGGCACCAATCTGGCCAATGACGTGTTTGACGCCGAAAAAGGTGCAGACACCGAAGCCAGACTGGGGCCCACCCGGGTCGTCCAGGCAGGGATTCTGTCCGCTTCATCGGTCAAAAGAGCCATGGTGGCGGTTTTTTCAGTGGCGGTTCTGGTGGGAGTGGGACTGGCAAGCGTGGGAGGATGGCCCATCGTGGCCGTCGGTGTTGTCTCCATCATCGCGGGGATAGCTTACACCGGTGGGCCCTGGCCCTTGGGATATCACGGCCTGGGAGATCTGTTCGTGTTCGTGTTTTTGGGTCTGGTGGCGGTGACGGGGACGGTATACGTGCAGGCATTGGAGGTGCCATTCATTGCCTGGCCAGCAGCTGTGGCGGTGGGGGCGACCTCCACGGCTGTGTTGGTGGTGAACAACATGCGGGATATGGAAACCGACGAAAAAGCCGGGAAGAGGACCCTGGCGGTGCGTTTGGGACGCGGTGGAACGCTGATGGAATATCAGGCCCTCATGGCCCTGGCTTTTGCCGCCCCCACTGCCGTGGCCATGACAGGGAGAGGTAGCTGGGGATGGCTTCTTCCCTATCTCGTTCTTCCCGAAGCGGCCTTGCTCATGAAAAAGGTTGCCATGGCCTCGGGAAGATCCCTCAACCCCCTCTTGGGTCGCACGGCCCGGCTGGTGGGGCTTCATGGAGTTCTTCTGGCGGTGGGAATCCTTATCTGAGGTGGAGAATCCGTGAAGGCCTTCCTTGCTGAGGTGGACATTCCACTCAACCTCCCTCTGCTCACCTCTCGGGGGGAGGTCTCCCGGAGGAGAGGGTGGATTTTGCGGCTTCGGGACGAGGAGAACAGGGAGGGGTGGGGCGAAGCGACGCCCCTTCCCGGATTCAGTCGGGACACCTGGCAAGGAGCTCGAAAGGCCCTCTGCAGGGTCCTCGGCCATTGGGAGCCGGGAGCTGAACTTTCCCGAGAAAAATGGACAGATCTACTCGGCCCGGTTCGCTCCCCTTCGGCGCGGTTCGCCCTGGAACTGGCCCTCCTGGATCTGGAGGGACGGCGGCGAGGGCTTCCGGTGGGGGAACTTATCGGTGGAGTGCATCATTCTCAGGTTCCGTTTCAGGGGCTCATTGGCGCGATGGCTCCGGAAGCGGCGGCAGAAAAGGCTCGGGGATGGGTAGGAAGGGGATTTAGAACCCTCAAGGTGAAGGTAGGTACTCACCCGAAAGAGGATCTGGAGCGTCTCCGGGCGGTCAGAAAAGGAGTGGGAGAGGGGATTTGTTTGAGAGCGGATGCCAATGGGGGATGGACCTTGGCTGAGGCGGCCCAGTTGCTGTCCCCCATGGTGGACCTGGATATCGATCTCCTGGAGCAGCCGGTTCAGGGATGTCTCCCCCTGGCTGAGTTGAGAGGCCGGGGGGTGCCTTTGGCCATTGACGAAGGAATCCGTAGTGTTTCCAACGCATTGCAGGCAATTCGACAGCAGGTGGCCGATGTGATGGTGCTCAAACCGACCCTTCAAGGAGGGCTCATCGGCTGCCGCTCTCTGGCACTCATGGCAAAGAAGGCGGGATGGGAAGTTCTGGTAACCAGTTCATTGGATGGGGCCATCGCCCGGGAGGGTGCCCTTCACCTTGCCTGTTCTTTGGATCACCATCGGGGAGCGGCGGGGTTGGCGACTGGTGACCTGCTGGCATTCGACCTGAAAGGGGGGCCGAAGGGGGAGGAGGACATGGGAGTGATGGGAGGTCCGGGAGTAGGAAGAGACTGGGAAGGAGAGCTGCATTGGGAACAGGTGGGGAGGCAGTGAGGGCGTTGATGCCTTTTGGTAATGATTTCGACGCGGTAGATGATCCGGTGGGTTTTGCTGTGCGCCACTACCCAGAGGGTCTGGCCTGGCTGGACGAGCAGGGCTCCATGACTTGGGGCGAGGTGGATGAGGTGATTTCTCGGATGGCCGGTTCCCTCGCCGCCAATGGGAAGAGGGAAGGGGACCGAATCGGGGTGTGCTGCTCCTCGCCTCGCCAGGGGATGCTGGCGGTCTTTGCGGTGATTCGGCTGGGGGGAGCAGCGGTCATGCTTGATTTCCGCTTGCCTGTTTTAGAAGCGGAGAGCCGAGGTTCCCAGGCGGGAGCTTCCCTGATGCTTGTGGACAAGGAGTGCTCCGTGAAGGGGACTCTTCCCGCTGAGCTCAAGGGGGGAATCTCCCTTCCCTCCAGAGCGATGTCCAGCGCGCAGCCGGCAACCATCGTCTTCACTTCGGGAAGCAGCGCCCTCCCCAAGGCGGCGATCCTGACCCTGGGAAACCTTCGGTCATCGGCATGTGGGGTGGCGGAGAGGCTGGGGAGAAAGGTCCTGGCCCGCTGGGTGCTGACCCTGCCCATCGCTCATGTGGGTGGACTGTCGGTCTTGTTTCGGGCTGCCTGGACCGGTACCTCCATCCTTGCGATGCCGCAAGGCGATCAAGCCGGCTGGGATCAATTCATACGTCTACATCGGGGAACGGGGATCTCGGTGGTCCCTACCCAATTGGCGCGATGGATGGAGGCTTCTTCCCGCCCGCCACCCCCCTCCCTGAAGGCGGTGGTGGTGGGTGGGGCCCCCCTGTCGCAGAGCCTCCAGGGGAAGGCCCAGGCGTTGGGATTTCCCCTTCTCACCACCTACGGGCTGACAGAGTGTGCCTCCCAGGTAACCACCCTCTCCCTCTCCGATTCCCATCGGGGACAGGGGGGGAGAACGGCAGGAAGGGCGCTGGAGGGAACAACGGTGGCCATTCTCGATGCTCAAGGAAGGCCTCTCCCCCCTCAGCACCAGGGGGAGATCGCAGTGAAGGGGCCGACGGTTTTTGCTGGCTATGTGGAGGAGGGTTCCCGAGTGCGAACCCTTCCTGGGGGGTGGCTGGGAACCGGGGATCTGGGATGGGTTGACTCGGAAGGGTTTCTCACCGTTACCGGTCGGATGGGAGACATGATTCTAACCGGTGGGGAGAACGTACACCCCGCCGAGGTAGAAGCAGGGCTCTTGTCCCTTTCTGGGGTGACTCGGGCAGCAGCGATGGGAATTCCCGACCCTCTATGGGGACAGCGAGTTGTGGCGTTGGTGGAGGCCGAAGAAGGGAGGGATGGGGAATCCCTGCGCCAGGAACTCCGGGGGAAGTTGGCGGGCTATCAGATCCCCAAAGAAATCAAGATCGTCCCCGCATTGCCCCTGACTCCTCTGGGGAAGACAAAACGGAGCGCACTTCTTCAGTGCTGGAATGAGGCTCATGGGGAATCCTCTTCCTCACCATGCCGCAGTACGCCCACACCAATCCGCCGGTGAGAGGTGCGGCTTCCGGGGTGGAGAACACCTCCGCTTCGGTCATCAACTCCATGAACTTCTCGGCGGCGGGGAAGCGGGAGGCGGTGCGGGGGAGGTACTCGTAGGCGGCACGATTGCCAGTCAGCCACCCGCCCAGGAGGGGCATGAGGTGGCGGGAGTGAAAGGAATACAGGCTGCCGAACCATCCTTTCGGCTGACCGAACTCCATCACCACCACCCTGCCGCCTGGTTTCACGACTCGCGCCATCTCTCGCAGGCATCGCACCGGATCGTCCACATTGCGGATTCCAAAAGAAATGGATGCGGCATCGAACTCCCCATCGGGAAAGGGGAGGACCATGGCGTCTGCGGTCTGGAACTGAATGTTCACCCCTCTTTGCTGAGCCTTGAGTCGAGCATGGGTGAGCATTTCGGGACAAAAATCAGTACCGATGACCACTCCTTCGGTTCCCACCCTGCGGGCGAAGGCCAGGGCGAGATCGCCTGTCCCGGTGGCACAGTCCAAGACCCGACTCCCCCGGTCCACCTGAGCCAGCTCCACCGCTCGCCGCCGCCATAGCCGGTGAATCCCCAAGGAGAGGATGTCATTGGCCCGATCATAGCGAGGGGCAATGGAGGCGAACATCGTCTGGACTTCAGTGCTCACAGGGGTCCTGGGTGGGAAGACGGAGGTGAAGAGCTTGAGAATAAGCCCCCAGGACTTCCTGGCAAGCGGTGGCAGGAAGGAAGGAAATCTCTTGAAGGCGGTCAGGAGAGATCCGGGGCTATGCGATTGCGGTGGTGCCCCCAATCACGGGTAGAGCTTCCCTTTCTGGGCAAGCATGGCGACGTACTTTTCGATGCGCCTGGCTCGGGTGGCCGGTGCCTTTGCGTCGTGAATCCGAAACAGGATGGCATAGCGATTCTGGCTGTCCAGATCGGCGAAAAACGAACTGGCCTGGAGGTTTTCGCTCAAGGCCTGCTGAAGATCCAAGGGCACGGTGATCCCCCTTTGGGATGGGTAGGCGGCTTCCCATCGACCATCCTTTTGGGCTGCTTCGATCTCCCGCAGTCCGGCAGACCTCATCCGGCCCTCGGAGACCAGGGCCATCGCCTTGATGCAGTTCACCTGAGACCACTTGCTGCGGGGCAATCGGCGGGTAAATCGCTGCAACCAGAACCGATCATCCAGGCTTCCCTTTTGCCCGTCGATCCAACCAAAGCAAAGGGCTCCTTCCACAGCTTCGGCATAGGTGATGGTGGGGATCCCCGAGGAGAGCTTGGCAATTTTCAGCCAAAGCCCTGAGGACGTGGCGTGATTCTCCTCCAGCCAGGCGTCCCAGGCCGCCGAGGTTTCGAAGGGAAGAATGGGGAGGTTTGAAATGTGGGTCATGGTTCCCCTTTGTCGATCCGGGTAATTCTATTGGAAACCAGAGCCTTCACGGAGAACCCGATCCCAAGTTGTTCAGTCTGCACTCGCCCGGTCGGTCCCTCATGGACCGCCTTCCCGAGCCGGAGTTGGAGCCTGACGAGTCCATCCTGGACTCTTTTCCGCCACTGGCGGCGGCTCCAACTCGTTCGCTTCCCCTTGGGAGGAGGTCAGAACGGCGAAAGCCCACCCTTCGGGCAGGCTTTCGAGAGAGTCTGGTAGTCCCAAGGGGAATCGCCACGTCCGGTCGGTCCCTCATGGACCGCCTTCCCGAGCCGGAGTTGGAGCCTGACGAGTCCATCCTGGACTCTTTTCCGCCACTGGCGGCGGCTCCAACTCGTTCGCTTCCCCTTGGGAGGAGGTCAGAACGGCGAAAGCCCACCCTTCGGGCAGGCTTTCGAGAGAGTCTGGTAGTCCCAAGGGGAATCGAACCCCTGCTTCTGCCGTGAGAGGGCAGCGTCCTAACCGCTAGACGATGGGACCGAGGAGCGAACATGCAGGGCTTCTGGAACTGGAGCATGCCCCGCGACAGTACGTTTTCATGGTTGAGGCGCTAGGATTCGAACCTAGAACCCCCTGATCCAGAGTCAGGTGTTCTGCCAATTGAACTACGCCTCAACGAGCGTCAACGGACGCGCAGGTTAGAGAGGGTTGGGGTGTGTGTCAACGCAGGTCTGCAAATTTCCCACCCCCCCGGCCCTGGCGGGAACTCTTCCATCCCTCTACCCTGCTGTCTGTGGCTTGCCCATGTTGCTCGTCCGTGCCCTGCCGAGGTGCCCGTGCCCCCGTCCCGCTTGTCCGTTCTGTTCCTGATGGGGTTCATGACCACCCTGACCAGCGAGGAGGCCTCCGCCTATGTCACCGCTCGGGTTTCTGAGGGTTCGGATATTGAATTGCGTTGGCCAGATGACGACGAGCCCCTCGTGTGGACCGTAGGGTACCGGGGAGCCCCGGGGGTTTGGTTTCCCCTCCTTCACGATGCCATCGCGGATAGCTTCGGAGCTTGGGATGCCGTGGAAGGGGCGGATGTGGCGTTTGCGGAGGCCCCGGCGTGGACTGAAGAAGAAATTGTCGTAGACGGGCTCACCTCCTTGTGGTGGGTCGAGGAGGGCTGGGAAGTGGATTCCCTGGTCATTGCCCTCACCGCCGTCAGCTATCAGGAGGACGGGACCATCGTGGATGCCGACATCGCTTTCAATGCTGAGTCCTTTGACTTTTCTGTGTCGCCTCCTGATGTCGGAATTGAGCGGGACATTGACCTTCAGAGCGTGGCAACCCACGAAATCGGGCACCTGCTGGGCTTGTCCCACACCGAGGTCGAAGGGGCCACGATGCTGGCGGATTACTCCCCTGGTGACAGGGAGCCTCGAACCCTGGAAGAGGACGATGAGGAAGGAGTTCGTCACCTCTACCCTTGTGAAACGGAGGAATGCCAGGAGGGGTGCCAGACCGTTCCTGGCAGCCATCCTTGGGATGGCGGGGTGATCGCCTTGGTGGGGGCTATGATGGGAATGGGGGCTCGACGGATGAGAAGAGGGGGCGGAAGGAGGTGGCGAGGAGGGGTAGGGATGCTGGTGGGAATGGCTCTGTTGATGAATTCCGGAAGGGGCTGGGGTTCTTCGGTAGAGAAGGTTCCTCTGGTGGAGTTGGCAGCTCTTTCCGAACTGGTTTTGCGGGGAAGGGTCCTGGCCGTTGAGCCGGTCTGTCCGGAGGAGGGGCTGCCCCGAACCCGGGCCTGGATTCAGGTGAGTCAAGTGTTTGCCGGGGAGGCAGGCAAAGTGGTCATGGTGGTGGGGCTGGGAGGGAGGTGCCATGGGATCACCACCCGTGTGATGGGTGCCCCTCTTTTTCTCCCCGGTGAGGACCTGCTTTTGTTTCTCAGCCGGGATTCCTCGGGTGCTTTGACCCCCTTGGGATTGTGGCAGGGGCGGTTTCAGGTGGATGCCGCATCCCTCCTCGCCTGGCGCCCCGAAGACTCAACCGAGGCCTCCCCTCGTTTTCTGGAAGAGGTCCTGGGAGAGGCGTTTCCTTTCATGCCCATCCTTGAAGTTCCGTAAGGGAAGTTTTGATTGACGCCTGAAGGCGGGGCATTTAGGTTGTCGGCACGGGGAAGGAGGGGTATCTTGCGCCGCCCGTTCCTTCCCAGAGAAGGCGGGGAGTGGATTCAACAGGGAGATTCCCCGGCCTGCTTCGGGGATGGAGCGTCGATGCAACTCGCACAGAAGGCGTTTCTGGGTGCTCGCTACCTGACCAATCATGTCCTTCAGGAGATCGACATCCTGGATGATGGCACGCGGAGCATTCCCAACGCCATCTACGCCCACATCACTCCCATCTGCAATCTCGACTGCCCCCACTGCAACCTGGACCGGGAGCATGGCATCAAGGTGGACGAGATGAATGAGGCCCAGTGGAAGGACAGCCTCACTCGAATGAGGAACTGGCTGGGCCCCTTCAAGATCAATTTCTCAGGTGGCGAACCCTTTCTGCGGAAGGATCTTCCCGGGATCCTCCGTCACGCCTGTTCCATGGGGATCCTGGCCGGAGTGGTAACCAACGGGTGGTGGATCACCGACGATCTGGCTCGCAGCCTGGTGGAGATGGGCCTGTTCAATTTCAACGTCTCCATTGATGGGCTGGACAAGGAAACCCACGATGGGCTCCGTGGCGATGGCTATGACAGGGCAGTCAATGCTCTTCGCCTGGTCCACAAATGGCGCACCGAGTTGAAGAAGGACACCCGTATCGTGGTGAAGGTGACCATGATGGCCCCGAACTTCCATCAACTGGTGGATATTGCCCGTTGGGCCAAGGCGGAAGGCTTCGACGGAGTGCTCTATCAGCCCGTCGAGGTCAAGTATGACCAGGATCGTCTGGCCCATCTGTGGCCCCAGGACCCAGTCATGGCCCGCCAGGTCATGCAGGATCTGCTGGATGCCAAAAAGGCCGGACTCCCCATCCTCAATGAGGATGACCACTTCGAACGCATGAAGCAGTATTTCAGCGACCCCGAATACGGCCGTTCCCACGGCACATGCAAGGTGGGGGTGACCAACTTCTTCATCGGACCCAATGGCGACGTGGTGACCTGCTTTTACATGAAGCCGGTGGGCAATCTCCTGGACGAGGGTCCCGAGGAAATCTGGAAGGGGGATGAGGCAATCCTGAGGCGCAGCGAGATTCGTCAGTGCAAACGAGACTGCCTGCTCACCTGCATCGAGACTCGCTCCCTTGCCGACAAGGCCAAGCTTTTCCTCCAGATCGTCTGAAATTCCCCCGAGACGGCGCAGGGCGGAGCCGATCCTGAATCATTGGCTGCGCGGCTCGGTTTCTTCCTCCATCCTTGTCCCCTCGTCTCCTCGTCCCCTACAACCACTCCCTGACCCAGGCGTACAGGGGCCTCCACTCTGGCCGGTACCACAGCTCGGCGAGGTAGAGGAGCCACAGGATCTTCAGGACCACCAGGACGCCGGTTCCTGCTGCCATCGCTGTGATGATTGTCTTTTGGATCCTTGTCAGTGGCGGAGGTTCCAAGGGCAGCCGTGGTTTCAGGGGGTCAAATCCCCGAAGGTCCAGAACCTCCGCGAGGACTCGAGCCCGCCTCACACAGGCGCCGATGATGGGGCGCAGCAGGGTCACTTCCTCTCCCATCCAGCGCCAGGGAGACATCGTCCACATCGCCCTTCCCCTCTCTCTTCGTGCGGTTCTTACCGTCCAGGCTTCCTGGGCGACCACCGGCACGAAGCGCAAGGCTGTGGCGGCCATGAAGGCCAACCCGTAGGGAACCCCCGCCTGCCTCAATGTGTAGAGGAGCCGTTCCACCGGAGTGGACAGGGCCAGGGCCATTCCCGCAAAGGTCAGTCCCAGGAAGCGAAAGGACTGGATGGCCCCGTGCTGGAACCCCTCCTTCCACAAGATCAGGCCGGGGAAGTCCATCCCCATCCATGGCTGGGGCAGGATGAGGATCCACCAGGGAGTCGCCGGCGTGTTGCTGTAGAACAGGGATTGTCCCAGAAGGGTAGACCAGACCAGGGAGGCCCCCAGGAGGAGGATCCATCCCAGTCGGCGGGGAGCCAGACCTGCTCGGGTCAAGGCCAGAACCGAGGCGACGGCGAGACCGGCCAGCAGCAGGGGAGAATCCACCACCACAGCCAGAATCGATGCGCAAACCACAGCAGTCACCTTGATGCGAGGATCGGTGGAGGGGGCTGGATTCACGGTCGAGAACCCTTCAGACGGAGGGCCAGGTCCGGGGCGGAGAGGGCGGGATGCCCCAGGTGTGCACACAGGTGAACCAAGGAGGGGAGTCTCAAGGCACTGTCAGGACGGGAGGCGGCAGCGGCGATGACTTTCCCAGGGGCACCATCCGCCACGATACGTCCTCCCTCCATCACCAGCACCCGACTGGCGTGGGTGAGGGCCAGCCGGACATCATGAGTGGCCCAGATCAAGGCGGCGTGAGGGCGAGGGGGCAGGGCGGCCAGGATGGCGTCCACTTGTCCTCGGTCCTGGCCAGAAGTGGGTTCGTCCAGGAGCAGCAGGGGAGGGGCACAGATGGCGGCGGCGGCTACGGCGGTGCGAAGGCGTTGGCCCCGGGAAAGGGCCTGGGGAGGTCGATGACGTAAGGAATCCAAGCCGAAGGAAGCGAGGCCCGCGTTCACGATTCCTGAGAGGGTCCCTCCCCTCTTGCCACGAGCGATGGGTCCGTAGGCCAGCTCTTCGGCCACGGTGGCCCGAAACAAGGCCAGGTCGGGATTCTGGGGGATTCGCACTGCCCCACGTAAACCTCTCCCTACCGGGTCTCCCATGAACACCCGCTTTCCCGAAGTGGGAGTGAGGGAGCCGGCCAGGAGGCCAAGGAGGGTGGACTTTCCAGCTCCGTTTCCCCCCAGGACGGCCACTCTCTCCCCTCCGTGAAGCGTCATCTCCACGCCATCTACTGCTGGAGTCCCGAACGACCAGTCAAACCTGGCCTTCTCAAGGTGCAAAAGAGGGGAACCGGTTTCTCTCCCTCCGTCCAGGGAGAAGAGGGGAGGGGGAACACTCATCTCTCCCAGCAGCCGGATTGCCTCCTCCCAGCCAAAAGGCCGCTCCTCTTTCCCAAGTAAATAAAAAAGATGAGGAATACCAGGAACTTCCAAATTCCTCTTCAGGAGGATGGAGGGGTCAGCCAAGAGTTGAAAGGTGCTTCCTTCCCAGACCTGTTTCCCCTGATCCACCACCATCACCCGATCCGCGATGGCCAGAGACTCTTCCAACCGATGCTCCACCAGAAGGATCGCCGCCCCCTCCTCGTCGGCCAGGCGCCGGAGAGTGGCGAGAACAGCATGGGCTCCTGCGGGGTCCAACTGAGAAGTGGGTTCGTCCAGAAGCAGGCAACGGGCTCCTGTTGCCAGGGTGGCGGCCAGGGCAAGACGCTGCTTCTGGCCTCCGGAAAGGGAGGACGTAGGCCGGTCCCAGGGTAGATCCAGGCCCACTGCTGCCAGGGAGGTCGCCGCGCGCTCATGGGCCTCCTTTCCTGTTTTCCCCTGACTGGCCAATGAAAAGGCGATCTCGTCTCCCAACGACGAAGTGCAGAGCTGATCGTCAGGCTCTTGCCCACACATGCCCACCACCGCTCCCAACTCGACTGGGGAACACTTCTCAGGATTCCGTCCAGACAGGCTGGCCATACCCTCCGTTTGCCCTTGCCCATGACGATGCAGTAGCCCCGCCAGGAGTCGCAGCAGAGTGGATTTTCCCGATCCCGTTCCTCCGGTGAGAACCACCACCTCCCCTGGCTCCACACGGAGTTCCAAAGGTCCCACCCGACTCCCTCCCGGGTAGGTGTAGGAGAGACCTGAGGCACGAATCCCCGTCATGGTGCAACCTCACGAAGACTTCGTCCCAGACGCAACCCAGCAGCAGTGGCGATGAGCACATAAAGCCCGGAGGGGACCAGAACCACCAGGGCCACATACCAGGGGGCGAAGAAGAGGCGATAGAGAACGGCATGCAGGGCCAGGGATGTGTAGGCCTGAGCCATGGCAGAAAGGGTCAGGGCCAGGGCCAGGGGAGGCCATTGACGGCGAAAAGAAGAGGAGGAAGAAGCCCAATTCCCCCGGGTGACTCCCAAGGTCCACAGCAATCCCTCTTGAAGAGCAATCCCCGAACCCAGGAAGAGCAGGTTCACGGGAGACAGTCCTCCCACGGCCAGGGCTTGAAGCCCATACCCGGTGCAAAGGGCCAGAGCCGAGGTCCCCGGGCGGGGGCATAACAACAGGAGCGTGGCGATGAGGGCATATCGCAGCAGGTCTTGGAAAAGCCCCAAGACCAGCACCTGAAAGGGGCCCAGAACCGCCGACACCATCACCGACAGGAGGTCAGAGGCAAATCCGGTGACGAACAGGGCGGTGCCGAACAAGGAGATGGTCATCAACTCGGTGGTGCTGCGTGAGCCCAGCCAGTGGCGGTGCTTCAAGGCGAAGAACACCAGCCCGGACAGGCCGATGAAAAGGCCGAGGGTGAAGGCCAGAGCCAGGGAGGCGTCTCCCCGATGGACCTCCAAGGGGGAGCGACGGACCCACAAAGGATCTCGCAGTCCCGAGACGGAGACGGCGATCTCTCGGTCGTACCGCCCCGGTTGCACGTCCCTTCGCACATGAACCGGAATCGAGCATGTAGATGATTTTCCAGGAGAAATTCGAACAATCTGAGACACAGCTCCCGAAGTGCGGGTGCCGTCCCTCATGGGAGGGCGAAAGGCCGGGGCCTCTTGTTCGGTTCCCTGAAGCAGGATCCTTTCGCTCACGACCACGCTGAGGGGGTGTTTTCCCCGATTGGCCAGGGTCAGGGAATCGTATCCCCAGGCATCCCAGGCGTCCCTCACCCGGATGGTGGCTCCCGCCGCCCGCGCCAACCAGGCCCACCAGTCGGCCGGCAGATGCAAGGTGTCGTCGGGGCGATCCACCAGGGGGCGACCCAGGGCGTCTGCGGGGAAGCGCCAATCCAGGATTTCCACCGTCTGGGACAGGGTCTCTTTGGAAACGGACTTCACCGAGAGCTCCCCTATCGCCTCTACTTCAACGAAGGAGGGGGGCTCCTGATCGGAGTGAGCCTCCACCCCAACATCCACGGTTCGCACAGGGGAAGAGGACACGGGAATGTCTACGGCGACCTGAAGGGGAGGGCCCCCGGCGATTAGCCGGGCCGTAAAGTGAACGGATTCCCCCAGGGACGAGGGGGCGAGGAGCCCGGGCAAGGCCTTCATGGGGGGATCGCCTGCGCGCCCTTGGAAGACCACGGATACGGTGGCGCCACCCGATGCAGGGGGAAAGACCTCCACACCCACCTCTGCGGCTCCTCCTTGAGGAGCCAGGACGGTGGTTCGGGCATCAGCCAGGGGGAACCGATCCTGGCCATAAGGGGCGAGGAGGCGGATGCGCAGGGGACCCTCCGGATCGGGGGCACGAGTGAGGGAGACGACAGATGGACCCTTTCGGGGCCACAACTCGGCGGCATACTCGGTGGAGGGGTCCCACCCCAGAGGCAGGTAGACCGAGCGGGATCCCTGGGGAGGAGACACCTCGGTGAGAGGAAGCCCCTGGGCGTCCCGTAACATCAGCCTCACCGCCGGTCCTCCCTTCCAATCCACGCGAATTCCCCCGTCTTCAAAAAGAAGAATGGGAGGGGACGGAGGATCCTGTTGCTGGCAGGCTCCCTGAAGCAGGACCACCAAGAGGAGAGAGAAGAAAGGGCAAGTCCTGGAGGTGGAGGGGAGCACGCTTGCCATCAATGCACGATGTGAAGCCGATATCCGCCGATGATCTCACCTCCGGAGCGGCTGCGGGTGGGAACCTCCACGGCGGCTACCAGGGTCCCCCGGGGATGGACGGCGTGGTGAAAGAACACGGGGCCTTCGGTGGAGTGCCAGGCCAGGAGCCTCTGCTCCCCTGTCCCACTGGGGCGCTTTCCATCAAAAAGAAGGATTCCGTATAGATCCCGCCGGTCATCCCCATCTCGGGGGCCTGCTCCCACTGCCACCACCGCCCCATCCTCCGCCGCAGATATCCCCACCATGGCAAAGGCGCCGTGGTAGCGCCAGCGCTCCTCTCCGCCGGCATCCAGGGCGAGGAGGGTGTTGGCTCCGGGATGAGCAGACGGGGGGTCGGACGCGGTGCTGCCGGCGCTGTAGGGAACGGTGGTCTGGCTGATGACCACATAGGCGTTCTGTTCACGGTAGAGGGCGAAGCCGATGGTGGCGGCAATGGGTACTCCTCCGGTCACCACCGGAGCCCCGGGGGAGAGAGTGCGGAGGGGCTGGCGAGGGTTCTCGCCGGGGCGGGGAGCCCCATCAAACAAGAAGATTCGGCCATCTGACAGTCCAGCCAAGGCTCGGGAGCCGTCGTCAGAGAGGGCGACGGCCTGCCACAAAAACACGTTCTGGTACCAGGGGAGCAGGGGAGAAAACTTCGCCCACCAGGAGGAGGTAAAGGTCCTCAGATTCAGAGCCAGAATTCCCCCGGCAGGAAGGGAGGAGCGCGGTTTCCCGTCGCCAGTGTGGATCACTCCAAGAAGCCCTTGAGCCCCCGCCCGATCGGTCGCCAGCCAGGTGAAATTGAGGTCAGCGGGCCCATCCTCAGGGAAGGCCAGGATGCGGTTTCCTTTGTCGTTGTATGCATAAAGACGGGATCGGTTCTTCCGATTCCCATCCTTGTCCGCCCAGGAATGAAGGCCAATCACCAGGATTCGCCCGTCAGGAGTCACCACAATTCGGTAGATCCCTGGCAGGGAATAGGCTCCATACACGTCGTCGGGGGAGGGCGGAGGGGAGCGCTCCAGATCGTCCGCGAAATCTACTTTCCAAACAGGAGTTCCGGTGAGGGCGTCAAAGGCGTGGAGGCTGCCATCGGGTCCCTGTTCCCCAGCGTACAGACGTTTCCCGTCGGGGGAGAACGCCATCTGACGGATGAAGCCTTCGGCGATGTGTCTTTTCCAGGTCACCTTGCCGGCAAAGGGGTCCACCACCAGCAGGTCCCCGGTGGAGGTCCCCACTGCCAGGGCGGAACCATCGCGAGAAAAGGTCAGTGCCGAATCCGGCTCGGGGGATCCGGCGAGGATTCGTTGGCTGACATCGGTCAGATCCAGTTGCATCACCGAAAACGCGGTGGGGCGGGCCGGAGCGACACCGGTCAGATCTTTGCCGCCGGGCCCCCGAAGGGACACCGTCTCCCCCGGCTTCCAGGGGAGATCCAACCACAGGGCCCGCTGCCCAAGATGAATCTGCTTGGGTGGCGGCCCTTCAGGGGTCTTCCAGGCTCCCTCTTCCAGGGGAGGAGAGTCGGGGGGAGGATCGAGGACGACCCCGTCTCGCACGAAGAGGAGGCGAGGAAGGTCTGCGGCAGGTTCCCCATTCCCTGAGCATCCCATCAGGGCAAGGACGAGAAAGGGAAGAGGAGCGAGGAAACGGAGCATGAGAGGCCGGGAGATCGGGGAAAGGACTTGTACCAGACCGGGGGGCTTTCGTCCCCCAGGTCAAGAGGTCAGGGAGGTGATCCACCTCATCCAAAGGGACACCAGATCCACCCCCGCAAAGAACCAGGCGGCGGCTCCCAGGCATAGAAACGGGCCGAAGGGCAGATAGGTTTCCCGCAGGCGAGTCCTCCCTTTCACGGCCACGGCAATCCCAACCACCGATGCCGTCATCGCTCCCACCATCATGATGAAGGGAAGGGCCGGCCAGGCTCCCAGAAAGGCTCCCATCATCCCCAGCAGTTTGGCATCTCCCATGCCCATCGCCTCTTTTCTGTAAAGGAGGGCTCCCAGGCGGCTGACGGCAAAGAGAAACCCGTATCCACACAGGATGCCCAAGGAGGATTGAACCACCGAGGTCTCCGCCCTCCCCATGAGGCTGAGAACGGCGGTAGCGAGCAGTCCCAACGCCATTCCTGGGAGGCTGATGCGGTTGGGAATGATGCGGTGGTCCACGTCGATGAGGCTGACCGCCAGGAGAGAGGCCAGAAAGGCGAAGTACACCCCCGCCGCCACCAGTGACGGCCCATCAGGGAGAACGGGCAGCACCAGCGTCGCGTCGGAGGCCCTCAAGGGTCCCAGATGTAGAACATCGCCCCGGGGCACCACTCGCCACCACACCCCCAAGGCCAGGAGCCCGGTGGCTCCCTCGACCGCAGGGTAGCGAGGAGAAATGGGGGATCGGCAATGGCGGCATCTTCCCCGTAAAATCAACCAACTGAGCACCGGAACGTTATCCCTTGCCGCCACCTGGACCGAGCAGGATGGACAGCGGGAGCGGGGGCTGACCACGCTCTGGCCCAGGGGAACCCTGTACACCACCACATTTAAAAACGACCCCACCAGGAGTCCGAACAGCCCGGCGAACCCCATGCCGTAGCCGTACAGCACGTCAAAGGGATGGGTCAGGAGGCCCTCCCGTAGAAGAGGCCAATGCTGGAAACCACCTCCTCCTGCTGGGAGGCGGTCAATTCGGGGAAGATGGGCAGGGCCAGGACTTCCCGGCACGCCACCTCGGCCTCAGGGAGGGAGCCTTGCTGCTGGGGGAGGTGGGCGTAGCATTCTTGAAGGTGGCAGGGCAGGGGGTAGTAGATCTCGTTGCCGATGCCGGCTCGGGTGAGGTGGGCCTGAAGCGCGTCCCTGTTCTTCACCCTCACGACATATTGATGCCAGGTGTGCTCGTTCCCGGCGTCGATGCGGGGTACCACAACCCGATCCTCAAGCCCCGCCTCAGCAAACAACGTGGCATACCGCTGGGCGTTGGCCTGCCTGGCCGCATTCCAGGCGGGAAGATGCCGGAGCTTGACCTCGAGAATGGCTGCCTGGAGATGATCGAGCCGGCTGTTGGCCCCAACGACGCGGTGGAAATACTTGCGGGGGGCAATGCCATGCTGTCGAAGAAGTTCTACCTGCCTTGCCAGATGGGGGTCTCGGGTGACCACCATGCCGCCGTCCCCGTATGCGCCCAGGTTCTTGGTGGGAAAGAAGGAGAAGCTCCCCGCCAGCCCGAAGGAGCCGGAAGCCCTCCCGTTCCTTCGGGTGGCAATGGCCTGGGCGGCGTCTTCCAGCACGGGGATTCCGTGGCGATCTCCCAGCGCCAACAAGGATTCCATGTCGGCGAGCTGACCGAAAAGGTGGACAGCGACGATGGCCCGAGTCCGGGGGGTGATGAGGGAGGCCACGCTTTGGGGATCCACGTTGAAGGTGCTGGGGAGGAGATCGGCAAACACCGGGGTCGCTCCCAGCCGGCTGACCGCTTCGCAGGTGGCGAAAAAGGTGAAGGTGGGGCAGATGACCTCATCCCCTGGCCCGATTCCCAGCGCCCATAACATCAACAGGACCCCATCGCTTCCTGAGGCGCAGGAGAGGGCGTGGGGAACATCACAAATGCGGGCGATGGCCGCTTCCACCGCCTCCACCTTGGGACCGCCCACAAATCTCTGGGCGAGGAGAACTTCTTCCAGATTGGCGAGGATCTCTTCGCGGATGCCCTGATATTGGGCAGCAAGGTTCATCAAGGGAACGGGCATGGATTTCCTGGTTGGCTCCCCGTCGTGGCCAAGTTTGGCATAGCCCATTCCTGGGGTCCACGCCGGTGGAGCTTCATGCCAGGGCCATGCCCACAATCCAGGTGGCATACCCCAAGGCGATGAACATGGCGAAGCGGAGGGTGGCTCGGGGATTCCATCCCACCACCGGATCATGGGCCTTCAGCAGGAATCCCACAGTGCCCGACAGCCAGGTGAGAAAGCCCAGTTCCAACACCACAACCCAGATGGGATCGGGGTCGGGGCTTTCCCGTAGATTCTCCAGGAGGGCCTGGCGCCGGGTCCCCTCCGGAAGGTCTTGGGAAGGCCAGAGGGCGCGCCGATCTCGGGCCATGAGGAGGGCGATCTGTTCGTTTGTTCGATTCAAGGTGTCCGAGTAGGGCTGGTATAGAGAGCGGATGGACAGGATGGCACTCCTGAGCATCCGGAACTCCTCCAGGGCCTCCTCGGTCTTTCCCTTGAGCAGGGCTTTTTCGGCGATTTCCTGAAGATCTTCAATAGATTGACTGGAATAGGGGCTTCCGGGAAGCCAGGCGCGAATGGCCCTCTCGTGGTGGACGGCAGAGGCAAACTCGTCTCCCCTTTCCCGGGCCTCCCTTGCTGCCGTCAACTCACTCCTTCCCACCAGGAGCATTCTCAAGGCCACCAGGAGAAGGGCAAAAACCAGGGCCGAGGCCAGAGAACGCAACGCTCTCGGGGTCACTTGAAGTCCCGGAACTGGAACACCAGGCAGGCGAGCCCCAGCACCACCGCCGTATAGGCCAGGCCATACCCCAGAGCGCTGGCAAGGAGGGGGCCATCCAACGGATCTCCGTAGACCGCCTGGGCCTTGAAGTTGAAGGTGTTCAGGTCAGGGAGGATCTGGTATGCGAACTCGGTACCCTTTTTGAAAACCGTCGATTCCGAGGTGGCTCCCAGGGCGCGCATGTTGGCGGTAAGGTGCCCGATGACAAACATCGACAGGCTGAACAGGATGGATAGAACGGGCCCTGAGAAGGTGGAGAAAAGGACAGCAAAAGCCGCCACCAACACCATTTCCAGGAAGATGAAGGCGATGGCCACCCATTCCAAGGGCCGTACCGTTCCCCCCGACAGGATCACCGTCCCGCAATAGGCCGCCGTCATGATCGCCGAC
>CAYRTW010000109.1:0-17352 GCA_964426935.1 uncultured Rickettsiales bacterium
CATGGTGACCCCCTGGTAGGTCACGGTGCAGACCCCAACCGGCACGCCTGACTCTCCAGGATCTTTAGGAAGATCAAGGGGTTCTACTGAAGTAGCGGTATCGTCATCCCCTGCCGAATCATCGTCCTCCCCTTCTCCCGGAGCACAGGCGGCAAGAGAAATCATCAGGAAGCAAAGACAGCAGCGGGGCATGGGAATTCTCCAGAGTGACAGGGGAAAACAGGATCAAACGAGGCCAGCCTGAAGGGCGAAAATCATCTGGGCGCCATAATAAAGGGGCAGTCCCCACAGCTTGTTGGAAAAACCAGGAGCCACGAAACGCTCTCGGGCAACAGCAATGTCAGAGACAAAGAAGCAGACGGCCGCCAGGATGACCACTGGGGAATGTTGCCAGGCGGCCATCCCTGAGGCCATCAGGACCATGACGCTGATGGCGGCCATGTACGACATGACTGGACCCTTCATGGAGGAGGAAACATGAGGAAGAAGCCATGTCCCCACCCTCCAAGCCAGGATCAGCAGCAGAGGAACCGCCAGGACGACTCCCCACAGGGCAACCCCATGGGTCAAGAAGGCGCCAGCAAAGGCCAGATGAGCCAGGAGAAAGCTCCCCAGCCCCACCAGGAAAGCCTGCTTTGACCCTTTGGGAATGAGAAACACATCCCCCAACCAGGACAGGAGCATGGCCCCCAGGATCCACTGGCCAAAACCCGAGTCCAGGGCCCCGCTGCTCAGGGCGATGACCACGAATCCGGTCGAAGCGAGGGGCTTGGCAACCCAGACTCCCGGTCGGAATGATGTCTTTTCACTGACCAGGAGGGCCAGGACCGAGAGGGTGGTGGCCAACAAGAGGAATTGCATCTCGCCGTCTTACAGGTAGCGCAGGGGGATGTCGATGGTGAGCCCTTGGGGAGGAAGGAGGAAACTGGCGGGCTTGAACAAAGGGGGTCCCCATCGCTTCTGGGGGCCGTTGGAGACGCCCACCCCCTCTTTGGGAATCCCAAGGAAGTTGCTGTCGATCTCACGGTTGGCGTTTTCATCGTGGACGATGACCACCGCATAGGTCCCTGGTGCAAGACCCGCGACGGTGAACTCGGCCGTCGTACCAGAGAGAGGTTCATAGCGTGACACCAAGGCTTTTTCCTTGCTGCCAGGGAAACCCGCTGCGGTGGCGTACACCAGGACGAGGGCCTGGCCGGTGGTTGATCGCAGGCCGGTCACCCGAATTCGCAGGGTGCCTCCCGCCTGGGAAAGGGCCTCCGTGGGAGGCAGCATGATGGCCAGCAGCAGAAACAAGAGGAGAATCTGCCGGCCAGGAACGCCCGCTGCCTTCCAGCCCGACCGGTTGACAGGCTCATCCAGTTTCGCCACATTCCCCCCTCCCCTTTCCCTTCGAGCAGTTCCTCCATCATGCCTCCCCTCCCCATCCTGGACGATCTTCGTCAACGCGGTCTCCTTCATTCGATCTCCTCTCCTGAGTTGGAAGCTCTGGTCTCCAGGGAACGGATCTCTCTGTACATCGGGTTCGACCCTACCGCCCCTTCTCTGCATGTGGGAAGCATGATCCCCTTGCTGGGGCTGATGCGATGGCAAAGGGCGGGGCATCGCCCTATCGCTCTGGTGGGAGGGGGAACGGGGGTCATCGGCGATCCCTCCGGAAAGACCTCCGAGCGCTCTCTCCAAGCCATGGAAACCATTTCTGCCAACGTGGCGGCGTTGAGGGCACAAATGGGTCGCTTTCTGGATTTCGGCAAGGGGGAGGCCTTGCTGGTGGACAACAACGAGTGGCTGGGCAGTGCGCGCCTCCTGCCCTTCCTGAGGGATATCGGCAAGCACTTCTCGGTGAATGCCATGCTGGATCGGGACGCCATCAAGACCCGCCTGGAAACTCGGGAACAGGGGATCTCCTACACCGAGTTTTCCTATCTTCTTTTGCAAGCCTATGACTTTCTTGAGCTGTTTGACCGACACCGCTGCATCCTGCAGATGGGTGGGAGCGATCAGTGGGGCAACATCCTCTCTGGAGTGGATCTCATCCGACGCCTTCGTGGAGGTGGGGCCTGGGGAGCTGCCTATCCACTCCTGTTGAAAGCGGACGGAAGCAAATTCGGCAAGAGCGAATCAGGCAGCGTGTGGCTGGATCCGGAGATGACCGGACCTTTCTCCTTCTATCAGTTCTGGATCAATTCCGCCGACGCCGACGTAGTGAAGCTATTGAATTGGTTTACATTTCTGTCTCATGAAGAGATCGGGAACCTGGAAGCCGAACACCGAGAGAGGCCCGACGCCCGACGCGCCCAGACCCGCCTCGCCGAGGAGGTTACCCGAATGGTCCACGGGGATGAGGGGGTGATTCGGGCGCAGAAGGTCACCCGCATCCTTTTCGGCGGCGGGGATCTGCGAGCCTTGACGGGGAAGGAGTTGGTGGATGGGTTTGCTGCCGCCCCCCGCACTCCCCTTCCTAAAAGCTCTCTTGGAGGGGCTGATTCCACCTTGGTGGCCCTTCTGGCCTCCACCGGGCTGTGCGCCTCCCGGGGCCGGGCCCGGGAGGACATCACCCAAGGAGCCATTTCCGTCAACGGTCAGGCCATCCGGGACATGGGGTGTCTCCTGTCAGTGGCCGATGTGCTTGACGGGGGATTCATCGTGCTGCGCCGGGGCAAGAAGGCCTGGCACGTTCTGGCGATAGAGGACTGACGCAGCGGCGGGGGACACCTACGGCCCTTGGAATCCATCGAGAATCACCCGTGGGAGCCCTTTTTGGGGCGAAGCCGGGCCCCGCTTTCAACGTGATCGTTCCAGGTGGCAGGGGCAAAGCCGTTATCCACCGCCACCATGGAAATACAGTCCTCCACCGGGCAGACGATCTGACAAAGATTGCAGCCCACGCACTCCGACTCATCGATGCGAGGCACCCTGGAGGTGGGAACTTCGGCAGGATGAATGCATTGATGAGCCCCGTCCCAGCAGGCCACCAGGCATTTCTGGCAGCCGATACAGGTGTCGGCATTGATCCGGGCTACCGTCTCGTAGTTCAGATCCAGGTTTCCCCATTCGGAGAAGGCGGGGATCGCCTTCCCCACCATCTCCTCCACGGTGTCAAAGCCGTGGGTTCGCATGTACTCAGTGGTTCCTTCGATCATGTCCTCGACGATGCGGTAGCCCCGCAGCATGACCTCGGTACAGACCTGGACGGTGCCCGAGCCCAAGAGCATGAACTCCACCGCGTCCCGCCAATGGGTGATACCTCCAATACCGGAGATCGGTAGTCCGAAATCTGGGTGCCGAGCCAGGGCCCCTACCATATGCATGGCGATGGGCTTGACTGCCGCCCCGCAGTAGCCGCCGTTGGTAGACAGTCCCCCCACTCTGGGTTCGGGGACGAAGCGGTCAATATCCACTCCGATCAGGGACTTGATGGTGTTGATGAGGCTGACCCCGTGGGCCCCTCCCCTCTTGGAGGCCATCCCGTGGGGCAGGATGTCGCTCACGTTGGGGGTGAGTTTGACCAGGACGGGGATCGTAGAGAATTCCACCGCCCAGGAGGTGATGCGTTCGTTGACCCTTGGCTCCTGCCCTACCGCCGAACCCATTCCTCGTTCGCACATGCCGTGGGGGCAGCCAAAATTCAGCTCCAGGCCATCGGCACCGGCATCAATGGAGCGGGCTATGATCTCCTTCCACTCCTCCCGGGTCTCCACCATGAGCGAGACGATGACGGCATGCTTGGGGAAACGCTTCTTGACCTCGGCGATCTCCCGGAAGTTGGCAGCCAGGGGGCGGTCGGTGATGAGTTCGATGTTGTTGAACCCGATGTGTGGCATGGAGCCATACCGAGTGGCCCCAAAACGGGAGGAGACGTTCTGGATGGGCTGACCAAGAGTCTTCCATACCGCCCCTCCCCATCCGGCATCAAAGGCCCTCTGGACCTGCTCGCCAGAATTGGTGGGGGGAGCGGACGCCAGCCAGAAGGGATTGGGGGAGTAAATTCCCGCAAACAGGGTAGAAAGATCAGGCACTTGCACCTCCAAGCTTCAGCCAGCGATCCATGGCGAGAGCGGCCCTCTTTCCTTCGGCCACGGCGTTGACCACCTCTTTACCTCCATTGGCACAATCCCCGCCTGCGTACCACCCAGGCCGGCCGGTGGCCCCTTCCCCATCCACCACCACTCTTCCCTTCTCGATCTGAACCCCCTCCACGGAGCCCAGGAGGGTTCCTAATTTGGATTGGCCGATAGCCAGGAGCACCAGATCCGCCTCCACCTGAAAGTCGGTGCCTGGGAGGGGGCGGCGATCCCTCGTTTGCAGGCAGGACACCCCCTCCACCCTCCCATCACCGCAGAAGGCGGTGGGCTGGGAACACCACCGAACAGCCACCCCTTCGATGCGGGCCGCCTTCCATTCATGGGCATAACCGCTCATGGAATCTTCATCCCCCCGATAGAGGAGCTGGACTGAGGAAACGCCCAGCCCCGTCAACTCTCGCACGGCGTCGATGGCCGTGTTGCCGCCGCCGATGACCACTGCCCTGCCGATTCCCTCCACCGACACCGTTCCAAGTTTAAGGCGTTCGATAAACTCCACCGCGCCGTGGATGCCGGGGAGAGCCTCTCCAGGGATGCCCAGTCGGGAATCCTCTCCCAACCCCAGCCCGATGAAGACAGCATCAAATTTTTTCTCCAACGCATTGAAATCGTTGATCTCTTCTTCAGTACGAACCTCAATTCCACCGATCTTCAGCAGCCACTGGAGTTCTTCAAGGGCCCTGTCCGCCCTCATCTTGTAGGGAGCCACTCCGGTCACGTTGAGGCCACCGGCGAGGGGGCGTTTCTCGAAGATGACGCAGCGATGACCCAACATGGACAGGCGGTGAGCACAGGCCAGGGACGCCGGGCCTCCCCCCACCAGGGCGATGGTTTTTCCGCTATCCGCTGCCCGCCGAAAGAATTCCCACTCAGAGGCCAAGGCGGTATCGGTGGCGAAGCGCTGAAGGCGGCCTATCTGGATGGGGGGGATCCCCTGCTCGTTGTAGACGCAATCTCCCACGCACAGGACCTCCACGGGGCACACCCGGGCGCAGCTCATCCCCAGGATGTTGGCCTCGAAGATGCTGGCCGCTGCTCCTCTCACATTGCCGGTGGCGATCTTGCGAATGAACTGGGGAATATCGATGGCGGTGGGACAGGCCTTGACGCACGGGGCGTCATGGCAGAAGTAACAACGCTGAGCCTCGATGACCGCCTGGCCTTGGGTGTACGCCGGCTTGTAGTCGGTGAAAACCTCCTCAGACCGGGATGTGGCGAGCTGGTCCTTCATTCGATACCTCCAGAAAGAGAACCCCCAGGAACGGGAAGGGGCTTTTGGGCCAGGGCCAGGTACACACCCCCAGCCACCAAAAAGCCGACGAACCACGCATAGGTGTACACCGTCTCGAAGGCGTCGGGAACATCCCCAACCATTCCTGCCGCCTTGAGGAATCCCGGCACGTTGGGGGCAATCCCCAGGAGGAGGGCCCACACGGCTGCCCCGTGGATGCCGCTTCTGTACCAGTACGGGCCGTCCTTGCGATACAAGCCCTGTAGATCCAACTCGGTGCGGCGCAAAAGAAAGTAATCGGCAATGAGGATTCCCCCGATGGGCCCCAAAAGCGCGGAGTAGCCGATAAGCCAGGTGAAGATGTAGCCCCCTGAGGACTCGATGAGCTTCCAGGGGAACATCATCATCCCCAGCCCCACGGTGATCATCGCCCCCTGGCGAAAGGTGGCCCGCTCTGGAAACATGTTGAGGATGGCGTTGGCGGGGCTCACCACGTTGGCGGCGATGTTGGTGGAAAGAGTGGCCACCGACAGGGCGAACAGGGACAGGAGCACGGTGAATCCTCCTCCCATCTTGCCCAGGAGGACGTTGGGATCGGCGATGGGCTCGCCGTAGATGGTCACCGTCGCTGAAGTCACCGCCACGCCAATGAAGGCGAACAGGGTCATGGTCAAAGGCAACCCCAGGGCCTGCCCGAGGAGTTGATCCCGTTGGGAGCGGGCATAGCGGGTGAAGTCAGGAATATTCAGGGAAAGGGTGGCCCAGAATCCCACTTGAGAGGTCAGGGCCGGCCAGAATACCGCCAGGAACTGCCCCTCCTTGGCAGCGCCGGGGCCGAACTGGGAAGGAGCCGCCAACATGGGGCCCCAGCCATCGGCCTTCCACCACGCCCACCACAGCAAAGCCAGCCCTGCGGCGATGAGAAACGGCGCGGCCAGGGTCTCGAAGATTCGAATGGACTCCACTCCCTTCCACAGGATCCCTACCTGGAGGGCCCAGAAAAAGAGAAAGCAGGCGGTTTCCCACCCGCTGATCCCTAAGATGGGGAGGTCCTCCCCGGCGAGACCTCCCCCCACCAGGGCATTCAGCAACTGGTAGATGGAAGATCCGCCGATCCATGTCTGGATTCCAAACCAGCCACAGGCGACGAGGCCCCGGAGGATGGAGGGGATGTGGGCACCCCGAATCCCAAAGGAGGCACGCGCCAGCACCGGGAAGGGGATGCCGTAGCGGGTGCCGGCGTGGCCGTTGAGAATCATGGGCACCAGGACGATGAGATTACCCAGAAAAACGGTCCCCACCGCCTGCCACCAGTTCATCCCCATGTCCACCAGCCCGCCCGCCAGCATGTAGGTTGGGATGCACACCACCATGCCGATCCATAAGGACGCCATGTCCACGACGGTGAAGATGCGCCCTCCCCTGCGGGTGGGGGCGAGATCATCATTGATGAGGGAGGGATCTGGCTGAAAAGTCGCCACGTCAACTCCATGCCCGAGGCCGCCTGAAGCGGCGCCCCCCCGAAGGTATCACGGTGGGCCCTGGACAAGGGAGGGGCAGAGGGCGGGAGTCTCCTCAGGGGGATCAGGCAGCATTCTCCAGCAACCACTCCCGGATCTCTCCCTTCTGCTCTGCGGGAAGAGACCGGAAACGCAGGCGAGCCTCCGTCAACCGACGGGAAAGGGTGGCGCCTGAGGTTCCCAGGCGATCAGCAAGGTGCCCCTGATGTCCCCGTTCCTGCCAAAGCTGTTGGAACAGGAGGAGGTCGGCATCGGGAACTCCGGCGGAAGGGAGGGGTGCTGCCCTGGGAAAGGCAGGGGGAGGAAGGGCTCCTTGTGGAGCATCCACCCCCTCCGAAGACATCTCCTCCCCCAGACTTTCTGCACGCAGCAGGGACAGCCCACGTCTTTCTCGTTGAATCCGCCGAATCCGTTGAAGGGTCAGCAGATACCCGATGCGGAATGCGAAACAACCAAGGGAGGGCACACTACCCCCACGAAACCGGTCGAGCCCCTTGGCGCACAACACTTCCAGCACCTCTCCCACTGACTCCTCCTGGTCGGTGATGGTCATCAGCAGACCCCCTGAAACCCGGGAGGCCCGGCGCACCGCCATCCCCACCCTTCCCTTGAGAAAGGTCCACATTTCCAAGGCTTCCGGCGTCGGGAAAGGGGAGCGTGCCGCCTCAAACCAGGCAGGGAATTGGTCGCGAGGGACGTGGGCTTCCAGATTTCTCATCCGTGTCTCCCCCGCCGGGTGCTCACTCAATCTTCCGGCGGCACCCTCCTGGCAAGGGAATCCGGTCCTCAGTTGGTGCGAGGCTCAGGAGGCGCTCACCCCCAAAAACCCAGACGCAGAAAGGCCCCCCACCTGCATCCGAATCGGTGAGGTGGAGGGCCTGATTCTGGGGAGGCTTTTTACCAGCTGGCTTTCAGGGTCACCTCCACCTCGCTGCCGTCCCCGGGATACATGCTGAACACTTCAATGTCCGAGCCGGTGCCAGAGCAGGTGAAGGTAAAGGAACTATCCATCTGTACCTGCTCATCGCCGGTCCACCCCCCCCTTTCGGTCACATCCACGGAGGTGTCGGCGTTCACCATCGTCCCCGAAGTCACCGTCCCCGAAGTCACCGTGACCACTCCAGAGTAGGAAGTGCCGACCCGGAGGTCCCCGCTCCACGACTTCTCCTTCATCCCCGCTCCCGCATCCACTCCCACAATGACCGGATCCAATTCCAGGTAGTTGTCAGTCAAGCTCTCCCGATGCACCGCATTGATCTTGGTGCGCTTGATGTACCAGGTGCAGTTGGCAGCCGCAGCCTCGTAGATGGGGAACAGCACGTCCTGGGGGAAGGCCTGATCTTCCATGTGCAGGGTAGCCTGGGCCAGGATTTCTCCTTTTCCATCCCGGCCGAGAAACCGTCCCAGATCCCGACCGTCGATGCCCACGGTGATGGCCCGCACCTCTCCCGGCTCCAGGATCCCCTCTTCCTCGTCGGCGAACAGGGATTCCTCATCCAGCTCCACCCAGAAGGGCTGGGGAGCGTCGGAGAAGTTGTAAATGGTGGCAATGGTCATCATCTCAGGAAGATGCTTCCCCACGGCCACGGGAACCGAAACCGCATCTTCCTCCACCACGCTCAGGTCACAAGCGTCTCCACGGCCATCCCCATCCCAATCCAACTGACTGTGGTTGGAGGCAACCGGGCAATTGTCCCGACCGTCCATCACCCCATCCCTGTCTTCATCCAAAACAAGGGTGCGAAAATCTGCCGCTTGAACCAGGGAGGGGATGGCCAAGGAGGTCATCAGAGAGAGAGAGGCAAGACAACGAAAAGAGAAGGCGTTCATGAGCAACTCCTGACCCGCCACCCCGGCAACCATCGCCGAGGTTCTTGGCTGGTGACGTACATGGAGTTGCTCGCAGGGCCCTGGTTTTTCACCGAGGGCTCTTTTTTCTACAACATCATCTTTCCCAAGGCGCGGGGACGGGCGGGAAGGGAGGGGACGGTGGCGGCGGCGTTATCGATGGGAAGATCCCAATGGGTCAAGGCCGCTTGCAGATAGGCAGCAAACACCCGGTCCTTGCCGGTGAGGGGCGCGGTGGCCCTGTCCTTTCCTCGCGACTGGGGAGAGGCAAGAAGGCTGGCCAGACGGGTGTTGGCAGAGCGCACCTGACGAATGCCGGCGATGGCCACCTGCTCTTGAAAGCGCAACCCCACCGGGGAAGCCGCCGCCACCAGACGCTGAAACAAATCCCTCTCCAGGGCCAGCACCACCGCCGCCTCTCCCGCCCGCAGCGAGGCCGAGCGGGGAGACCGATCCAGCAGAGCCAATTGCCCCACCACGCTTCCCGGATGGAGGGTGGCCAGAACCTGATGCCCCTCCTCCATCTTCTTGATCACCTCGATACTTCCTTGCAAAACAAGGTAGCAGCAGGTTCCAGGCTCTCCCTCAATACAAAGCCACTCTCCCAGGGCAAACTTCAGGGACGGAGCCACCCCAGAAAGGAGGGGCACATCGCTGGGAGAAAAGCCAGGAAACGAAGGAAGGGGTCCCAGACTGGTCGTGGAGACAGGAGATCCTCGGGAAGCTCCTGCAGCAGGAAGAGAACGGGCCGCCGTGGTGGCTGCTCCAGCCCCGAATGACGGGTTGGAAGGGGGAGGAGCCTTGATTTCCTTAGCGATTCTTTTGTCCATATCCCGCAAACGCCGGGTCAAGTCCCGCAGCACTCCCCCCAGGAGAGCCACCACTGCCTGGGGGGCCTCCTCCCGCAAAGCCAGGAAATCGGCACGGTGCAAAAGGTACACCGTGCTCTCCCGATAAGCGGCCACCAGGGCCGTTCGGGGGGCGGGATCAATGCATGCCATCTCCCCCACCACATCGCCGGGCTGAAGCCTCGCCAATTCCACCCTTCCCCCGTCGGGGATCGCCACCTCAACCACCAGAAGTCCATCCGCCACCACCGCCAGGGAATCCCCCAATTCCCCAGGGCGAAACAGGACATTGCCCGCCATCAGGCGCAGCGGGCGCAGGCGGGAGGCAAGAGCGCTGCAATCCCCTTCCCCCAAGCGAGAGAAGACTGGAACCCGACGCAGCCATGCGAAAGGGGACGGAGCGGAAACAGTCATGAAATCCTCGCCCGGAGAAGGGGCCTGCGCCCCTGCTGGGTGCCATTCTACCTCGGGGGCTCCATCCTGGCATCGCACTTGCTCATTCTTAAGTCGAGGGCTGGTAATGTGTGATTCCGCACACCCAACTCGAACAAATCCCAGCAGGAGAGACAGATGGCACAGGAAACGTGGAAGGATGTGGGTGAGGGCCTCAAGGGTGCGGTGGGCATGGCATGGGTGTTTCTTACCCCCATGTTCCGAGGCGACAGGTCCCATTGGGGAATCCCCGAAACCGAAGCGCACTTGGATTTCCCCGGGGATGAGCGGGTTCCTTCTCCCAAATGGGGGTGGACCCACGCCGTCTACATCGACGCTCCGGCATCGGCCATCTGGCCCTGGCTGGTGCAGATCGGCCAGCACAAGGGAGGCTTCTACAGCTACGAGTTCCTGGAGCATGTGGCTGGGTACGACACCCACAACGCCCAAGGGATTCGCCCCGAATGGCAGGACCTCCAGGTGGGAGATGTCATGCTCATGCATGATCGTCTGCCGGAGGTACGGGTTGTGGAGGTCGTCCCCAATGAATTCTTTGTGGTTCATGCCCGAGCTGACCTGGATCTCCATCGCCCCCTGGAAGCCTGGGAACCCCTTCCCGGTCGCTTTGTGAACCTGACCTGGGGATTTTTCCTCCGCCCTCAGGTGGGTGGAGCCACTCAACTGGTCAGCCGTTTCCGGGTGGACTACAGCCCCGATTTTGGTGCCGAGGCCGAGTTCGGTCCCACCGTGATGGAGCCCATCAGCTACATGATGGATCGCAAGCTCCTGGAGGGAGTGAAGGAGAGGGTGGAAAAGGGACCGAAGTAGGAACGGAAGACGTCTCTTCAAGCTCCCGATTCTCCCACCCCTCTCCACCGGGGGAGGAGGCGTCCGGTGCGCGCCACATGCCTCCGCCACTCTGCCCCGAAGTGCCCTTCCAGCATCGCCTCTTCCCGGATGGTGCGGCTGGCCAGGGCGGGAATCCCCAGCAGGACCCCCAGCAGCGCCATCCCGTGGGCGGAGATCAGGGCCAACCCCACCATGAGGAGGAGAAACGATGTGTACATGGGGTGGCGGATGTGTGCATAGGGACCGGAAGTGATGAGACGATGTCCCTCTCGAATCCTCAAGAAGGGGCTGAAATACACATCCAAGGCCCGATGAACCTGGATCAGCAGCCACAGACCTGAAAGGGTGATCGGCACCCCAAGCCATCGCACCAGAGAAGGAATGGGAAGAAGCAGGAAGGCCACCTTTTCGGGCATGAGGAGCCAGGCGAACAGGGTGGCCATCCAGGGAATTCCTACTCCCATCCTCAGCCAGGGGACCGCCGCCCCCTCGGAGGGATTGGCCACCCCCTTCTCCCAGACCCGGGCGCGGTTGTGGAAGTAGAACCGGATGACCACCAGGGCAGAAAAAAGGAGGGCGAAGACGATGCGGAAAGAGGTTTCGACGGGCATGGACGCTTCCCTTCGATAATGAATTTCATTTTCATTATAAACCGTCAACGACCGAATGCAATCCTTCTTTCTTCGGCGTGATGGCGCGCCAGCAGACACCTCCCGGTCCCAGGGGTCGCGAGGTCGAATAATAAAAATCCGTTGGAAATCAGAAAGGCAGGATGGCCCGGGCGAGCCCCCGCTCAGGGGCTCACAGAGAAGCCGTAGCGCCGCGATCCGGACATGCAGCAGTATCTCGTGTGATCTCTCAGAGGATCACACCGAATGCGTAGCGCAGCGAGCGAACGGCCGCAGCGCCGAAGCCGCAGCAGGGACAGACAGCGGAGGGACCCAAAGCCCTCTGTCAGGCCCGTCCCGGTCCTTCCGCCAGGCCCGGCCGAATCGCCTGACGCATCCTTCCTGGATGCTTTTCCGCCTCTGGCGGCGGCGCTTAGGCGTTTGCCCCTTCGGGTCAAACCCGCAGCAACCGCCATGGGTTGTGAGGATTTTTGGGGGGACCCGCGACGCAGCGATCCGGCCGTGCAGCAGCATTTCGTGTGATACTCTCAGTCGTCTTCCCGCATCGACTTGATAGGCCGCAGATTGGCAGGAAGGATTCGCTTGCGGAGGCGGATGTTCTTGGGGGTGACCTCCACCAGTTCATCCTCCCGAATGAATTCGATGGCCTGCTCCAAGTTCATGAGCACCGGCGGGGACAGGCGAACGTTTTCATCCTTGCCGGCGGCTCGGACGTTGGTGAGCTTCTTCTCCCGGCAGACGTTGACGTTGAGATCATTCTCCCGGCTGTTCTCGCCGATGATCATCCCCTCGTACACATCCGTTCCCGGGGAGATGAACAGGGAGCCCCGAGGCTGGAGGTGAAACAGGGCGTAGGGTGTCGTCGTTCCGATCCGATCCGAGACCATGGAACCCGATTCACGGAAAGGAATGTGCCCCGCCCACGGCTCCCAGCCGTGGAACAGGGTGTTCATGATTCCCTGGCCTCGGGTGGAATTGAGGAACTCGCCTCGGAAGCCAATGAGTCCTCGGGATGGAATGA
Source organism: uncultured Rickettsiales bacterium (assembly GCA_964426935.1). Classification (GTDB taxonomy): domain Bacteria; phylum Myxococcota_A; class UBA796; order UBA9615; family JAKLKC01; genus CAYRTW01. Next base: position 12,464 of record CAYRTW010000109.1, read on the forward strand.
AGTACTCCACCCTCAGTCGCCCCGAGCCCAGATTCTTCATCTCGTACATCCTGCCCTTCCTCAGGGCCAAGGCCTGGGTCACCACCCCCATGAAGTCCTCCGGGAAGTCCATCACCAACACTTCCACCGGCTCCAGGGTGTGGCCGGTCTCCTCCCGGGTGATGACCTGGGGTTTGCTGATCAACAGCTCGTACCCTTCCCGCCGCATCATTTCGATGAGGATGGAGATCTGGAGTTCGCCCCGGCCCACCACCTTGAAGGCATCAGGGGAGTCGGTCTCCTCCACCCTCAGGGAAACGTTGGCCCGAAGTTCCTTCTGGAGGCGGTCTCGGATGTTGCGGGAGGTGACGTATCGCCCCTCCTTGCCTGCGTAGGGGCCGTTATTGACGGAGAAGATGGCGACGATGGTGGGCTCATCCACCTTCAGCCGGGGCAGGGGCTCGGGATTTTCAAGGGAGGCCAGGGTGTCCCCGATGGAGATTTCGTCGATTCCCGCCACCGCCACGATGTCCCCCGCCTGGGCCACCGGGACTTCGATGCGCTTCAGCCCTTCGTAAGTGTAGAGAAGGCTGACCTTGACCGGGCGGGGGCCCTGGGTGGTCATCAGATTGACGGTTTCCCCCTGCCGCAACTGACCATTGAAGATGCGTCCAATGGCCAGGCGCCCGACGTAGTCATCGTAGTCCAGGTTGGTGACCAGGAGTTGCAGCCCCCGGTCCAGGGAACCCCGAGGAGGGGGAAGGTGGTTGACGATGACGTCGAACATGGGCTTCAAGCTGGTACCCGCCTCCCCCTCCATGCTCAACTGAGCGGTGCCCGCTCGGGCATTGGTGAAGATGACCGGAAACTCGATCTGCTCATCGGAGGCCCCAAGCTCGATGAACAGGTCGTACACCTCGTTGAGCACTTCAGCGATGCGAGCGTCCTGGCGGTCGATCTTGTTGATGACCACCGCCGGCACCAGGTGAGCCTCCAGGGCCTTTCGAAGAACGAAGCGGGTCTGGGGGAGAGGGCCTTCAGAAGCGTCCACCAGGAGGAGGACTCCGTCCACCATCTTCAAGGTGCGCTCCACCTCCCCGCCGAAATCGGCGTGTCCGGGGGTGTCCACGATGTTGATCTTGTGCTCTCCGTATCGAACTGCGGTGTTCTTGGCGAGGATGGTGATCCCCCTCTCCTTCTCCAGATCCATGCTGTCCATCACCCTCTCGACGAGGTGCTCATTGGCCCGAAAGGTTCCCGCCTGGCGCAAGAGGGCGTCCACCAGGGTGGTCTTGCCATGGTCTACGTGGGCAATGATGGCGACGTTGCGGAAACTGTTGAGATCGGCCATGGGGAGGTCTTCTCGATGGGGGTATGGGTGAGGGACGGAAAGAAGAAGGAGGGGGAAGCCCCCGTCGAATCAGCACCTGGGGAGGGGGGTTCGCGCCCTCCCAACAGGAGTCAGGGAAGAGGAAACCGAAGAGGGGAGAAAAAAAGGCAGGGCCACAACCAGAGCATCAGCAACAGCAACAGCAAAAGGCGAGTGAGCGGGGAGGCATCCACAGCAGCCGAACCCGGCCCTGCCTCAGACGCGGGCGCAGACTAGGGCCCAAACAGGCAGAAGTCAACAAAGGGGAGAGAGAAGACCGCCCCCTCGACCCGAATCGGGAGAAGGCAGAGGAAAAACACCGTCAGGGACGGACGATCTGAAATCAGCTCAAGTCCATCGTCGAAATCTGGGCGTCCGGCTTGGAGACGACCATCTCCCAGGCGGTGCTGACCGAACGGCGCAGTTCCTCCCAACTCTTCACCTTGGCCAGCGCCTTGCCGATCTGGCTGGGGCGATAGTAGAAGCGCAGGTAGGCCATCTGGGCCAGCTCCTGGATCTCGGCCTCCGACAGATCGCAATCGGGCCGGGGGATGTACTGGTCCTTGGATTCATCCAGGAGGTACTCCTTCCAGTAGTCGACGCCGAATTCCTCAATGAACATCCTGTACATCTCGGTGCCGGGCATGGGGGTGGTCTTGGAGAACTGGGCGTAGTCCAGATCCAGTTCCAGGGCGAAACGCACCGTCTGGCGCACCGTCGCCTTGTCCTCGCCGGGATTGCCCACCATGAAGTAGCCGAAGGTGTCGATGCCGGCCTTCTTGGTGGCGGAAATGGTCTCCTTGCACTTTTCCAGATTCGACGCCTTCAGAAGGGTGCGAAGGACCTGGCGATTGCCGCTCTCCACGCCGTAGTAGATGCGGGTACAGCCTGCCCGGGCCATCGCCTGGAGGGTCTCTTCATTGACGCAGTCCACCCGGGTCCGGGCTGCCCAGATGACATCCAGCTTTCGGCGGTTGATTTCGTCGCAGATGTCGATGACCCTCTGCTTCTGGATGGTGAAGGCGGAGTCGAAGAAATCGAACTCCCGCACTCCAAACTCCTTGAGGGCGATTTCGATCTCGTCGCACACGTTGGCGGGGGAACGGGGCCGGAACTTCAACCCCCCCTGCTCACAGAAGATGCAGCGGTAGGGGCAGCCGCGGCTGGTCATCAGGCAGGAAAAATTCTTGTACTTGCTGATGAAAGAGTAATAGAGGCTGTTGTCGATGAGGTGTCGGGCGGGAAAGGGAGCCTCGTCCACGTTGCCCAGCATGGGAGCGGCGGGGGTCACCACCGGTACTCCCTGGTCGTTCCGGTAGACGATGCCCCGCACTGCCGAAAGATCCCCACCGGCCTCCAGGGTGTGGAGCAGTTCAGGAAGGGACACCTCCGCTTCCCCGGTCACCCCGTAGTCCAGGCAGGTATGGGTCAGGGTCTCCTTGGGGTACATGCCCATGTGGACACCCCCCACCAAGGTGGGCACCGGCACCCGCTTCTTGATCTCTCGCACCCAACTCAAGGTCTGGTAGAAGAGGTAGGTGGTGATGGTGTAGCCGATGTAGGAGGGGCCGAAAGCCTTTAGTCTGGCTACGGTTTCCTCAATGGAGAGGTTCTCGGCGTTGACATCAATGAACAGAACCTTGGCCCCCGCCGCCTCCAGGCATCCCCCCACATACAAAAGGCTCAGGGAAGGGAAGACCCCGTAGTTTTCCTTCACCGCCCGGATGCCCGGCTCGTTCTTGATGGCCCCATAGGGGGGATACACCAGGGCCACCTTCAACCCCTGGAGATCAAAGTGCTTGAGGGAGGGGGTGTACTCGTACTTCTTCATCAGGGAGCCCCAGAGCGGCCAGGCCGAAGGACAGGGGGTGGGTGGGCGCGGACTCTCGCCCGACCCTTGCTCCTACCATACCCGGCGGCGGGGGGGTGACGCAACGACACTTTTTGTTCCTCGGGCCAGCCCACCCCCCTGTTGCCACCGCCCCGCCTCTGGGGCACCTTGCCGGGGTGACACCCCCTTCTTCTCTCCGTACTCGCTTGGGGCCCTGGCTGCTGGTGGTCGGGGTGGTCGCCTTTCACGGGGCCATCACCTGGGCGTGGCTGCGAGCCAACGGCCTCCCTGACGGGTTTCAGAACGAATTCATCCACCTCTCCTTCGCCACCGAGGTCTACTACCGGTTTCGTTCCCTGGATCTGCCCGGTCTTCATTACTTCCTGTTTGAAGAATACTACCCACCTCTTCTCTACCTGGGATCTGCGGCAAGCATGGCCCTCCTGGGACCCTCCCGGGAAGCCGCCACCGCCATCAACATCGCCTTTCTGGGGATTCTGGCTGCCGCAGTCTACGCCATCGGGGTGCGGTTACGCGGGGAGGCCACCGGAGTGCTGGCTGTGGTCCTCTGCCTGTTCTGTCCCTCCATCTACGGCAACGCCCGCAGGCTGGAACCCAACCTGATCCTGGCCGCCCTGGTTCCCCTGGGAATCCTGGCGCTGATGACCACCTGGGGGTTTCGACGCCCCCGCCACGCCGCCTTGTTTGGAGTCGTCCTGGGGCTGGGCATGATGGCGGATCGCCTCTCCTACGCCTTCTTTCTGGCCCCTCCCCTTCTTCTCTCTTTGTGGGATGGATGGACGGCTGCCCGAACTCCCCGCCTCCGCCGTCCGGTAGGGGTCGCGGTGGGGTTGGCGGCGGCCGCCACCTTGATGGTGTGTGGGTACTACTACGCCAATTTTCTTCGCCTTCACCTTCCCGAGGTCACCTCCCAGATCATGACTGGGGAAGTGATCGAGACGGGAGAAGCAACGGAAAGGCGGGCCCTCACCGATTGGACCAATTGGGCTTACTACGGCGTGTCTCTCATGGACTCTCAGATGGGCATGGCCATGGGAGCAGCCTCCCTGTGGAGCCTGCTGTGGGGATTGGGGCGGCGCCCTCGGGGAGAGGAGAGGCTCGTGTGGGCGTCGGTTTTGGGCTCTCTTCTCCTGTTCACCCTCATTCACAAGAAACAACCCTTCTACACCGTTCCCACCCTCCCCGGGCTGTGCCTTCTCCTGGCCATGGCCCTGACCGATCTGCCCTCCCCCTGGCTCCGCCGCACCCTCGTCACCCTTCTCGTCGCCTTGGGAATTCAGCAGCACGCCGCCTTGACCGGTCTGTACTCCCCTCCCCTTCCCGTGGACGGCACCGGCTGGAAGGGAGCCTGGTTGAGATCCATTTCCGGCTCACCGCCCTTTCCCTCCTTCTGGGCCGATCACGAGCTGAACCAGGCCTGTCCTCCCCGACCCGCTCCGGTGGACCTGGGCGACGCCACCCTGGCCTTGAGAAGGGACGGCTATCGCCCTGACCTTGACCGGGTCATGCTCCTGTCCGACAGCCCCGATTTCCCGGAAATCTTCCTGGAACCCTTGGCCCGCCTCGCCCTGGGAAGCCGGGAGGTGGAGGGGGCGATCCTCAATCCCGAAGCCGCCCGGGAGAACTGGCGCACCAAGCGCTACTTCATTTATGTCAGCGGTGATGGAGGCAGGAACTGGCCTGGGGATG
>CAYRTW010000110.1:0-17326 GCA_964426935.1 uncultured Rickettsiales bacterium
GGATCGCCCGGTCACGACTCCCCCTCCCACCCGCTGTTGATGACGGCGGACTTCGAGGATCACATAGAATGCGTAGCGCAGCGAGCGAACGGCCGTAGCGCCGAAGCCGCACTGGGGACAGACAGCGGGAGGATCCAAAAATCCTCACAACCCAACGCTCCTGGACCATGGAGGACTGCCTGAGGGCTCCTGATGCGATTGGCAGGGCGGATGGTAGCAGGATGTCTGATGTTTCTCCCTCGACGATGGGAGAATCTGCAGGGAGTGTGAAGCCCCTCATCAAGGAGGAATCCGGGCCGGAGGGGGCGACCCTCTCTGCTGCCGCCAAACTGGCCCTTCCCCCCTTTACGACCTACCCTCTCGCCCATGACCCTCCACTACCTGTTCGTTGACGGCCTGGGGGCGGGACGGCGAGATGCGGAGCGCAACCCCTGCCTCCACACCCCCCATCGCCTCTTCGCTTCCTTCTCCGAGCCCGATCTCCCCTCCCGCGACCAGCCTCTTCCCTTCTCTGGCCTCTACCTTTCCCTGGATGCCCACCTCGGCGTGGAGGGGACTCCCCAGAGCGCCACCGGCCAGACCACCCTGTTCACCGGGGTCAATGCCGCGAAATTCCTTGGGTTTCACCTGTGGGCTTTTCCAAATTCCCAGCTTCGGGAGGTGTTGGCCAACCACTCCATCCACCGGCAGCTCACCGAGAAGGGCAAGGTGACCCGCTTCGCCAACGCCTTTCGGGGCAAGAGGGAGGACCTGCCCCAGGACGTGTGGACCGACCCCCGCTACGTGCGGATGATCCCCGCCTCGGTGTGGGCCAACCGGGCCGCCGGCAACCCCTTTTTCGGAGTGGATGAGCTTCGAGCCGATCGGGCGGTGTCCTTTGACCTGACCAACCAGGCGTTCCGGGACCAGGGGCTGGAGGTACCCCTAAGGACTCCCGAGAGGGCGGGAGAGGTGCTGGCGTTGACTGGAAAAGGCCTGGATCTCTGTCTTTTTGAATACTTCCAGACCGACAAGGCGGGCCACAAAGAAGGCAGGGAGGCCTGCTCCACCGTCCTGACCGACCTGGAGAGCTTCGTGTTGTCCCTTCTCTCCTCCATCGACCTGACCCAGGACACGGTGCTACTCACCAGCGATCATGGCAACATCGAGGATGTGCCTTCCCACGGTCACACCCACAACCCTTCCCAGACCTGTTTATGGGGAAAAGGAGCGAAGTTTCTGGCGGAGGGAATGACCGATCTCAGCCACGTCACCCCCCGAATCGTAGCCTGGTTGGAGGGGCAGGGTCCAGAAAAATCCCGTCAGGAACGGGTCGAAAAGGATCAGACCGCGTAATACAGATGGGGATGTCCCTCCCGCCTGGGGCAGTTCTCGCAGCGGGTCTGAATCAGGGTGTAGCCATGGCGAATGGCCTGGAGGGTGGCGGAGTTTCTCACCGGCTGCTCCCGAAACACCTGGGGGGCGTGGTGCCCCCGTAAGAGCCCGGTCCTTTCCAGTGCCTCGTGGAGATCGTCCCTGACCCCGCACAGAAGCACCTCCACCTCCGCCTTTTTCATTCTTTCCAGGAACATTTCCAACAGGTGCATGCACACCGCATCGGGGCTCCTCACCCTCTTCACCCGCAGCACCACCACGCGGGCACCGCGCTCCGCCTGCTCAGAGATGCGATCCAGGTGGGCTTCCAGGGCCGATCCCGCCCCGAAGAACATCTCCCCTTCCAGTCCAAAGATGAGCATCTGGGGGCAGTTGGCCTCTCCCTGGAGGCGCTCATGAACCCCTCCTTCTTCGGTCAACACGAACTCGGTGAGGAGCATCTTTCCCGCCCGGGGCACGGCGAGGAGGAAGGACATGAACACTCCGATGAGCACGCAGAACTCCACCGAAATCAGCACAGCGGAAAGGGCGGTGGTGGCCACGATGATGGCGTCGAATCGAGACGCCCTCCAGTGATAGGCCAGGGATCCCCAATCCACCATGCGATAGGACACCACCATCAAGAGCCCCGCCAGGGCCGCCTTGGGAATGAACCGGGCGTAGGGAGCAAACAGCATCACCACCACGGCAATGGCCAGGGCAGAAATCACCCCCGACCACTGGGTCCGCGCTCCCGCCTGCTGGTTGATGGCGGAACGGGTGAGGGAACCGGAACCGGGGATGCACTGGAACAGCCCGGCCCCCATGTTGGCCAGCCCTTCGCTCAGGCATTGTTGATTGATGTCCAATTTCTGGCGGGTGACGGCGGCGATGGCTTTGGCCATGGCGATGGCCTCCAGCAAACCCAAAACGGCCACCGCCAGAGCGCTTCCCGACAGCTCCCGCATCAGGGAGGCATCGAAGTGGGGAAGCTGAAAGTGGGGAAGGCTCTTGGGGATATCTCCCACCACCTTCACCCCCTGGGATTCCAAACCGAGGAAGGCCACCACCATCGACATGAGAAGGGTCCCCACCAGGAATTCGGGGAACAAGGTCCATCCTGTTTTCTTTTTCCCCCAACGCATCAACAGGACCAGGACCATGGTTCCCAGACCCACCGCCGCCGTGGGCAGGTGAACCCCACCGCCTTGGGTCATGCTCAGCCAGAATCGCAGCAGGAAATGATCGTGAACCCCTCCCATGGACTTCATCCCCAGAAGGTTCTTGAGCTGGTCGAACACCAGCAGCGACCCGGCTCCCAGGGTGAAGCCGACGATGACCGAATGGGAGATGTAGCGGGTCAGATCTCCCAGGCGCAGAAACGTGATCCCCAGTTGGATCGTCCCGATCATGAAGGCCAGAAGAACGGCGGCGGCCAGTCTCTGTTCGGGAACCGCCACCACCGCCAGGGCGCTGAGCACGGCGATGGAGATGGCGTTGGTGGGGCCATTGATGAGCTGCTTGGAAGAATCGAACAAGGCCCCGATGGTGGTCATGACGATGGCGGTATACACGGCGTGCTGGGGGGGCACTCCCGCCACCATGCCGTAGGCCAGGGCCTGGGGGAGGGCCACCGCCGCCACCGACAGGCCAGCGAGGAGATCGGCCCGTCCATCGGTCCACCGGTAGTTCCGCAGGGAGTCAAAGGCGGGAACCACCCGGAAGAACGTATCGGAGAAGGAGGGGGTCGGCGCAATGGCAGGCATGGGGAAGACTCCGGGCCGCCTCTGTGCGAAGGTCGTGCCACTTCTTGAACTCGGGTGATTTGGGGCCTTCTTCGCCGATTCTGCCCTCCCGTCACGGATTTTCTGCCATCCTGCCCGTCGAAAGCCGCCCCTGCAGAAGATGTTTCGCGGAAAATCCGTGAATCCATGACGGATTATCCATGATGTGGACTCCTCTCCCCTCTTCCCGCTGCGGCGACCTGGACACTCCATGCCCTCGTCCCTGTCCACTGTTCCCTCCCTGTTCCTCCTCAAAGAGGTGTGGAGAGAGGTGTCCCGCCACCTGGAAATCCACGACTTTGCCCGAAGCCTCCTTCCCCTCCTGCAGGGGGAAACCCGAGTGCAGTGGCTGTCCGTCCTCCGTTGGGGAGGAGAGAGGAGGGAACTGGAACGGGTAGGGGAGGCGGGAGCCCTGCCGGAGAACTCCACCCATCGCCTCTCCCTCACCGACTCCCAGGCACGGACCTTCAGCGAATGGGGGGACTCCGCCTCTCCCCTGCTCCTTTCCGGCCCCTCCCGGGAGCCCTGGGTGCGGGCGGTGATCCCGCCGTCATGGACGGGGTTTTCAGGGGTGGGAGCCATCACCGATGACGCTTCCCTGAAGGGGCTCCTGGTCCTGGGAAGCGACGCCCCCCTGGCGCGAGGGGTGGTTCAGGAGATCCTGGAGCCTTGCTCGGTGGCGCTGGGGAACGAGGCTCGCCTCCTGGAGCTGGCCCGCCTCAAGGAAGCGGCGGAAGCGGATCGCCGGGCCCTCCTCCAGAGGTTGGATCGCCAGGACATCGTAGGCTCGGTGGTGGGAGCGGCCCACGGACTCCGGGAGGTGATGGACCAGGTGAGTCAGGTGGCCCCCACCGACGCCCCGGTGCTCATCCTGGGAGAGACCGGCTCGGGAAAGGAGGTCATCGCCCGGGAGGTCCATAGCCGCTCTCCCCGGGGAAAGGGCCCCTTCCTGCGGGTGAACTGCGGGGCCATCCCCCACGAGCTGGTGGATTCGGAGCTGTTTGGCCACGAGAGGGGGGCCTTCACCGGGGCGGTGGCCACCCGCAAGGGGTGGTTCGAGAGGGCCGACGGGGGCACCCTGTTCCTGGACGAGATCGGCGAGCTTCCCCCTGCCGCCCAGGTACGCCTTCTGCGGGTCCTCCAGGACGGCACCCTTCAGAGGGTGGGAGGACAGTCCCAACTGGGGGTGGACGTTCGCATCGTCGCCGCCACCCACCGGGACATGGTGGATCTGGTGCGAAGCGGGAGGTTCCGCCAGGATCTCTGGTACCGCATCAGCGTGTTCCCCCTTTCCCTGCCTCCCCTACGGGAGAGAATCGGAGACATCCCTGCCCTGGCCCTCCACTTCGCCGAAAGGGCGGGGCTGCGCCTCCACGGGGCCCCCCTTCGTCCCTCGGAGGAGGACATGGAGCTGCTGCGGGCCTACTCCTGGCCGGGAAACGTCCGGGAGCTGGCGGCCGTCATCGAGAGGGCAGCCATTCTGGGGGACGGTTCCCACCTCCGGGTGCAGGCCGCTTTGGGGGTGTTTCCAACCGTTCGAGAAAGCCCTCTCCCCTCCCTTTCCCCGTCACCGTTTCAGCGGTCAGCAGGCACCGGTTCCCCCTCGGCTCCTGCTTTTCCATCCGCCACCGAGACCCCTACCCTCCTGGAGGTCCTGGCCCGCTGCCGAGGTCGCATCGAGGGTCCCTTCGGCGCCGCCGCCGCCCTGGGGATTCACCCCGCCACCTTGCGATCCCGCCTCCGCCGGGAAGGAATTGACTGGACCGCCTGGCGAAACCGTTCCTGACCCGGTGTTTCCCCGGCCATCCCGGTCTACAGCTCCCCTGCCACCCCGCTCCAGCTCTGGAGATCGATCCCCACCAGAGGACCGTAGGCGGCCTCGATCTGAGCCCCCAGATTCAGCATCGCGTCCAAATCAACAAAGGTCTCCCCCGGACCCGTCGCCGCCTCCAGGGCCACCCGCACCTCCACCGTCAGGTTGGCCAGCTCCCAGTTCACCCCCGAATCCACCTCGGCCAGATCCTCCCGCTCGAAGGCCATCAGGGTCACCCCCGTCAAGGAATTGGAAAGGTCGGCGAACCAGGCATCCCGATCGGCGATGGAGGTCCACCCCACCGAGCCGGTTCCCCCCAGGGCGGGAGGCAGGTTGTCCCACCACACCGGAAGGTCGGCGTACAGGGGCAAGGAGGCTCCCCCGTTGGCGTCCAGCCAGGCCCTCACCTCGGCATAGGTCGCCGCCAGATCATCCAAAGCCAGTCGCTTGTCCCCCTCGCTCCACCCATCCCATTCCGGCAGACCCTGGGGCTCGATGTCCAGATGAACGCCGTTGAACTGCTCCTCAGGATCGGTCCAAGAAGAATGGAAATCAGCGATTCTTTCCTGCAATTTCGAATACATGGCCGGCCAATTGATGGTGTCGATCCAGGTGTTTTCCGAGAGAAGCAGGAACACCGTCTGACCGGCGGTATGAAGCTGCTGATGCCAGGAAGCGATGTCGGCCTCGTGGGTGGGAGAGGTCCAATCATAGGAGCTGTACACCCTTCTCACCCCCACACCGGCCATCTGGGTCAACGCTTGCGCTTCGGCGGCGGGATTGCCCACGATGAACCCGGCTCCAAAGGGATCGCCGGTGTCCCGCCAGAACCAGGTTCCCCGGCCGTACCACGCCCCATCGCTGCCATTCAAGGGATCCGACCCCAGGAGATCCACCTCGTCCCCATCGGACCATCCATCCCCGTCGGTGTCCGGGTCATAGGGATCGGTCCCCAGCCAGCATTCCTCCAGGTTGGTGAGGCCGTCTCCATCCAGGTCCTCCAGGCTGGAAAGAATGGAAATCTCCAAGGGGGCAGTGACCTCCCGCACGATTCCGGGCTTCACCATCCAGGTCACCTGGACGGCCAGGTGTTCGGTTCCTTCGGCGATCTCCAGGGCAGGAAAGGAGTCGAAGCCATCGCCGCTGGCCCGCAGCACTCCTTGACGAGACGCGGGGGCCTTCAGGTCCAGGCAGGTTCCCCCCAAAGCCGGGGGACACGCCCCTCCTTCTGCGGTCACTTCGTCGGAGCGATACAGCCACAACTTTGCGTTTCGTTGGGCATCGGCGGCGGTGATGATCATGGGGCAGCCCACCACGGCGGCTGAAGCGGACAGGATGGGGGGATCAGCGTGGGCCACTCCGGGGAGGAGGCCCAGACCGGCGGCAATCAAGGAGGCGAGGGAGAAGGCCCGGAAAAGGGCGGAACCTGGGGAGGGGTGCATGGAAGAAAAACCTTGGGGGAGTTGGGGATCCCCGGGGGCATCGACGCCCGGGGCAGTCATAGCCGCAGAACCGACGAAGGGCAAGGAAAAGGGAGGGAGGAGGCGCCGGGGGATGCGGGCCTTCGGACTGTGGCATCCTTCCCGGCGGAGACGCACCCCCATGACTTCCCCCTCCTTCGCTCCCCCTCCGGATGCCGATCTCTTCTTCATGGAACAGGCCCTGGAACAGGCCCGCATCGGCCTCGCCGAGGGAGGAATCCCCATCGGAGCGGTGCTGGTGGTGGACGGGGAGATTCTGGGCAGGGGGCGCAACCGAAGGATCCAGGAAGGCTCCCCCATCCTCCACGGGGAGACCGACTGCCTCCGCAACGCCGGCAGGCTGCCCGCCTCGGTCTATCGGCGGTCCACCCTGTACACCACCCTCTCCCCTTGCGACATGTGTACCGGCACCGCCCTTCTCTATGGCATCCCCAAAGTGGTGATGGCTGAGAATCGCACCTTTCGGGGAGGGGAGGACTACCTGAGGGCCCGGGGGGTAGAGGTGGTGAACCTGGACCTGCCCCAGGCTTCGGCGATGATGGAGAGGTTCATCGCCCAACATCCCGAGCTGTGGTGGGAGGACATTGGAACCGAGGAGGGGTAGGGAGGTCAGGGCCGGGTGGGATGAGGGTAGGGAATCACCACCCTGGGATCTTCGGGGCTGAAATCTCGGGTGTTCCGGGTGGCGAGTGGGAGATCGTGAACAATGGCGGTGGCGAGAATGAAAGCGTCGGGAGGTTTCATTGGCCTGTCACGACGGATCCGTACCGCCGCTTCGGCCACGTTCTCATCCAAATCCAGCACCTCAAACCCAAGGAGGAAGGAGCGGATCACCACGTCCTCCTCGGGGCCCGCCGCACCTGCCATCACTTCAACCCAGGTCACCCTGCTGATGGCAGGATGAACAGAGACCGGAGATACCCCTCGCTGCAACGAAGCCGGAGAGACTGTCAATGAGAATGCAGGAATCCACCAGGACCCTCATCGCTCTCCCCATTCCTCCCTCAACCTCTCCTGCTCACGCAACCCATCCACCTTTCTTTCCCGCCACAAGCCAAAGGCGGCGTCAACGGCTTCCAGACGCTCTTCCGGGTTGTCGAGGAGACGCTGAACGGCACGCCGAACCGCTTCCGCCCGGCTCAACCCTCGGGAGTGACGCCAGGCGTCCAGGGCTCGAATTTGGGACTCGGGGAGGTCAACGATGTTCGCATGGCGTCATCATAGAGCTTCATCATGGGCGCAACCAAGGACCCCCCCTCTTCCCGGCGCGTGAGGGCCTGTCTTCAAAAAATTCCAGTGATTTCACCTTGTTCATCCACATCAATGTGAACAGCGGCCGGGTCCTTGGGCAGGCCGGGCATGGTGAGAATGTCCCCGGTCAGGGGCACCAGGAAGCCGGCGCCAGCGGACAGGCGCACCTCCCGAACGGTGATGCGGAAGTCCCGGGGCCACCCCACCTGGCTGGGATCGTCGGAGAGGGAGGTCTGGTTCTTGGCGATGCACACCGGCAACCCTGAGTAGCCCCACCTCTGGTAGCGGGCGATGTCAGCCAGGGCTCCCTTGGTGTAATCCACTCCCGAGGCCCGGTAGATCTCCCTGGCCACCGTCTCGATTTTGTCCTGGATGGGGATGTCCAAAGGATAGAGGGGACGGGGCTCGGGCTCGCCGGAGAGGGAGTCCAGGGTCTCCATCACCTCTTTGGCGAGCTCCACACAGCCGGCGCCGCCCCCACCGAAGGGATCCGCCGCCACCGCCCTCACTCCTTTGCGACGGCACTCTTCCAAGAGCAGGGCCTCTTCGTGGGGATCGTCCTCGGCGAAGCGGTTCAGGGCCACCAGAGGGGTCAATCCGAATTTGGCCACGTTCTCCATGTGTACAGAAAGATTGGAGAATCCAGCGAGGAGACGCTCAGGATTCCGAACGTTCAATTCTTTTGGAGAAGCGCCTCCGTGCTGCTTCAAGGCCTTGAGGGTGGCCACGATCACCACTGCCCCCGGCCAGAATCCGGCGCTGCGACACTTGATGTCCAGGAACTTCTCCGCCCCCAGATCGAAGCCAAAGCCCGCCTCGGTGACCACCACGTCGGCGTAGGCCCGGGCCAGGCGGGTGGCCAGGACGCTGTTGCAGCCGTGGGCGATGTTGCCGAAGGGACCGCAATGGACGAAGGCGGGCACCCCCTCCAGGGTCTGCACCAGGTTGGGAAGGAGGGCGTCCCGCAGCAGGGCGGCCATGGGACCCGCATAGCCCAAGTCCCCGCAGGTAAACGGATTTCCGTCCCGGTTGGCGCCCAGGACGATGCGGGCCAGCCGGGCCTTGAGATCCCGGGGAGAGGCGGAGAGGGCGAGAATGGCCATGACCTCGGAGGCGGCGGTGATGTCAAAGCCGTCCTCCCGGGGGATGCCACCGCTGCGTCCCCCCAGACCCACCAGGGTGCGGCGCAGGGAGCGGTCGTTCATGTCCAGGGCCCGCCGGAAGGTGACCCCTCGGGGATCCAGGCCGGAAGCGGTGCCGTGGTGGAGGGCCGAATCCAGCCCGGCGGCCAGGAGGTTGTGGGCGGCGGTGACGGCGTGGATGTCCCCGGTGAAGTGCAGGTTGATGTCCTCCATGGGGGCCACCTGGGAGAATCCCCCGCCGCATCCCCCTCCCTTGACCCCGAACACCGGTCCCAAAGAGGGTTCCCGCAAGGCCACCGCCGCCTTCCTGCCGATGCGCCGCAGCCCTTGAGCGAGACCGATGGAGGTGGTGGTCTTGCCCTCCCCCGACGAGGTGGGGTTGATGGCGGAGACCAGCACCAGGCGTCCCTTGGGGCGGGAGTCTTCGTCGGCCAGGGCGGACAGGGACACCTTGGCTTTGTGGCGACCGTAGGGGAGGAGGTGATCGGGGGAGAGGCCGACGTCGGCGGCCACCTCGGCGAGGGGGCGCAGGCGAACGGTGCGGGCGATTTCCAGGTTGCGAGGGGCCATGGCGGGGATTCCGGGGCGGGAGGGTCGAAGAGGAGGTACGAAGGGGGAAAGTCTACGGGAATCGTTGGTGAAGTGCGATTTCGGGGCTTGTCAGAGAGGATCATCCGATTCAAGCCGAGGGGGGACGTTCCCATTGCCATCCCGGGCCATTCCCCTATCCTGAATCCGGGCGCCGGGAGCGTCCATGGGAGGCCGGGACGATGAGCTTGGGACGTGGTGTGGTGTGGTTGGGGACCGGGGTAGCCGTGCCAGGTTCAACCGGCTGCACCGAACCGTCCGAACCGTCCCTACCGGGTGAGTCCGGTCCCACCCTGGCCCGGATGACCCTGGATCGGGAAGCCAGCGTGGAGGCCGGTGTTCCGGTGTCGGTGACAGCGGGTTCGGTCCACACCGGGCACTTCCGGGTGACGGCGAGGAGCGACGGGTTGCCTGCGGGATCGGAGCTGGAAGTGGTCATTCCTCCTACCTTCGCCCCTCCCCAAACCACGGCTCCCGGGTTGGAAGGATAGGTGCGGGGGCTCGGAGGATCACACAGATTGCTTAGCGCAACGAGCGAACGGCCGCAGCGCCGAAGCCGCAGCAGGGACAGACAGCGGAGGGACCCAAAAAACGCAGCAACCGCAGCGCCGAAGCCGCAGCACCATGGTGAGGATTTTTGGGGGGACCCGCGACGCCGCGATCCGGCCGTGCAGCAGCATTTCGCGTGATACTCGGAGACGGGTTCAGCGAGGAAGGGGGGGGGACTGCTCCGACCGCCTGGACTCCATTCACCCCGGCGCCAAGGAACTCCTCGGCAACGGGTGGGACGACGACTGCGATGGGGAGGTGGATGAAGTGGAGGGGGACGACGACACTTCACCCTCCGGAGACGATGACGATGGTTCGGCGAGCGACGACGATTCCAGTCCTGAGGAGACCGCTCCGCCGGGGTGTTCGGGGTGTGACGGGGTGCCTTCGGCTCCAGGTGGGATGGGGGTGCTTCTGCTGCTGTGGAGGAGGGCGGGGAGGAGAACAAGAGATACCAATCTGGGAGGTAAATAGTAAACAAACGCTCTTCCATCATGAGAAAACCCTGTCCAGTATGCGGCGTCATGGAACCCATTTGACTCCCCAGAGAGTTGAAATTCATCGTTCCCTTCCGATCCACCTTCCATGACCAGAACCCCTTGGCACCCTCTGCACATCCTGCGGCTCCCGGCCTCTGGGCGAGTTCAAGAACGTCCGCCTTTTCCTCCGTTCCTCTGCTCCTCCGTTTCAAAAAGCAGGCAGGGTATCGCTCCTATCTCCAGGGTGTCGGACCTTCCCTCCCCACTCAAAGCACCGCACCAACCCACCAGGACAGGAACGATCCCTCAGCGCCTTGGCTTCTTGGCGCCTTGGCGTGGGTTCATGAAAAAGCCTGAAACGGCCCAGGCCTTTGACCTCTTCTCCCCCTGCTCCCACTCCTTGCGCTTGAACCCCAGTTGGGCGGCGTTCTCGCTGTACCCCTGACCCTCCTTGCTCTGCTCCTGAACGCATACGGAAAATGTAAATGTGTTGAGTCCTGACCCCCTTATTCAGAAGCGAACCCCCACCCTGAGTTCCCCCGACAGCAGACCCGCTCCTCCCCAAGCCCCCGCCTGGAGCTCGCCCCCCAGGAGGAAATGGGGCAGCCCCGCCTCCGCCGCCAGGATGCCCACCCCTCCCAGAAGGGTGCCCGAGGGCAGAACGTCCGTGCCCATCACCGCTCCCACCAGCACCGCCCCCGCCATCCTCACCGTCACCCTGCCCGGCGGCCCCAGCCACACCCCGAGTCCCAGCCTTCCCCATCCCACGGTGTACCCCCGGGCCCGGTAGGAGCCCATCCCCACCAGCCCCCTCCCCTCCACCATGAAGGGTCCCACCACTCGCACCGCCCCTCCCAGGCTGAGTCCCAAGGCGGCTCGCGTTTCTCGCACTCCCGCCAAAGCCAGGGGGCCAACGCCCACCGACACCACCACCCGGGAGGAGCGGGAGGAGGAACGGGAGAGGGGGGCGGCAGCGGAAGGGGGAACCGTTCGTGGGGGACGAGAAGGAGGCGGGTTCCCCTCCAGGGAGGCCAGCAGGCGCTTCGCTTCCCCTTCGTCCTTGCCAGGAAAATCCGCCTCCAGGTAGGTCCCCAGGGAGGTCCGGGCCTCGGGAGTCCTTCCCAGAGTCAGCAGGCAGGGCACCCGGGCCAGGAAGACCTCGAAGAATGCCCCATCCAGAAGGAAGGCCTGTTCGTAGAGCTCCAGGGCGGCGGCGCAGGCCCCCTCGTTGGACAGGTGATTTGCCCGGAGATAGAGGGCCCAGGCATCGGGATCCCGATGGGGCGAGGTGGCGATTTGCGGGCTTCCCCCTTGAGTTGCTGCCCACCCCCTGGCCACCGGAAGGCAGAACGTCCATATAATGAGGAGAAGCACCCTGGCGACCGCCCGCCGGGGCCTGCGGGATGCCGTTGACCTCACCCCTCCTCCCCACTGCCGCCGCCGTGACCTCCGGCGAAGGGGCTCTGCGCTACCGGGTCCTGAGCCTGATCGGCAAGGGGGCCTCGGCGCGAGTGTACGAGGCGGAGCTCCTGGGACCTTGGGAGTTTCGCAAGCGGGTGGCGCTGAAGGTGTTGGATGTTCGGGTCGATGAAGACACCCTGCCCCAGGTGATGTCCATCGTCAACGAGGCCCGCCTGGGGGGACAGCTTCAGCACCCCAATCTGGTGGAGATCTACGAATGTGGCCAGGTGGGGGATCACCCCTACATCGCCATGGAGCGCATCGACGGGGCCTCCCTCGCCCAGGTGGTGGCCTTCCGCAACCGAATCCAGGAGCCCCTGGGAGTGGAAGCGGTGGTGGAGATCGGCGTGCAGGTGTGCCGGGGTCTGGCCTACGCCCACGGCGCCGATCCGGGGGGGGTGGGGCTTCCCCTGGTCCATCGGGATCTGAAGCCCGCCAACCTGATGATCTCCCGTCACTCGGTGGTGAAGGTGATGGACTTCGGCATCGCCCGGGTTCCCGGAAGGGACGACGACGGTCTGACCCGGGGAACGCCCCTCTACATGTCCCCCGAGCAGGCCCGAGGAGATCCTCTGGGGCCCCGCTCCGACCTGTTCTGCCTGGGAACCGTTCTTTATGAGGCGGCGACCGGGAAGATGCTGTTTCGGGACCAATCGGTGGATGCCATCCTGGACCGGGTGGCCCGGGTGCGCCTGGATGATCGGCTGGAGGCGTTGAGGGCCCGCCACCCTGGACTGGCCCTGGTGGTGGGACGCTGCCTGAGGCCCTCCCCCAAGGACCGCTACGCCACCGCTGCCGAGTTGGGAGCGGAGCTGCGGGCCCTGCAAGCTCAGGCCCCCCTCCTGGGAGATCTGGCGGAGCTCCTCCCTCACCCTGAGGACATGGCCCAGGGGGCAAACGAGGAGGAACCCCCCTGGCACGGCGCCGGGGCCTTCACCCGGGCGTTCTTTTCCCGTCTTCCCGAGGGAGAAGAGACGGGGAAGGCGGAACTGCAGAGAGAGCCGGGAAGCCCGAGCGCTCCCGGGGAGGGAGACGAGGGGGCTCTGGGGGATCCGACTCCCCTCTCCTTGAGGTCCCTCCCCGAGGGGAAGACCTTTGAGTACGATGAGGACGAGCCCTTCTCCCCCGTGGGAGCGCCTGCCCTCACCCCTCGAACCCTGGTGGCCCTGGCCCTGTTGACCCTCCTGGGGGCCGTCGCCGGGGCAGGAGCGGCGCTGCGCTTTCTGGCTCCCCCTCCCGAGGAGCCGGCGGGCCCCCTGGAGGTGGTGGTGGAGACCTCCCCCGAACCGCCTCCCTCGCCCGCCTCGTTTCCGGGGATGCGCCCTGCCCTGTCCTCCGCCGAGCAGGAGGGGATCGTAGCCTCCCTGTCGGGCCAGGAGGATTCCGCCCCCTCCGCTCCCCCGGAACCCCTCCCCAGTGAGAAGCCCCCGGTCCCCTCCCTTGGTGAACCTTCCTCGACCTCCCGACACGCTCCGACCCCCTCCGGCACCCGCACCGCCCCCGGATCTCGGTCGGCCCCGAGCCCCTCCATCGCCCACCGCTCTCCCGAGGGGATCTCCCTGACCCGCCCCATCAAGCTGGTGGTGGACACCCCCACCACCTCCCCCTACTCGGTGCGAGTGACCTACAGGGCCCTCCCCGGGGGGAGCTGGTCCCAGACCGAGCTTTCCGCCACCGCCCCGGGGCGATACGTGTGCGCCCTCAAGCCTCCCTCCCAGTGGGCCCCCGCCGCCGCCTCCAAGGTCGAATACGCCATCGAGGTGGTCGACGGGCAGGGGCGCCCGGCCTCTCGATTCGGCACCCTGGAACAGCCCCTCTCCCTGGCCCTTCCTCCCCCCGCCAGCTCCGTCTCGGCAGGGGACGCCCCCTGGGGGTCGGTTCAGACGCCGGCTCCGGTTCGGGCCGCTTCCCCGCCTCCCCCGGCAGCGGCCGACAACCCTTGGGGTCCCCGATAGCGGCCAAAACCCCCGTCTCCTGCCCCCAAAAGCGAGGGGCCACTCCCCTCCATCCCCCTCCGTTCCCCCTTCTCGGGTTTGCTCCTCGCCCCGGGTGGTGCCATTCTCTTGCCTCCCCGGCGGACCCGGGCCCCAAATCCTGCCCGCACCGACACTTTGGGGGTGAGCCCCCACCTGGAGTGACTCGTGGAAGCTGAAATCCAAGCCGAGATCCTGCGGCTCATCAACGCCGCCCATCCCAACATGGTGAAGGAAGAAGACATCCTGGATGAGCTGGGCATGTACTCCATGGAGGACATCCTCCCCAACGTCGACGCCCTCCTCGCCGCAGGCAGCCTGCGAATGACCGACAAGGGAAACGACAAATCCTACGGCAAGAAGTGAGGACGAAGGGCGCCCGGTCATGAGGGGATACCGCATCAAGACCGTGGCCCGCCTCACCGGACTCTCGGAGGCGGTGCTTCGCACCTGGGAGCGCCGTTACCAGGTGGTGGAGCCCCGACGCACCCCGGGAGGGTATCGGGAGTACACCCCGGCCGATGTGGAGAGGCTGCGGCGCCTCCGGGTGCTGACCGAGTCGGGGCACTCCATTTCCGAGGTAGCCACCTGGAGCGAAGAGGAGCTGGCCCTCCCTGCTGAAGAGGGGGAAGAGTCCTCCCCGCAGCCCGGTGACCCGTCCCCCGTCCCTCCCCCGTCCGCCCGCGTCGAGAGCCTCAAAGCCGCTGCCCTCCAGTTGGATGCCCTGCGTCTGGCCGCCGAGATCAGAGAGGCCCTTCTTTTGGCGTCGCCCGCCGCCGTGGCTCGGGAGCTTCTCCTTCCCACTCTCCAGGCCTTGGAGGCCACCGAAAAAGGAAGCCGCGCCTCCCCCGCTTCGGCCCTGGCTCGGGAGGGTGTGCGAGGGTTTCTGGGAGGAATGACCTTCGGTTTGGAGGAGGGGGCCCCCAAGGTCCTGTGCGCCTCGGGGCCCGGCTCGGATGGGGACGGAATGGCCCTGCGGGCGTGGCTCCTGGCGCGGAGTGAGGGCTGGTTTCCCCTTCTTCTCGGCGGAGGAGTCACCGCGCCGGAGATCCTGGGGATCACCCGCTCCTTCCACCCGGAAGTGGTGGTGGTGACCTTTGCCCCCGGGCCCGATTCCACCACCCTCCTGGCTTCCCTGGACGCCCTTTGCCGGGGACTCCCCCGGGAATGCGCCTTGATTTTCGCGGGCGCCTCCCTGGCCGACCATCACGGAGCCATTGAGCGAAAGGGTGCCGCCCTGGCCCAGGGGGAAAAGGCGCTGCGGGGGGCCCTTCAGGCCGTGAGGGAGAGGACAGAAAAGGAGTCTCTCGATGGGTGACTGGATTCTGTATTTGGGAGGAGCGATCACCGTGGCCTTCATGGTGGCCACCCTCTCTTCCATCGTGGCCCGAGGAGACGCCCGGGGACCCCGACATCCCTCCCCCGACCGGGGACCCGATCCCCTGGAGGTGGAGCGAGAGCTTCTGCTCCTGCTGGGGCAGGCGCGGGGGCGAGAAGGAGCGCCTCCCCTGGGCATCGACACCGAGTTGGAGGAAATGGCCCGCCACCGCGCCCTGGCCCTCCTCAGGGAGGTGGAAGCGCCTTCGGGAGCCACCGCCCTGGCCGCTTTTCTCCATCCCCGTCTGGTGGGAATTTTTGCCGAGGTGATCGCTTCATCCCCCACCCAAGGTCCCGCCCCGGATGGAGTGGCCCGAACCCTGGTGGCGACCCTCGCCAGGTCGGCCGAGATGACCGATCCCCGATTCACCCGCTGGGGAGTGGGAGTGGCGGCGGAGCGAGAGAAGGCGGTGGCCTGCCTGGTCCTGGCCCGGCGCCTGGCCCGCCTGGACTCCCCGGTGGACGACGTGGGGTTCCGCACCGAGCCCATGGTCCTCCGAGGAGAAACCCTGGAGGGAGCCTTCACCGGGCTGCGCCTGACCCTGCACCGGGAGGAGGGGTGGAAGCGGGAGGTGCCGGTCCATACCCTGGAGGGAGGGCGATTCGAAGCCACCCTGGACTTTCGGGAAGGCCCGGGAGCCCTGATCCTGCGGTTTCAGGGAAGGGAGGAGGAAGCGGTGGAGCGGGAGATCCTGGTGAGGGGATGACCGGATTGGATCCCCCCCTGCCGTCGCTCTTTCGCGCCCGGGTCTCCGCGAGGATGGGGATTGTAGTGATAGGGCTGGGGCTGTGGGCGTGCCTCCCCGCTGCGTCCCTTCGCGGCTCCGCCGATGGAGAAGACTCCCCGGTGGGTTTTTCGGGGCGGATCCTCCTTTCCGAGAGTCCTCCCCTGTCTATTCGCCTGGATCACGGAACCTTTCAGCTTCGCCCCGAGGGGGATCACCAGCTCCTCCACCTGACCCTGTGGGGATACGGCCTGCCCCTCTCCCCCGGAGCCTCCCTGAAGCGCTTTGACCTGGAGGTTTCCGCCGGGTTTGCTTCCGCACCGGGGCAGGAAGAAACGGAGGCCCTGCCCGAAATGACCTCGGCCTCGCTGCGAGAGAATGGCTCTCTCCTGCCGGTCCGTCTCACCGCTCTGTCCCTGAAACGAACCCCCACCCTGGTCCTGGGGGAGGTTTCCCTTGAATGGGATGTCGCTTCGGGGGATGCGACTTCGAGGGAAGAGGCCCGCACCGCTCTTCTGGAGGGGGGGTTCGTGGCCCGGTCCCACCCCAAAACCCGGTCCAAAGGAAGCCGCTCCAGGAGCCCCCCTCCTCCCTGATCAACTGGGGCGCCCCATCCCCAGCTTCTTCATCCGACTCTGGAGGGTGGAGGGTTTGAGGCCCAGGATCTCCGCCGCCCCGCCTCGCCCATAGATCTTTCCGGCGGCCTCCTCCAGGGCCTTTCCAATGTGGACCCTCTCGGCCTCCTCCAGGGAAACCACCCCTGGAAGCGTCCTTGATTGTGATGCCATTTCCCCTTCCACATCAAAGAGATCGGCCACCAGGTCTCCACCGGAAGAAAGAATGGAAGCTCGCTCCAAAAGATTGGCCAACTCCCGAATGTTCCCGGGAAAGGAGTAGCTCGACAGGCGCTTCAAGGCGGTGACGGCCATCCGACCCGGGGGCCGGGAGGCTCTTCCCCGAAGCTCTTCCAGCAGCACCTGACAGAGAAGGGGGAGATCCTCCCGCCTTTCCCGAAGGGGGGGCAGGGCCAGGGGAAACACGTTGAGCCGGTAATACAGGTCCGCCCGGAACCTCCCCTCCTGCACCGCCCGGGGCAGATCCACATGGGTGGCCGCCAGGAGCCTCACGTCCACCTTGACCATCCTGTCCGCCCCCACCGGCGTCAGGCACCCATCCTGGAGGACCCGCAGCAGCTTGGCCTGAAGCTCCTGGGGCAGTTCGCCGATCTCGTCCAGGAACAGGGTCCCGCCGTTGGCCACCTGAAAGCGCCCCGCCCGGTCCTTGACCGCCCCGGTGAAGGCCCCCCGGACGTGCCCGAACAGCTCGCTCTCCAGCAGGGAGGGGGGAATG
>CAYRTW010000111.1:0-15623 GCA_964426935.1 uncultured Rickettsiales bacterium
TCCCCAAAGAAGGCGGCGTCTCCCCCCTCCACCGTGGGCACCACCAAGGCCCGGTCCAACAGCTCATTGCGCTGCTCGCAACGGGTCTCGCTGGTGAGCAGCCAGGCGTGACAGGCGGCCCCGTGGAGATACCTCTCCTCGTGGGGGTTTTTCGGTTCGTGATAGGCGCAAACCGGGTCGTGGGAGCACAGGCGCCCCCTCTCCAGAGCGCGGGTCAGGTGAGCCTCGATGTGACGCCCCACCTGCACCAGGCCCCCCAAGGTGCCCTCCCCGTCGGTGGTTCCGGTGTAGAGGAGGATCTCATAGCCCACCTGGGGAATGGCATACACCCTCTCTCGGATGGCCGAGGCGGAGTAGCCGCAGTCCAAGGCCACGCTGGTCATCAGCAGGTGGGAAAGGGAATGGAGAAACAGATAAGGCAGACCGGGAAGGGCTCCCGCCATCTTGGGATGCATCTTCTTCCAGCAATTCTGCCCCTCTTGCAGGGCCCTCCACCGCGCTTCCACTGGACGTGATCGGGCCCAATCTTCGATGGCCTCCTTGTCGAAGCCGATGAAGATGCCCTCCCCCCGGTTCTCGATGGCGGGGACCCGGGAGAGGTCCCTGGCCAGGGGGGCGCGTTTCACCGCCAGGCTCAACTCCCCCTCTTCGTCAGGAACGGGAGGCTCGAAACGGGTGAAGCCGATGAGGGCCCTCACCTCCCGCAATCGGTGGACCAGCACCACCTTTTCCACCCCTCGATGGGAAAACAACGCCGGGAGGGGCAGCCTTCGAGCATGGAAATCTCCCTCGGGGGTGTCCGAACCCAGCTCGTCCTGGCTGACCAGGAGCATTTCCAATTCGGCCTGTTTCAGACCCTTCTCTTCGCTTGATTGAGGGTTGCGTTTCTTCTGGATCGCCTCCCACACCTGCTCATCGGACCACCCTTCCAAGGCGGACTGGAGCTTGGGAGATAGCTGCCGAAGAGTCTTGAACATCTCCACCGTTGAGCAGAGTTCGAGTTCGGAAAAAACCCCCTCCACCGCCTTCATCCGTTCCCCGTCGGCATCGGGAATGGAAATGGCGGAGACGGTCTCCGAAAACCAGGCGTTGGAGGCCGACCGGGCCAGCAGGCGGTTGACCTCGGCCTCCCCCTTGTCGTTGACGCATTTTTCATGGGAGTTGCGACCCAACCAGGGTCTCCTCCCCTTGCAGTAGCCCAAAGGAGCCCTGGCCTTCTCCCCTGTCCCTTCAGGGGGTGGAGAATCCCCGGCCTCCTCCTCCCGGCGGGTGCCACCCAACTCCGCAGTGGTCAGGGAGCGCCTCCGCCCGCATTGGCAGCGGATGATCACCAGGTTCAAGTCTCCGGTGGTCCCCCTTTCATCCACCCACAGGGGGAGTCGACAGGGATCGCCTGGGGCCTGAACAAATTCGTACCAGGCAATGTCGTCGATGTGACCGTGGGTACAGGCCTGAACGAAGCGCATGGGGACCACGTCCTTGCCATCGCATTTTCCACCCACCAGATTCTCGCGATGGATCAACCGACGGGAGCGCACTCCCTCTCCCCGCTCGCCACTTCCCCCTTCGTTCTCTTCCACCGGGGGGCCCACGAACCACTCGGGGAAGATCCAAGCGGTGATGCCAGTATAGGGCTGGCGGGGATCCCCCTGGTCTCCAGGCGGGGTCTGCAAGGAGAGGCGGGGAACTTCCAACTCTCGGGCCAGCCGCCGGGTCAGCCTCTCCTCAAAAATCGTCTGCCTCCCACCCTCGCTCCAATCTTCCAATCCGGAAAGGATGACCGAACGGGTGGGCAGATCCACCATGGCGCCGGGGCCGTAGGTGGTGAGCACCTGACTGCTGCGGAGGGTGCCGTGGGGGCGCTTGACCATCACTCTTCCTCCATGAGGACGTCCCGCCCATCCAGGGTCTTGGCCCACAGGTTGACCGACAGCTCTACGTCCCGCATGGAGTGATGAGCCCGAAACCGCCTCTGCTCAGGAGAAATCTCCTCCCATTCCGGATCGGTGGGATCCCGCAGAAGAAAGGGGGAGGCTCCCGGCTCGTGTTTCTGGTACTTCAAACCCGCCCCTACCTGATGCTGGCGATCCGCCAGCTTCACCCCATCGTCCAGCAGATCGGACACCCTTCCCCGGGTGCGCTGGCGAAGCTCCTCCCTGTCGTGGGGGAGCAGGGAGGAGTCGTGTCCGGCGGCCCGGGAGGACATCGCCTCGGCCACAAAGTCCATCTTCCCCCTCTCCATTCGCATCCTCACCGCGCACTGGGAAGGCGTCAGGGGAGGCCATCCTTGACGGGCCAGGGCCACCATCGCCCCCGCCAACCCCCTGTCTACCGCTCGGGGTGAGAAGGGGGTCACGCTGGTGGCCTCGATGGACCGGTAGAACGAGGCGTGAAAGGCGTTGAACCGCTCGTCGTGGGACCGATCTCGGGGGCGGTGCAGGTTCAGGAGGGTGACCACCAATCCCGGCCGGTCGGCATCCCGTCCCACCCGGCTGGTGGCCTGGATGTATTCTGAGGTCATCTTGGGTTGGCCCACCACCACCATCAGTCCCAGCCTGACGATGTCCAGGCCCACCGAGATCATGTTGGTGGCCAGGGCCACGTCCACCCTCCCCTCCTCATGAAAGGCCTGATCCAGCCGGGTCTTGGCCTCGGCCACCTTGGCGGTGGAGGCGATGATCTTGGGGCGGATTTCCCGGTCCCCCTCCTTGCGGGCGCACAAGGCGTCGATGGCGGTTTCGTAAAGGCCGATCACCGTTCCCAGGGGCCCGGAGATGAGATGCAACTCATCCTGGATCACCAGATCAGGAGGAAGCAGCCCCCCTGCCGGCAGGGGCATTCCGGTGGCTCTCCCCTCGACGGCCCCGTAAAAGCCGTCCTTGTCGTACCGGTCCGCCCTTCCCAGGAGTTTTCCCGACTCCCCCACCCAGGGTGGGCTGGGCGAACTTGTCCACCGTAGCCACCAGAAAGGCGGGCAGGCGGCGATAGAGGGGTTCGTCCACCGTCAGGATGGGCAGGGGAGGACTACCTCTCCAGACGCATTCCCGGTTGGCGCAGAGGAGGCGCAGATCGGTGGGGCAGTTGGAGTTGGGAAGAAGCTGAAAGGAGTTCTGGGTGAATTTCGTCCCGCACCAGGGGCAGGTCTCCAGAGGAATGGGGCTGGGGCCCTTGCCCC
Source organism: uncultured Rickettsiales bacterium (assembly GCA_964426935.1). Lineage (GTDB taxonomy): Bacteria > Myxococcota_A > UBA796 > UBA9615 > JAKLKC01 > CAYRTW01. The sequence continues at coordinate 3,176 of CAYRTW010000111.1, forward strand.
TTTGGAAGAGGTCCACCTTGGCCCGGGCAGAATCCGGATCGGGGTGATCCTTGCTCCCCATTCGGTTGGGGGTCGCCGCCTTGCCCACCCACAAGCCGATCTCCAGGGGCCATTCTCCCAGCAGCGCCCTGTTCCCCTGCCTTTCCAACTCCAAGGCGCAGATCAGGGTGGCCGCCCTCCCCAGTTGATCGAAGGTCAGCAGCCGCAGGGTGTAGCGCATCAGCACCGACACTCCAGCGCTTCCGAGGCCGGGGTGGGCCAGTCGTCGATAGAGGAGGGTGAAGGCGGCCAGCCCTGGATAGGCTTCGGTCTTTCCACCGCCAGTGGGAAAGAACAAGAGATCCACGGTGCGCCGGTCAGGGTGATGGGGCTGAACGATTCCCCGCAGGTTCAGGAGCAGAAAGGCGATCTGGAAGGGTCGCCACTGGGGAGGAGCCACTTCAGAGGGGGCCTTTCCCGACTGGATGGCCGCCCTCTGCCTCGCCGCCCGGGCCATCGCCCGGTTGCCGAGGGTGAAGGCCATCCGCACCCGCTCATCGTCCAAGAGGGAGATCCCATCTTCGATGCGGCGGCATGAATCTTCAGCAGAATCAAGAAGTTCTGTGGAGATCTCCCGCCTCGGCTGGGTATCGAGCACCGTGCCTCTCTGCTCCGCGATCCACCTTCGGTACTCCCCAGGCAGGTTCCCCAATGCCTCTCGCACCGCATCTCCGTTGGCCAATCCCCCCAGCCTCTCCATGGACAGTTCCACCCCGGCCACCGCCCTCGGCTCCACCTTCTCCACCGTGGCTGACGGCACCCATTCGGTGGACACCCGACGGCAGACCCCATCCGGATCCAGTTCCGCCACCGTGGCCACCCCATGCCCCCACCCCGTGCTCGAACACGTCCCGATGCTGCAACTCGGCTACCCTCTCGTCCCGATCCTCTCCCCCATGCCCTCGCAAGTCGGGGCGAGAGACAAAACCCGCCCCACCACATCCCACCCCCAGGCAGGCTTGAAAGTCATGGGCCTCATCGCGGCGGACATCGGGGGAGGGGCGCCGATGGTTGACCAGGAACATCGAAACCACCCGAGTGCCGAGAGGAGCCAGGGGATGGGCAGGATCCCTCCCCAGGGGAGCCGGCCTGGAGGTGTCGTCCGAGTCCCTGGCCTCATGGGGGACCAGAAAACCAGCCAGGTACCAGGCGGAGGGAGAGGTGAGCAGGATCTCGTTCTGGAGGGCCTCCTGGGAGAGAGAGGGGCCGATGAGATCGAGGCGCAGGGCCTCCACCAGGGAGGAACGAACTTCAGCGGAGGTCCTGGGGGATTCTAGGCCCCTGCCTGTGGGGAATGTCCATCCTCCCGGCGGGAAATCATTCTCCGTCCAGCCTTCCGTCCACTCTCCCCCTCACTCGGCTCAGCACCTCGGTGGGATGGAGCCACTCCACCACGGTTCCCTCCAGGTTCTCCACCCTCTCCATTCCCAAGTTGACCACCAGAAAGCGGGTGGGTCGATAGGCTTCAATGAAGCTGCGGGCCCCCCGGGTGAGGGTGGGACGGGCCAGGGGGGAGGCCTTGACCTCGATGCCGATCAGTTCCTCCCCTTGGCGTACCACGAAGTCCACCTCGGCTCCTGATCGGGTCCGCCAGTACATCAGGGAGGACCCGGAGGGCAGGTGCTTGTGCAATTCCGAAAATACCCAGGATTCCAGGAGGGGGCCCCGGTCCGAGCGCTCAGGGAAAGGGCGCAAGTCCCCTGCCAGCAGGTTGCGGATGCCGGGGTCGACAAAATAGACCTTGTGGGCCTGGGTCAGCTCGGCCCTCTTCCCGCCAGCGTAGACTGGGACCTGGACCAGGATGTGGGATTCCCCCAGCATTTCCAGATAGGAAGAGACGGTGGGCACGCTGATTCCTGCCACCGACGCCCACTCTGAGAGGTTGACCAGGGAACCGGTCTGGCGCGCCGCCAGGTGGAGAAGAGCCCGAAAGGCCTCGGGGCGCTGCACCCGATACAGGTCACTGGCATCCCGAAGCACCAGGGCTTCTACCAATCCTGCCAGTTCCGGCGCCGGATCCTCGGACAGCCAGGCAGCCGGGTACCCCCCCACCACCATGTGCCTCTCCATCCTCTCCCGAATGGAGGCACGCTTCAGCAGGGGAGGCAGATCGGGAAGGTCGGCACACACCTCCGCCAGGCTGAAGGGCAGGAGCCGGATCCTCCTCGCCCTCCCCGCCAGGGATTCCCGGGTGCGGGAGTGCAGGTGGTAGCTGGAGCTGCCGGTGACCACCAGCGGACTACCCAGATTCCGATCGATGAGTCCCTTGATGAACAGACCCGCCTCGGGCAGGTGCTGGGCCTCTTCCAGGAAGATCGCCGCCGGAGTTGGCAGCAGCTCCCGAAGATCAGAAAGAACCGCCGTCGAATCGGTACACCAGCGACGCACCAGGGGCAGTTCGCAATCCAGGAATAGCACCGCAGGGGGAAGGTTCAACAGCCGATGCCACACCCACGTAGACTTCCCCGCCTGGCGAGGCCCCGCCACCAGCACCGCTCTATCCGAGGGCAAGGACCCGGCGTCCAGGGCCCGAGCCTCAGGTTGGAGACGAGGCAGGTAGAGGCCAGGAAGACGCGTCTGCCTCGCTCGTTCCCAGGCCAGGGGCTTCTCCAGCCAGGGGTTGTCACGACGAAGCAGGGCGAGGAGAGTCGAATCCATAACTTAAATTAGCAGGGATTATTCAATAAGAAAATTTACTATAGCAGGGTTGTTCTCTAATTTTGAGGCGGATCATGCGGGCCTTCCCGGGTGAGGGGGGTCATGGCCTGGCCGGGAGTGAGGGGGGGCTGGGAGCACCGGAGACAGCCACACCATCCCAGTGGCGGGCTGCGTCGAGACGATTTCTTGCCGGTGGACCCCTCTCTACCTCTCCATCCCCAAGGAGGCCGCAGGCTCGAACACATCCAGTCCCTCCGCCCGAGCGGCGTCATTGAGCCGGCCGTCGGCGCAACCGAAGGTCAGGGCGAGACCAGGATGGAAAAGCACCAGGGCGCTGGCGAGTTGGACCGCATCCATGCCTCGAAGGGGGTGGCGCCTGCAGAGGTCCGGCACCAAGGCCAGGACTGCGGGGCTGACGGGAACCTGGATTCGTCGGCTCCAGTCGGCATTGAAGCGGGTCAACAGCGCTGCATGAGCTCGATCATCGTGACGTTCCTCGCGGCGCCGGCGTGCGAACGCAGCATGAACCTCGGCATGGGCCAGAACGCTGAGGGCCATGCGCTGCCCTTCAGCCCACTGACACACCTCCCCCGATCCTCTCTCGGCAACGTAGAGCTTCACCAGGGCGCTGCTGTCCAGGAACAACATCACCCCCGATCCTCCGCGATCATGGCCGAAAGTGAAACTCCACCATCATCGGTCAGCACAGGCCCCCCGCTGTGGACCTCCGTGCCGGTGGGTGGAAGGTCGATGATCCCCCGAGCGGCAAGGTCGGCCAGGATGGCGTCCTCGTCGGACTCGGGAATCGAATGGGCAGGAATCATCGCCACGATGGGCCGGCCGTCACGCAGGACAACAATCCGCTCACCCGCTTCCACCCGGTGCAGGTAGAAGGAAAGCCGATCTTTCAGGACCCGGGTGGTTACCGTGGGCACGTCGCACCTCTTTTCCTGCGGCTACGGTAGCCACACAGCGGGCAATCGTCAACGTGAAGCCCCCCTCCGCCGGTGAATCCTGCCTGTCGCCCACCCCTCGTCCCCCTCTCTCTGCCTCCTGGTCAGGGGGCCGTGGGGGTCTACCTACTCCCCACCCTCCAGGGTCAGGGTGGCCCGGATCCCGGTGTTGTCGAACAGGCTGCTCGGTCCCGGGCCGACGGCGAAGTCCACCGTGTCCCCCGCCTCCAGGTAGAACGACGTGTCGTAGGTGCCTGATTCCCCATCGGAGTAATGGCCAGTCACCGCCTGCGCCCACTGCTGCGCCCCACCCACGTTGACCGAGGCGTAGGACGTGCAGGGAGGACCGCCGTCCAGCCTCAGGCTGCGGACGCCCATGGACATCCACCAGGTCCCGCTCTCCGGGGCGCGGAATCGCAGCACCGTATACCTGTTGTTGGGGGTCGATCCCGGCTGCAACTGCAGGTAGTCGGAGCCCGGGTAGAGGGTGCCCGCCCCCTCGTCCTCCCAGTCGGACCCGCTCAGGTTGGCCTTGACGTTGGGGTTGCCGAATCCCCGGTTCCACCAGCTCAGCATCCCGTCCAGGACGTTATTGGTGAAGGCCCGGAACTGTTGGAGGGGGGCGCGGCTGTATCCGAACTGCCACACGTCATCCATGGCGTTGGTGCTGGAGGGGAAGTCCGTGAAGGCGTCGTGTTCGGTGGCCAGGGCATCGCCCGCCGAGGCGGAGGCGAACATCACCGCGAACAGGGTGGAAAGAAAGCGCTGCCGGGTCATCTCCATGTTCTGAATCTCCCGAGGGTGCGAGGGCGGGTGGCGCAGGGTCCATGGAGTCGATCTGCAGCGAGTTGCTTCACCGTGTTCATCGTGCCCGGGGACCCCTGTCCGTTGAAAGGGTTACGGGACAGGGGCCCGGGCGGATCGGGTCGAGGTCGCGGTTCCGCCATGCGTTTTTGGAGGGAAAGGGGTGGAGGGTCAGATTCCGTCACCCTCCCTCGGCGTGAGGTGGGCTGCAAGCACGGAAGTTGAGATAGAATCGAGGGCGCCGCCAGGGTGCTGGAGACGGCCATGTGGCAGCGACCCGGTTCCAGGGACACCTTGTCAGTCCCCCAGCTCTCCCCTTGAGTGCAATGGAGGCAAAAGGCGCATCTGCCGGGAGATGAGATCCAGGGGAAGAACGCACTGGGCGGCGGTCAGGGCCGGCGGAGACACCACCAGGCCCACCGGCTGGATGTAGCTGAGCCAGTCCAGATGGACCCGGGTGGCGGGGTCGGCGGCCATGGTCAGCCCGTCCGGGGCCACAGGTAGAGGATTCCCACCGGCTCCACCCTCTGGGCCTTCAACCGGTAGGTCTGCCGGATGCGCTGAGGCTCTTTGTTCAGCTCCTCTTCAATGCCGGAAAGGCGCCTCTCCTGATGGCGTCGATCCGAGGCAGGCTGCTGTTTTTCCTCCTCTTTCCAGAAGGAAAGCTGTTGGGCTCCTTCCGTCTTTCGCCACTCCTTCAGGGTCTCCTCGATTCTTTTTCGCTGGCCAGAGAGGAGGGTGGTCATCTCCTGGGCCTCCCTCTCTCCCCTCTGCTCCAGATCTCGCAGAGCCGCCCTGGCCAGGGTCTCCCCGCGTCGTTGCAGGTGGGGGGTCAGCTCCTCCACGTCCCGAGGGGCGATGGCCGTCAACCGCTTCCGGATGCCGTCAGGAACGGAGCGGGCTTGCAGGAGGGACTCCTCCAGGCGGGCCACGGTCAACAGGCGATCCGCCTCGTTCAACGGGCGCAGCCGACCGGTCCGCAGTTCGGGCTCCACCCACTCGGCCGCCGCCACCAGCACCTGGTCGTGGAGGCGGGAGGCCCCTTCTCCGTAGAGGGAGAGGCGACCCAGGACGATGACGGTGGGGGTGGGCTCGTCGGTCAGCACCACGCAGCCCCGGGAAAGATCGTCGTGGACGAATCCCTGGGCCAGAAACCGCCCCAGCAGGCGCTGCACCACTCGATGCTCCAGGTGAAGGTGGACCTGCTTGCCGTCCAAGGAGGCGGGATCCCGGAACACGATGGGACGGAGGGGAGCCTCCCTGCGCCAATCCAGGAGCTTTTGTTCCCGGGGACGGGGAGTTCGCAAGGAGTCCAGGGTCTGGGACCAGCCGTGCCCAGCCGCCTGGCGATCCAGAGGGGGAAACTCCCAGGGAGAGGAGGCGAGGTCGGACCCGGCCTGCCCGGGATCCCGAAGGCGCAGGGGGGAGCCCCCAACACCGACAGGGAGGCGGAAATGGCGTCCCGAAAGGCGTGTCGTGGAGGCCCAGCCACTCCCTGGACACCTTCAAGAGGTCCCGCAACTCCTCAATCTGCCGGGACAGATCGTGGCGCCGGGAGCGGATGGTTTCCAATTCGGCGTCGGGAGCGGAAGAGCGGGGGGCGAGGTCCCGCACCGCCCGGGTGAACTGGGAATCCACTGCGTACTGGCTGCCGCTGGCGGGAGCGGCGTGGTGGGCCTCGTCCAGGATCAGCAAGCTGCCGGCGGCAAAATCCCCCAACCAGTCCCGCAGGGGGGCGGCGTAGGTCTCATCCCTCAGCAGGGCCTGGGAGAGGATGAACCGGCTGTGGGTGGTGAAAGGGTTCACCGAAAACCCTCTCTCCCGCCGGCAGGCCGACAGATAGTCCCGGTCCAGCACCACCATCCCAGGCCGAAGCGGTTTTCCATCTCGTCCCGCCACTGAAGCACCACCGAGGGGGGAACGCAGGCCACCACCCGCCTCACCTTCTGCCGCAGCAGGAGCTCCCTCAGGATCAGCCCCGCCTCGATGGCCTTGCCCAGGCCCACATCGTCGGCGATGAACAGGTTGACCCGGGGGAGCTTCAGGGCCTTTCGCAGGGGCTCAAGCTGCCAGGCCTTGACCTCGATCCCCGCTCGCCAGGGCGACTGAAACAGCTCGGGGCGGGTGGAGGTAACGCAGTTCCAGCGCAGGGTGTGGAACCAGGCGGAAAACATCTTGGGATCGTCGAATCCCCGGTGGAGGGCCGCCTGCCAGGAGGCCACCCGAATTCCCGCGTCCACCTCCCTCTCCCAAAGGACCTCCAACTCCTCCCCCTGGGCGTCGTCGTCCAGGCACGACATCCGCACCCGCGAATCCAGCCCGAGGGCAGCACCAGGAACCACATCCTCCACCAGAAACGGTGGGAGCGGACGTGAACCACCTGGCCGGGCTGGGGGAGAGGCCGTCGATGCCCCGACTCTGTCACATCCGACCCTTCCTGGCTCAATCCCGTTTACCCCATGTATCAATAAATCGTAACTATCTTGTTACACTTGAGATTTTTTCCGTCATTCTGGAGAAATCAATAAATCCAGGTTCGGTTCCCAGGTGTTCACGTCGATGGTGTAATCCACCTCGTCCACCGTGGTTTCCACGACCAGAACCGGACCCTCCTGCTCGGAAAAATCGTTACACACCGCCTGGGAATATTTGTATACAGCCCCGGGCCCCTGGTCGATGATCTCCCCCTGGTCGGGCCAGGTGGTGACGAAGGCCCTCATCAGGGCGTCGGGATCCCCTTGGGCGGGAGGAAGATTTCCGTGGGGCAGGTTCCAGCGGATGGGCCCCACTCCCAGATCGTCGTCTTCGCCATTGACCGAGAAGGTGTGGCTGTCCCGAAGGCCCACCGCCGTCCAGGTGAGCAGCCCGGCCGCCTGGGGAGACAGCTCTGGACAGTGGGAGAGGTCAGACATGTTCAGGGTGCCGGAGAGCTGAAAAGCGGCTCCCGTGTCCCCGGTCAGGTCGGCGTCCACCGTCACGTCCATGGAGGTGATGGCGTCGTTTCCCCCGTCCTCGTACACCGGGGCCACCGCATCTCCGTCCTCGTCCCGGAAGATGACGTCCACCTCCACCGTGCCGTAGGCAGCGTCCTCCCCCAGGAAGGTCCACTGATCGAAGCGGGCCTGCCACTTGTAGGTCTCGTCGGGCTGGGAAAAGGTGGGGGCGAGGAGGACCCCCAAGGACCCCAGCAGCACGTCGGAAAAAATCAAATCCGCCGCCTCTTCCGCTGTCTCCCCGTCGGCCTGGAGGGAGACCGCCGAGTCATCGTCGGAGGCGGTGTCATCATCCCCTGAGGTCGGTCCCCCTCCCGAGGCGGTGTCCCACAAGGTGGGGGTCCATCCACAGGATTCGGACGCCAGGGCCGACACCATCAGCACCGTCCGCCAACCGGCTGCGGTGGCCTCCTGATAGTCGCTGCCCACCGCCCTCTCGTCCACCGGCAGGGCATCCCGATCACTGAAGCAACCCGTTGTTGACGCGATTCCGACCAGAAGCAGGGGGGCGAGGATCAAAGACCCCACCCTGATTTTCCCACCCCTGACCCCTGATTTCTGCTCAACGAATGACATGAAGCCCTCGAATTCTCCGGTCGGTGCCGACTCGTCCAGCTCCACCCGATCCACGCGGGCATTCTCAGGCCCCCGGTGGAAAAAGGCCAGGAACGCTTCCACCTCTTCCCCCCTCCCCTCCACCACCGCCTCCACTCCCCCATCCTCCCGGTTCCACACCTGCCCGGAGAGGCCCAGTTCAAGGGCTTTTCTTCGAGTGCTGGCGTGGAAAAACACTCCTTGGACCCTTCCCCAGGCGCACAGATGGAGGCGCCTCGCTCCCAGTACCACACGGCCGGTCACGGCACATCCCCCCCGGCCTGAGACCCCTTCTCCAGCAAGGCCACAAACTCGGCCTCCCCCAGGATGGGCACCCCCAGCTCCCGGGCCTTGTCCGCCTTGCTGCCGGCATCCATCCCCACCACCACGTAGCTCGTCTTCTTGCTCACCGAGCCGGCCACCTTCCCTCCCCGGGCCTCGATGGCGGCCTTGGCTCCATCCCGGGAGAATCCCGAGAGGGTCCCGGTCACCACCAGGGTCAGCCCGGCCAGGACCGGCGCCACTTCGGCGTCTCCCTTCCCCTCCCCTTCCATCTTCACCCCTCGGGCCCTCAGCCTGGCCACCAGCTCCAGGTTTCCCGGTTGGCGGAAGAATCCGTGGATCACCTGGGCAACCACACCCCCTACGTCGGGAACGGCCTGAAGCTCCTCCACCGAAGCGGCCATCAGCCGGTCGATGTTGCGGAACCTCTTGGCCAGGACCTTGGCGGTGGCCTCTCCCACATGGCGGATCCCCAGGGCCAGCAGGACCCGGTGGAGGGGGGCAGCCCGGCTCTTGTCCAGCCCCTCCAGCAGGTTGGAGGCCGAGATTTCCGCCATCCTCTCCAGGGCAATCAGGCTGGCAGCGTCCAGGGTGTACAGATCGGAGAGCACCTTGACCCGGCCCGAGTCCACCAGTTGCTCGGCCAGCTTCTCCCCCAATCCCTCGATGTCCATGGCCCGGCGAGAAGCAAAATACTGAATGGCGTTGCGAAGTTGGGCGGGGCAGGACAGGCCATTGGTGCAGCGGATGGCCACCTCTCCAGGCACCTGCTCCACTTCTCCGCCGCATACAGGGCAGGTGGAAGGAAACACGAACACCGGCCTTTCCTCCCTCCCCTCCTCGGGAACCACCTCCACCACCTCGGGGATCACGTCCCCCGCCCTCTGCACGCGCACCCGGTCGCCAGCGCGAACGTCCTTGCGGGTGATCTCCTGGGCGTTGTGGAGGGTGGCCCGGCTCACCGTCACCCCTCCCACGTACACCGGTTCCAGCACCGCCACCGGGGTCAGCGCCCCGGTCCTCCCCACCTGCACCAGGATCTCCTTTACCCGGGTCTCTGCCTGGGTCGGCGGATACTTGAAGGCCAGGGCCCACCGGGGAGAGCGGCTGACCATGCCCAGTTCGTCCTGCCAGGCGACCCGATTCACCTTCACCACTCCGCCGTCGATGTCGTAGGGGAGAGAGTCCCTTCGGGCATCCAAGGAGGAAAGGGCGGCCCACACCTCTTCCCAGCCCTGGACCTTCACCCAGCCATCGGGCACTCGAAACCCCCACCTCTCCATGGTCAGGAGAAACTCCTCCTGACTGGCGAAGGAGGGGCCTTCCAGGATCCCCGAGGAGTGGGCGTGGAACTGGAGGGGGCGGGAGGCGGTGATGCGAGGATCCAACTGGCGCATGGTGCCGGCGGCGCAGTTGCGGGGATTGACGAAGGGGGGAAGGCCGGCGGCCACCCTCTGCTCGTTCAGCTTCAGGAAGCCCTCCCGAGGGAACACCACTTCACCCCGAATGGCCACCCGACGCGGCGGGGGTCCCTCTCCCCGCAGGCGCAGGGGAACGGTGCGGATGGTGCGGACGCTGGCGGTGACGTCCTCGCCGGTTTCCCCATCTCCCCGGGTGGCCCCCACCTCCAGCACCCCATCCCGGTAGATCAGCTCCATGGCCAGGCCGTCCAGCTTGGGCTCGACGATGTACTCGACCAGAGTGGTGGAGGAGACCGCCAGGAGCTTCCTCACCCGAACGTCAAACTCCCGGATTTCCCCGTGGCTGTAGCCGTTCTGGAGGCTGAGCATCGGGGTGGGATGCTTGAAGGAGGTGAACTCGTCCAAGGGGGGCCCGCCGACCCGGAAGGTGGGAGAATCAGAGCGCCGAAGCTCCGGCCACGCCTCCTCCAGGGCCTCCAACTCCCGATAGAGCATGTCGTAGTCGTAGTCGGAGATGCAGGGAGAGTCCTTCTCGTAGTAGAGGCGGGCGTGCTCATTCAACTCGGGGACGAGGAAGTCGATGCGGAGGCGGGCTTCAGCTTCAGTGGTGGGCATGGGGAGTGGTGAGGAAAGGGAAGGTAGGAGGGGACGGTGACTCCCGGCGCTGACCGGAAAGAGGTGGGGATCTTCCCGGCCCGGGTCGGGGTTGTCAACCGGAGCGATTGCACTCTCAAACCAGGGCAGATAGCGTGCCCCCATGGTCGCCCCTCCTCCCAACTCTCCCCGCCCGCGAAGGTACTCCCGCCTCTGGAATTGGATGGGGCTCCTGCTCCTGGTGCTGGTTCTTTTCACCTGGTGTGCGGGTTCCCAGAGGGTGACCGTGGGAAATGACCTCTGGGTGCCTGGTCTGGGCTCCTTCCGGATCGAAGAGGTGGACGCCTCCTGCCCGGGAGGGTCGGTTATGGTGGCCTGGAAGGTGAGGGGGGATCGATACAAGAAGCTGAAGGCGAAGATGGAGGTGTACTCCGCCTCAGGGGACTTGATGGGACGCTACAAGGACTGGATCGGGCCTCGTTCGGGGATCACCCGCGTCACCCTCCGCGACTGCAAGGAGGGGGATGTTCCTTCCCGAATCAAGATCAAGCAGGTGTATATCGACCTGGATGGGGGGTGTCATTGACCTGAGAGAGGGGGAACGGTTCATCTCCTCCGCCAGGAATGGCCTTGAGGATCGGCATGTTCCCTGCGAGAGCCCCCCTCGTTCGTGTCTGCTGCATCCCAGAATCGGGATTGGAGACCTCATGAACCGCCTTCTCCTGCCTCCTTCTCTTCTCTCCCTGACCCTGCTGGTCGCCTGCCCCTGGGACCTGGAAGTGGAAGATGGGGGTGACGATGACTTCACTACCGACGATGACTCCGGCGACGATGACTCCGGCGACGATGACTCCACTCCCACCCCCTGTGCTGCCGAAGCCCGGCCCCTTTTTGCTCTATGCACCGGTGATTTCGCTCCCGATCCCCTGCGAGGGCATTTCCTTTCCTGGGAGGAGGGCGATGTCCGGTTCCTGGACGAGGAGGACACCGAATGGGAGTTCTGGGTCTGGGGGGATCCCGCCGACCACCCCCTCATTCCCGATCCCACCGGCCTGGGAGAGGTAGAGGTGCGCCAGGAGGGAGGCTGTGACGGCAAGGGAGGGGCGTATTCAGTGGTGGCGGTGTACACCCTCGCCTCGATGGAGGACCCGGTGTTTGCGGTGGGTTCCACGGCACCTTGGGAGGCGGGGGACTGGTCGGTGCAATCCCCTCCCGACGTGACCACTTGCGAGGGGCAGGGGGCGGATTGCTTCGAGTGGATTCACAACAAGCCGGTGCATTTTGGGGTGGAGGGTGAGTCGGTCACCTTGTTTCAAGGGGAATCCCAGGGACTGGAGCAGGCCGAGGTTTACGTGCTGTCGGCGTGGAGCGCATCGGGGGAGACCCTGTGCTCCGACGTGGGCACTGAGATGGTCAATTGGGTAGTGATTGGGCGGGGGGTCAGGAACCTACACATTTACATTTCCGAGTGAGGCTACCCCCACCGCCCGCCTCGTCGAGTTGTGGACATGGGGATCGAGACGTGGGGGTCAGAGGGCGGGGGGTCAGGAACCTACACATATACATTTCCGAGTGAGGCTACCCCCCCGCCCGCCTCGTCGAGTTGTGGACATGGGGATCGAGGCGTGGGGGTCAGGAACCTACCCAAACTCCCCGAAGCATTGTCGAGCGTCACCAGCACGCGGCCCTCGGCATGGGAGACGCCGAGGATCGCGTTCTCCCCCCGGAGCGCCAGGCCGGGGAAACCGGCTGACGCCCACGGCCCTGCGCGCGGAAAGCTCGCTGCGCAACTTCCCGGGCTCGGGCGTTTGTCCACGGGCTCTAATCAACAACGCTCCACTGGAGCCTTCTTGATAAGATCCCGTAGGGCCAAACCTTCCAGGATGCTTTTCCGAAGCAGCGGCGCCGATTACATCTTGACTGCGTCGCTGGCTTCGAGTCCCTGGCGAAGGTGGTTCTTTGTCGAGGAGGGGTTTGGTGGGCCGCCAGGGACTCGCCTTCCACTCGGCCCCTTCCAGGGGCCTCCCTCCAGGCCGGGGAAACCGGCTGACGCATCCTTCCAGGATGCTTTTCCGAAGCAGCGGCGCCGATTACATCTTGACTGCGTCGC
>CAYRTW010000111.1:15723-17326 GCA_964426935.1 uncultured Rickettsiales bacterium
CCTGGCGAAGGTGGTTCTTTGTCGAGGAGGGGTTTGGTGGGCCGCCAGGGACTCGAACCCTGCACACGCAGATTAAAAGTCTGCTGCTCTACCTGATGAGCTAGCGGCCCGCTTGGGGCTCTTGGACGGCGACGGGGATACCGGACGCTGGTTCGGATGTCAATCTTTCTGGCCTTGGGGACTCTACAGGGACCGTCGGGGGGAGACCAGCACGTTGGCCATCAGCAGCCCTGCCACCAGCGACACCCCCGACAGGCCCATGGCGAAGGCCAATTCCACTCCCGACAGCACGTCTCTGGCCAGGAGGGACGAAATGCTCCGGAATCCCAGGCTTCCGGGCACCAGCAGCATGATTCCTGGCACCAGGGGAACCACCGCTGGGCGTTTCAGCCATCTGGCGTAGAGATTGCTCGCCATCCCTACAGCCAGGGCCCCCAGGAAACTTCCCAGCTCGGGTTGCAGCAGCACCGCCCCCGCCCTCGAGCCCCCGTAGGCCAGCACTCCCGCCGCCATCACCCAGGGCAGGTCCCGCCGGGGCACCCTCAGCAGCACCCCGAAGGTGAGGCAGGCCACTCCCAACGCCAGTCCCTCCGTCCACCCGGGAAGGGGCTGGGGATCCACCGCAGGCGCCACCGTGACCAAAGCCCCCCCTACCCTGCTCCCCAGGGCCACCCCGAAGCCGAGGTTCAGAAACACCACCAGGGCCCCTGCCAACCGGGACGTTCCTGACGCCAGATTTCGGGTAGCCAGTTCAGTCATCGCCACCGTGAAAGTCAGCCCAGGAAACAAGGTGATGAGCCCGGCGATGGTGGCGATGGGCACCGAAACTCCTCCCAACCCGGCTCCCGCCAGGGTCGCCATCACCGTTCCCAGGAAGGCGCCCACCGGCTCGAACACCCTCTCCGACTCCTCCCGCCGCGAGGTCAACTCGGCCACCACTCCCAGCAGCAGCCCGATGCCCCCCGCCACCGCGATCTCTTGGAGAGCTCCCCCGAAGAATCGAGCCGATGCCGCTGAAGACAGGCCGTAGCACAGCATCACCCATGCCCGCCCATACCGGGGCGGTGACGCGCCCACCGCCTCAATTCCCGTCAGCCCCTGAGCGGGAGTGAGCCTCCCCTCGGAAACGTCCTCGGCGATGGCGTCCAGATCCGCCAGCCTCCCCAGATCCAACCCCCACTTCTGAACCCGCACCAACCGGTTGCTGCGCCTTCCCGGGGCAGAAAACGCCGCCATGACCGAGGTCGGGGTGGAAAAGAACTGCCCCTCCAAGCCCAACCGGCGGGAGATGTGGGTCAGCGCCTCTTCCACCCGGTGGGCCGGGGCTCCGAAGGCGTGGAGACCCACCCCCAGGCGCATGGCGAAGTCGATCGAGGCCTCAACATGGGCCTCATCCCCCGGTGGGACGGTCACTGGAGATTGAGAATCGTCCCAAACCATTGAAAATCCTTAGGGAAGCACGCAGGTCCCCAGAAACCGCAGGGTCCCCACATTCTGACTCGCTGTCCACGCCCCCTCCGGGGAAGGACCGGCCACCACCGCCACCGACGAGTCAAAGTCCCCCCCTACCCTGCTCCCCAGGGCCACCCCGAAGCCGAGGTTC
>CAYRTW010000112.1:0-17034 GCA_964426935.1 uncultured Rickettsiales bacterium
GGCTTCGCCAGGTAGTCGAAGGCGCCGGCCTTCAGCGCGGCCACGGCATTGCCGGCGCTGCCGAATGCGGTGATCACCGCCACCGGTGTCTGCGGGCAGTGCTCGGTGATGTAGCGGACGATCTCCAGGCCTTCGCCATCGGGCAGGCGCATGTCGGTCAGGCAGAGCTGGAAATCGCCCTCCTTGAGTGCCGCGATGGCTTCGCCGACCGAGCCGGCACATTCCGTCGCCAGGCCCATGCCGGCCAGCGTCAGGTCGATCAGTTCGCGGATGTCGGGCTCGTCGTCGACGACGAGCACCCGGCTCAGTTCGCCGCGCGGGCGCCGTTCGGTTCTGGCAACTGACACGTGTCGTTTCTCCCTGCAACAATGAAATGCGCCCCGCTCGCTGCGGGCGCCAGTTCGAGACTGGCCCCGTTGGTCGCGCACAGTTCGCGGGCAATGAACAGGCCAAGGCCGGTGCCCTTGGTATGCGTGGTGAAGAAGGGCTCGAAAATCTGCTCGCGCACCGTCTCGGGAATACCCGGGCCGTCGTCGATCACATGCAATTCTACCCGGCCGTCGCTGGCCCCGTTCTGCAACACGACCCGCACCGCCCCCTGGCCGCCGCTGGAATGGCGCAGCGCGTTGCTGACCAGATTCCACAACACCTGACGAAGCTGATCCGGATCGGCCCTGACCTCAGCAACGGAATCGAACTCCTCCACCACTTCCACACCAGGATTGGCGTATCCCTGCTGGCGCACCAGCCGAATCACCTCCCTGGCCACCTGATCCACCCGGATGGGCTTCGTTCTCGCCTCCTGAGGGCGGGCGATCCCCAAGAAGTTGCTTACCAGGCTGTTCAACCGATCCGCCTCCCTCACCACGATGTCCATCAAGTGAGCATCCTCCTCTTTGAGACGGAGTTCCGAGCGGAGAAGTTGGATCGAGCCGGAAATGGAAGCCAGAGGGTTGCGAACCTCATGGACGATCCCTGCGGCCAGCCTTCCCAGGACGGCCATTCTCTCATCCTTTTCCAGCCGGGCCTCCATCTCTCGAACCCGGGTCATGTCATCGAAAATCAAGATCTTGCCGGTCTGTTGGCCATCGGCATTGCGGAGGTCGGAAACCTGAAAGCGCAGATGAAGCACGGTGTCATCTGGCCGGCGATGGCGACCCTCCCAGGTGGCCGGGGGAGTCTCCCCACCACTTTCACCCACCGCCACTCCGGTCAGATGTTCCCCCGATTCGGGAAAGAGGGAGGACCCCGCCCGACCCACCACCTCCGGGGCCTGCCAGCCAGTAATGGTCTCCGCCGCACCGTTGAAGGAGGTGACCAGGCCGCTGCGGTCGCAGGTGAGGATCCCCGAGGTGATGTTATCGACGATGTTTCCATGGATTTCCCGAAGCTGCTCCAAGCTCACTCCCGCCGAAACCAGGGCCGCCTCGCTGGCCCTCAGTCGGGTAGCCAGGGTGCCCGACACGAAGGCGGACAGGAAGAAGGCCAACACGGTGGTGATGCCCCGGGTCAAGGCCAGCACCCCATCGACCGAGGCCAGGGGAGACTCCCCGGGATTCCCGGAAACCATCTCGGGAATCACCAGCCCCAGGTAGAGCAGGGCATCCAGGCTGGCAAACAGGAGGGCTCCCCGGGTCGCCTGGGTGACCCCCACCGCCAGGATGTGAAGCACGAAGAGTTGGGGGATGATCCCCGAAATAGGAGACACCAACCAGCCGGCGACGGTGATGCACAAGGAGTCCATCACGAACTGAAGGTAGGCGAAGTGGTCCAGATTCCCCACCCTCTTCAGGGCCATTGCGTAGAAGCTGGAGAATCCATAGGTGGCGATGGCCACCGAATAGATGGGCAGGATGCGCTGGTAGTTGCCCTCCAAAGAGAACAACAAGACCGTCACCCCCGCGAACAGGACGGTCACCACCACCAGACGCAACACCATCAACCGCAGGATGCGGGCGCGTTGGGCTTGATGTTGCCGGCTGTCGGGAATCACTTAGGGGGGAGGAAGCCGGGGAGGAAGCTGCCCGGTGAAGGGAGGAGAATCACCCACCCGACACGGCCGAAGCCATGGTGAAGATGGGCATGTACATGGCGATGACCAGGAAGCCCACCGTGCCTCCCAGAAACACCATCAGGGCGGGCTCGATGAGGGAGGTCAAGGCATCCACCGCCGCCTCCACTTCATCTTCGTAGAAGTCGGCGATCTTCCCCAGCATGGTGTCCAAGGCCCCGGTGGACTCTCCCACCGAAATCATCTGACACACCATCCCTGGAAACACCCCCGACTTGGTGAGGGGCTCGGAAATGGTCTTCCCTTCCGCGATGCTGTCCCTCACCACCATCACCGCCTTCTCAATCACCAGGTTTCCCGCCGTCTTGGAGCAGATCTCCAGGGCGTCCAAAATGGGCACGCCCGACGAGATCATGGTGCTCATGGTGCGGCAGAACCGGGCGACCGCCGCCTTGGTGATGAGATCCCCCAGCACCGGCGATTTGAGCAGGATGCCGTGGACCCGATATTTCACCGCCTTGATGCGGAGGAGCTGGTTCAGGGCGACGATGAGGCCGATGAGGCTGAACAGGATGTAGGGGAAGTAATCCTGAAGCTGGCGAGACAGGTTCACCACGATCTGGGTGGGCAGGGGAAGGGTCTGCCCCATGTCGGAGAACATCTGGTCGAAGGTGGGGATGACCTTCAGGAGGAGGAAGGCCACCACGCCAACGGCGATGAACATCACCGCCACCGGGTAGGTCATGGCCGACTTCACCTGCTTGCGAAGCTTGGCGTTCTTCTCGATGTAGGCCGCCAACCGGTTCATGATGGTGTCGAGGATGCCGCCGATCTCCCCGGCTGCCACCAGGTTGACGAACAACTCGTCGAAGGTCTCCGGAAATTTTCTGAGGGCTTCAGCAAAGGTGGCGCCCCCCTCCACGCTTTCCTTGATGGCGGTCAGCTCCTTGCGGAACTGGGGATTGGGCACCTGGGCGGCCTGGATCTCCAGACACTGCACCAGAGGCAGGCCCGAATCGATCATGGTGGCGAACTGCCGGGTGAACACCACCAGATCCTTCTCGGTCACTCCACCCCCCATCCACTTGGGAAGGGGAACGTTCAGGTCGACGTTCAGGGCGGTCTTCTTCTTGACCGTCGTCGGCTTGATCTGCATCGCCTTCAGGCGAGTCATGGCGGCGTTCTGGTTTTCGGCCTCGATCTCCCCCTTCTTCAATTCACCGGAAGCATTGCGATACTCGTAGAGGAACGCGGGCATGGGACCTCGCCGGGGAGAGCCTGACGGGCTGAAAGGCTCAATCCTGTTCCTTTATACGCCCATGGGCCCTGGGGAAGGAAGGGAGATTCCGCGCGAAGGCGAGGTCGGATCAAAAGTACCAGCCCATACGGAAGGAGGGATAGGGCAGGACCGGCACTTCAGGATCTCCCGACTCCATCAGCATCACTGCCATCTGCCCCGAGAACCCCTTTCGGGTCATGAAGGCGACCCCCAGCTCACCGAAAAGGTGGAGGGGCTTGGTAAACAGGCTGACCTGTTCGCCGGCAAAGGAGACTTCCCGGGTGTTCACCTTGCCAAAGAAGGCGTCCACCCCCACACCGAGGACGGGAGTCCAGGCTCCGGGTGCGGGAAGGAAGCGAATCTCTCCCCAAACGGTCTGCATGGCACCGTTGCCCAATCCCCAGCCTCCCTGGATGGACAGGGGGGAGACCGGGGTGATGTCGGCGAAGATTCCCACCGTCCCTGCGGGCCCCAGCCCGGTCAGTCCAAATCCAAAATGTCGACCCTCTCGGGGATGGGAACGACGGTGGCGGGCCTCCTCGCAAACGCCGCACCCCCGGACCTCCTGGCGAAGAGAATCCATTCCCAACTCCCCTTCCGAAGGAGAGACGACTTCCCCCGCCTGGACGGGAAGAGAACCCAGACCGAGGGAGAGAACCAGGGCAGTGAACAGGGAGCGAGCGGTGATGAGCATGACAACCTCCACCCCGCCTACGCCCCAGCCTCCAGGCGGGTTACCCGAGGCGAAAAAAAATCATCCCCGCCCCCCAGCCCCGACCTTCAGCAGACGAACACATAGTCCCGCCCCTCTTCCCGGTGGGCGGCCGTCAGGAATTGGGAAATGCTTGCCCGGGCCCCTCGGGCTCCGACGCATCCAAGGATCAGCGCATCCTGAACGCGATCCAGGTTTTCCGGGCTCCACACCGGGTATCCATGGCGAGTGCTCCCCACCTTGCGGGGATCGATGTCCAGCACCGCCAGCACCCTCTGCCCTCGGGCGCGCAGGTGCCTCAGCCAGGGTCGCGCCGAGGGCCCGGCACCCCAGACCACCACCGGAGTTTCCGGGCGGGAGAGGCGAGTGGCCAGGAGGTGATCCCAGCGAAGGAGAAAGAATGCCCCGGGGGAGTAGCGGGGATCGGTGCGAGTGGAGCGGGCCCCATGATCCCGCCACCGGAGAAGCCTCTCCTCCAATTTGTGAAAGCGTATCCCGGAGCGGTGAAGGCGAAGCCATAGATCGTAGTCCTCTGGAAATGGACCGGACCGATACCCTCCTGCACGAATCACTCCCTCCTTGTGCATCAGCACCGCCGGGTGGCAGACAGGGTTCTCCACCAGGAACTGTCGGGCGAAGTCGGGGTCCGTCCGGATGCCATCGTGCCAGTCCCGATAGGCAAGAAACCCGTCCTGCACGGTTCCCCCATCCGAGAACGGCGTGAACCGGCTGTCCACCACCCCAATCTCGGGGTGCCTCTCCAGGAACTCCATTTGCAGACGAATTCGATCCGGTTCGGCCACGTCATCCCCATCCATCCGGGCCACCTTGGAGGCCTTGCAGGCAGCCAGGCCGTGGTTCAGGGCCCCCACCAACCCCACCCTGCCAGGCTGCAGGAGGCGAATACGAGGGTCTTTGCTGGCCAGGATTCGGACCTTTTCCTCTCCCCCATCGGTGGAGGCGTCGTCCACGGCGACGATCTCCAGATCGGAGAAGGTCTGATGGCTCATGCTCAGGATGGCTTCTTCGATCCAGGGGGAGCAGTTGCGAAAGGGCAGGAGGACGGAAACGGCCGGGGTGGCTCCCGAGGCGTCCGAGCCAAGGGCGACGATGGAACGAGTCATGACTCTCCCCCCTTCCCAATTCGTTTGACAGGGGGGAAGGGCTCTGGAATGCTCCCCCGAAGGTCCTTTCACCACAAGCCTTTCGAGGCCCTTTGCCCCGCCTGTTGCCCTGCACCCTTCTGTTTTTCCTGTTGGCGTGCCGCCCAGGAGGTGGGTCGGTGCCCACCGTCTCCCCCCCGGGGAGCGGCGGAGGTCCTCAAGACTCGCCTTGGGTGATGCCGGGTCCGGGTCTGGAGCCGGGAGGCGACCTCTCCCCTCCCCATGCCCGGTTCAGCGGTTGCCAGGAGGCTCAAGCCTTTTCCCCCTGCGTCCTGGACGGAGCCGATTCCTGGGATTCCGACGGTGTGGTGGTGGAGTGGGAGTGGACCGTGGGGGGAGGCGGACAGCCCACTGCCGGAGCCATCGTCCCCTATGCCTTCGACAGCAAGGGAACCTTCCCAGTCACCCTCACCGTCACCGATGACGAAGGACTGGAGGACTCCATCACCCAAGAAATCACCGTGGGCGAGGGGGAGGACGCTGCCTGGCTGATTCTCCTCTTCATGAACGGGGACAACGATCTGGAGGACGCTGCCCTGGAGGATGTCGCCGAGATGGAGGCGGTAGGCTCCCAGCCGGGGATGACCCTGGTGGCCCAACTGGATAGGAGCAAGGGGAGATCCACTGCCCAAGGGGACTGGTGGGGAGGGCGCCGCCTCCTGGTTCGCAGCGCTGTAGAGGGGGGGTCGGTGGTGATGGATGTCCTGGACGAGGTAGACATGGGGGATCCCGCTACCGCCGCTGCGTTTGGAAGCTGGGGAATCACCCATCAGCCCGCAGACAGGGTGATGTTCATCTTCTGGGACCACGGAGATGGCTGGTCGGTGGCCGCCCAGGGGGAGTCTGACATTTCCCAACTTCCCGCCACCAAAGGGATTTCCTTTGATGAATCCTCGGGAAACTCCATCAGCGTGGCTGAGGGCGAACTGGCCCAGGCCCTTTCGGGAATCGTCGCCGCCCGGGGAGCCCCCCTGGACGTTTTGGGATTCGATGCCTGCCTCATGCAGATGGCTGAGGTGGGGTGGGCTTCTTCCCCCTTCGCCCTCTCCCTCCTGGCCTCCCAGGACTATGAAACGGCCGATGGCTGGCCTTACGATGCCTGGCTGGCCGACCTGGCGAAAAACCCCGTCATGGACGGATTTCTATTGGGAGAGAAGGTCGCCGATGCCCATGTCGCCCAGGGGGATTCGGCTCTATCGGTGGTAGACCTGGGTGCTCTTCCCCAGGTATGGGAGGCAATGAACCATCTGGCGGAGGCCTCCCTTTTGGCTTCTCCTCAGGATCTTGCCCTCCTGGGCGAGGCGGTGGCCGACGTCACCGCCTTTGACTGGCAAATCCGGGATCTGGGGGACTTTGCCTTGGCCGCCGGGAACTCGGATGACTCCGGGCTGGCAGAGACGGGATTCTCCCTTCAGTTGGCCGTGGCGGAGGCGGTGGTGGCGGAGCGCCATGCCGGTTGGCTGACCGGGGCCACCGGCCTCTCGGTCTATCTCCCCTCCCAAGGGGAGATGGATCCCCGGTATCCGGTAGCCCCCTGGTCTGTTTCAGGGAGCTGGGACGACATGATTTCCGCTTTGCTGGGAGAGTTGTAGGCGACTATTTCTTGAGTTTCTCCAACAAGGACTGACTTTCCCTGGCGTGGGGGCCACCCAGCGTGATGGACCTCTGAAGGGACTCGGCGGCAGCCTCGAAACGCCCCAGCCGAAAGAGGGACGCTCCCAGGAAGTGATGGGCGGTCCCCCGGGAGGGATCCAGGGCCACCGCCTTGCCCAGGGAGTTGGCCCCCGCCCTGGCCCCCGTTGCAGAGGAGTCGGCCACCAGCCAGGCCCTTCCCAAGGCTTCATGGAAGGAGGCGTTGAGGGGAGAGAACCCCACCGCCTTCTCCAGTTCCACCACCGCCTCTGCCCCCTTCCCCGCCAACAGGTGGGCCATTCCGTTGTCAAAATGAACCGACGCCGAGGCCCCCTCCAGGGCTCCCATGAGGTGGGCCCGACGGCTCTCCCTCTGCGCTTCGTCCCCAGGACGGCGAGGCGGGCGAGTCACTGCCGATGGAATGGCTCCCAACCTTCGGGGTGGCCCCTCTTCCCCCGAGGGTGGAGCGGGTGGGGCAACGGGAACCCGGCGCAGGGGTGGGGTGCTCAGGGAGTGGGCCTCGATGTCGATGACCTCGCGGCGATGGGAGCCGGGAGGGGGAAGAGGCGAGGGCGCTGCCTCTTCTTTGAGCGAAGGGCGCGGAGAAGCGGGCGTGCCTTCCTCCCACAGGGCCCCCATGATCCGCAGTCCCAAGGCGTCTCGGGCCGTCGCCGGGGTGAATCCCGACCGCTTCATCGTCTCCTCCAAGGTCTTGGGGGGCGTAAAGCAGGACAGGACATTCTCCAGGTGGGCCGGTTCGGACAGCTCCCGAACGATAAAATGGGCGTCGGGGGAGGGAGTCAAGCGCCCCTTCACCGAGGCCATGAGCTTCTCCACCCTTGAATGGGAATATCCCTTGCGGATCCCGTCCAGGACGAATTGTTCAGGAGCGCAATTGATGGGGACCCTCTCGGGGAAACGGACGTCCTCGGCGAATTCCAGGTAGAACTCTCCCTCCTCCCAAGCAAAAAGAGAGGTGGTCACCTTCCACAGATGCTCCCGGAGGGCCCGAAACAGGACCGAGGCAGGAAGGTCTCCCCGAGACAGGAGCACCACCCCCAGGCTTCGGTTCACCTGCTGCCACTCCTCTTTCCCTTCTTTCAGCGCCTGGGGGGTCAGGAAGCGAGAAGCCACCATGAAATCCCCCAGATCCTCGCCCGGAACGTTGGACTCCGCGTAGACCGGATGCCCGCGAATGAATCCCAATTGACGGACGTGACCCCGGTTCATCACCACCAGGGTGCCGCTGCGCCGTCCCAGGGCAAAGGAGAAGAACAGCGTGGCCGGGTCCCGATCCTTCAGGTCCCCCTGGTGAAAGGGAACGGTGGGATCCAGCGTGAAGGGGGCCTTCTGGGCGATCGGCTCACCCCTGCTGTCCACCTTGCCGGCCACCCGGCCTCTCACCAATTCCCGCAGACGCCACACCAGGCGATCCGTGGAGACCGGCCTCTCCAGCCACTGGTCAGCAGGCAGACGAAGCAGGGCGTCCCCAACGCCCCCAATCTCCCGATGTCCGGGGGAAAGCACCACCACGGGAAGCCGGGTTGCTTGTTCGGCGACCCGCCGACACAAGGCCGCCCCCGATCCTCCCGGCAGCACCAGCTCGGTCACCAGCGCATCCACTCCTCCCTCATCCAGACGAGCACAAGCGGTGGGGAAGTCCTCCGCCAGAACCACCTCGAAGCCCGCCCGTGACAGTTCTTGCTGGTGGATATGGCGCAAGACCGGATCCGCATCGACCACCAGAAGGCGATGTCTTGTCGCAACCGTCATGAACTCCTGGCCCATCTCTTGGCGATGAGGAGAGGGAGAACCAAGTGTATTCCCTGGGAGGGGGCGCCTGGAAGCGAACCCCCAAAGTTCAATAGACCGTCACCGGATGGGGCGTCTGGCTGTCTCCATCCCTGGCCACAACCGCGCCACTCTCCTTGTCTTCCACCACCAGGAAGTACTCGAATCCCCCCAGGAATTCGTCGCCCACGGTCAGGGCGGCGGCGTAAATTCCTCCTCCCTCCGAGGCCAGTTCCAGAGTTTGCCACTTCCTGGCCTGGGGAGAACGGTAGCGACAAAGCACCCGAACGGAACCCTGGGCGGTCCGCACCTCCGCCCGAAGGATTCGAGAGGTGGAGACGCTGGCCTCGCTCAAGGGGCGGTGGAACAGCTTCACCGAAACATCCTTGGACGCGGGAGGAAGCTCGGAGACCCTGGCGGGAGAAGCCGCAATGGACGACGGAGGCTCCGGGGAGGTCGAGGGTGTCTGCAAATCCGGTGATGGGGGAGGACTGGCCTCCCTGGTCCGCTCCCGAACCGATGGCTCCTGGGGAAGGGGTAGGGAAGGCGGGGGAGCGGGGGAGGGGCGTTTCTCGACCGTGGGAGGGGAAGAAACCCCTGGCGAAGGCATGCGGACCGCTTCCTGGGGAGGCTCCTTCCTGACCGCCAACACCAGCAGGGCGAACCCCAGGAGGATCGCCAAGCCCACCACCACTCCTTGGCGAAGAGAGGATCCCCCCATCCAGGCCCACCGACCTCCCCCTGGCTCGGAGCCGCCAGGCTCGGGAGGAGGAAGAAACCTCTCCCAGCCCTGAGCGTCGGGGGCAAATTCCCCATCCCTGGAGGCCACCCCCTGGAAAGGAGTGGGGGTGGGGATGACCAGATCGCTTTGCGTGCCCTGGTCAAGGCCGATTTCGGGGAGGAATGCCGTGCCTGGAGAGGGAGCTGAGAGCCGGGAGGATGAGGGGATCCCATCCAGGGACAGGTCTGGGGAAGAAGGGGGTGAGGCGGTCAAGGAGGAGGGGAGGGTCAAACCCACCACCATTTCACGCAGGGAGGGACCGGGAAGAAACGGGCGAAGAGGTTCGAGGCCCCGCCTCACTTCGGCCGCATCTTGGGGACGGCGCTCCCTGTCTCGTTGGAGGAGAGCCCTCAGCAGGGGCAGGAGGGATGCGTGTTTTTCTTCCAGAAGGCGCAACCTCCCTTCCACGTCCGCCCGCAGCACCTTCAACAGGAGGGAGCCGATGGACTCCGCCTGAAAGAGGGGAACGCCCGTCGCCGCCTCGAACAGGCATACCCCCAGCCCGAACAGATCGGAGCGATGATCCAAGGAGGCCCCTTCCACCTGCTCAGGGGACATGTAGCGAGGAGTCCCCCGGGTGATGCCGGTGGCGGTGGTTTGGAACAGGTTGGCGGCAGCCTTGGCGATGCCAAAATCCAGGATCTTCACCGTCCCCCGCTGGTCCACCATGAGGTTCCCCGGTTTGAGATCCCGGTGAATCAGATGAAGGGGGGTCCCATCCGAACTGGTACAGGTGTGGGCGTGCTGCAGCCCATCACAAACCTGAAGAGCCAGATCCGCCACCGCTCCAGAAGGCAAACCCGGCTTCCCCAGCTTGCTTACCACATGATCCAGGGTCCACCCGTCCACAAACTCCATGGCCAGGAAGAAGGCCCCATCTTCTTCATCAAAATCAAGCACCTGCACCAGATTGGGGTGTTGGAGCATGCCCCCCAGACGGGCTTCGTTGATGAAGTTCCGGGCCAGTTCGGGGTTGTCCCGGGTGAGGTGGGGATGCACCCTCTTGACCGCCACCACCTTCTCAAACCCCATGGGACCGGCGCGGACAGCCCGATACACCTCGGCCATTCCCCCCGAGCCGATCCGTTCCAGCAGACGGTAGCGGCCAAAGGGAGTGCCGGAAGCCGGGGAGGAGGGAGGAGGTGGCACCGAGGAGGGCATCTCAGAACTCCATGCGGAACGAGATGTGATCGGCACCGACGCGCAGCTCTCCTCGGCGACGGGTTCCCTTCACCGTCACCGGAATACCGATGGCGATGTTGACCGCCCCCACGATCCCGAGCACCAGCCCCGCCTTGTATCGCACCTGAGCGGCCCCGTAGGCCCCCTGGTCCTGGTCCTCCACTGCCGCCACCGCCCCCGCATACCCATCCACCAGAAGGAGCACTCCAGCCACCAGCAGGGCCGACCCCGCTCCCACCATCACCGCCCCTGCCACAGCCCCTGGGGTGGGGGACGGTGACGCAGGGGGCGAGGGGGAGGAGGGCGCCCCCGAACCCTCCTCCCTCGGAGGGGGGCCTCTGCCTGGGACAGCGGCGGGGGCGATGCGCTGGCGCAGTTCCAGGGCCTGAGCCCTCTCCCCCTCTCCGATGGGGTCGGCAAGATAGGCGTCCAGCACTTCCAAGGCCGAAGCCCGGCGAGCCACCTGGAACAAGGCCTGAGCCAGGTAATAGCGCACCCTGTAGAGTTGGGGATCCAACGACAGGGCCTGCTCATATCGAGGGATGGCCTCCCCCGCCCTGCCTTCCTTGAGGAGGCGGTTCCCCTCAAAGAACGCCGCTTCCGCCTCGGGGAGGGGCTGGTAGGGTGTGGCATCGTCCACCAGGGAACGCCCCTCCCCTGGGGAAGCCTCACTTCCGCCGGGGACCCCACACACGAGGAGGACGAACCCCAGGATCCACCCCATCCTGCTTGTGTATCGCATTGAAATCAAAGGAGTTGCGCCGTCCCCGCCACTGTACCCTGGAAGGAGCCCTCTCCGTCGCCAATGGTCCCCGAACCCCCATCCTCGGCGGTGTAGGTCAGATTCCCTGAAGAGTCGAAGGCGACCTCCCCCCAATCGCTCCAGGAGGCCCCGCCGCTGGCTTTGATCCACAGAATCGCCTGGCCTCCCCCCAGGGGTTCCAGGCCGTAGTAATCGGAATCGGGAGCGTTGCCGATAACGCAGTCGTCGGGCTCAGGGCTCAGGGACATGTCGAACACCACCGCACAGGCGGAGCACTGATCGGCCACTCCGTCCCGCAGTCGGACTCCTGAAACCGTCCATTCCCAAGTGCAATCGAAGTAGCCGTTGTCCTCAGCGGTGGTGGAAAAGTCCAGGAAATCCTCCTCGTATCCCTCCCAATTCTCCTTGTCCAGAACGGCCGTGTCCTCCTCCACGGAGGAGGTGGCGTCGTCATCGTCCCCGGTGGCGTCGTCGTCGTCCCCGGTGGCGTCATCATCATCCCCGGTGGCATCGTCGTCGTCCCCCGTCCCATCGTCATCGCCAGGGGTGGCGTCATCGTCGCCAGAGGTCGCATCATCGTCGTCGGAGGGGGTGTCATCGTCCCCGTCATCGTCCCCGGAAGACGCATCGTCATCTCCAGGAAACTCGGGGAGGCACCCGGAGCCCAAAAGCAGGAGGCCCAGTGGCAGGAGGAGTTTCAGGAAAGAGGCCATGGGATCCCCCGAAGCGAGGCGGGCGCAGGATAGCGCTTGGGCAGGTTCGGCTCAAGGCAAACCACTCCGCCTCCACGGAATGGCACCGCCCTCAGAGGATCACACCGAATGCGCAGCGCAGCGAGCGAACGGCCGCAGCGCCGAAGCCGCAGCAGGGACAGACAGCGGAGGGACCCAAAAAACGCAGCAACCGCAGCGCCGAAGCCGCAGCACCATGGTGAGGATTTTTGGGGGGACCCGCGACGCCGCGATCCGGCCGTGCAGCAGCATTTCGTGTGATACTCTCAATCCCCCGACCACTGCCCTTCCATCCACAGAACCCGCGCTCCCCGGCGGAGGGGAAGAACCGTCGCCGACACCACCAGGAGGGCGCACAGGATCTCCATCACCCCGCAGCCCACCCAACCCCAGAGGGACAGGGGTTGGGCCCGGTAGGACGCCGACAAAATCGCCACGGTAGGAACAGCCTGCATGGCCACCACCAGACCGACGAAGCCCATGGCAACGACCATGAACAGGATGGCTCCTGGGGAGGCGGCCATGCGGGCGGCGCTGTCACTCTTGAAGTCGGGATGAAGGGCCCCCATGCCCACTCCAAGGCCGGTGACCCCCGCCGCGATTCCCAGGATGGTCACCATGGACAGAACGCTCAGCACCCGGGACGTTCCCAACATCCAATTGGAGGTGATGACCAGGAACTCCCCCAACAACAAAAGAGGCATCACCCCCAACAGGAATTTAGCCTTCAGGAATTCCATCGCCGGCAGGGGGGAGGCGTGGAGCACCCAGAACGCCCTTCCCTCCATGCTGACCGCAGTAAAGCTGAAGCGTACCGACAAGGCGGCGAGCACAAATCCGGCCACGCCGATGTTGAGAAAGCCAATGAGGTTTTCCATTCGAAAGGAGGGAATGGGGTTTCCCAAGGCCTGAAGGGCGTGGATGTTATAGAGGTAGGTGGCGATCAGGGACATGACCAGGAACGCCTGGCTCCATTGACCAGCATCCCTCAGGAAGACCCGCAGATCCTTGTGAACCATGGCCCCAAGTTGGGGAGGCATCAGCCTGGTGAGTCCCCGAAAAATCGCGCCCAGGACGGGGCGACGGGCCAGCTCCGCAGAACGAGCCTCCTGGGCCTTGGTCCAGGCATGGGCGTAGCCGGGAGACACCACCCATCGGCACAGCACCAGGGACGCCGGGGCAGTGGTCAGCAGGGCCACGGTGTATTCGGGAACCCTTTCCGCCTCGGCTCCCAGCCCCGCCAGCAGCACCTCCGCCGCCCAGGTGGAGGGGAGCCAGGGGGAGGACGGAGCCCCCAGGGTCCCGAAAAACTCCGCCAGGGAGGAAAAACTCTCGGCGTTGACCAGTTGCTCAGGCCTCAGCACCCGCAGCAGCAGGATCACCCCCGCCGCAAACACCACCCCTACCGCCACCTGGATGTCCCGGGCTCGCCGCGCCGGAAACACCTGCACCAGGGCATAGGCAATGAGGATTCCCAGAGCCGCCGGAGGCCCGAGATACAGGAGGAGCACCACGGGAACGGAGAGGTAATACAGGGGGCCGCTCCCGTAGACGATGCCGTAGCTCACCAGCACCGGCACCCCGAACAAAGCCATCATCCATGAAGATGAGAGCACCGTGTCCGCCACCCGGGCGTAGAACACCCGGTGGAAGGGAATGGGAAGGGACCTCAGCAGGTGCATGTCGTCGGACAGATAGAATGACGACAGGGCGCTCACCACGTTGGAGAACACCAGGAGCCCCAGGAATGTCAGCAGCATCATCTGGAGAAGGCGCTTGAGGAGAAAGGGGCCGAAGGACTCCACCCCGTAAAACGACCTCAGCACCAACACTGACACCAGAAGAATCCCTGCCCAAAAACCCAAGGTCAGAGCCAGAAACAGCAGGTAGGTGGCGCGGTGCCGAGAATCGGCTCTTTTCCAACGATTGCGAACCTGGAGGATCCGGGGACGGATCAGCCAGGAGAGGGTGGCGCTCACCGGGTAGCGCCCCCTCCGGCCACCCCCTCGGCAGCCTCGTTGCGGCGCATGTTGGCCCGGATGAAGGCCTTGAGGAGCTTGTTCCTCTCTGCTCTCCCCAGCAGGGTCTTCAGGTCCTGATACACCGAGGGATCGGCCACCAACCCCCCAATGGTCCCCTCCCCCTTCTTGATGGAGGTGGTGATGTCGTGGAGATCGGAGGATACGGCGGTGAGGTTGGCGATGATGTTGCTGCCCTTTTCATCGGCGTAGATGAGGGAATGGAGGACCCCGTTTTCGCTCTTGATGTCCGCCAGAAGACCGTCCAGCTTGCTCGCCGCTTGGGAAAGCTCAGCAATGGCCCTGGATCCCTCTTCTCCGTATACCAGGGCATGGGCGGTGCCATCCCCCTTCTCCACCTCCTTCAGAATTCGCTCCAGGGATCGCCCCCCCTGATTCAGCGAGGTCAGCAGGGAGTCCACCTTCTGCCCCGGGCTCTCTTCGTAGACCAGATGATGGATGAGCCCCTTGCCCTCCTCAACCTCCTTGAGCACGTTGCGAACGGCATCCAACATCTCCACGATGGACTTGCCCGCCGCCTTCCCTCCCGGTCCCCGGATAGCCGCCCCCAGGTCCTCGGCAATCCCTCCCAAGGAGGCAAACAGGTCGGTGGGATTCTTGCGTTGAATCCACTCCCCGTCCTTCAACTCCGGTTGAGTCGGGGTGCCCACGCTCAAGTTGATGTACTTGTCCCCCAACACTCCCTGGGTGGCCACCGTGGCCAGGGAGTCCTTGCGAATCCGATCCTGGTACCTCTGGCTGATCACCAGATCCACATGCAGTTCCTTGTCTTCAGGCTTGCTGGAAAAGCGAATGTTTCGCACCAGCCCCGCCGACATCCCTGCCACCTGCACCGTGGCCCCGTCCCTCAAACCGGCCACATCGGAGAAGGAGGTGTGAAGGGTGTAGGTCTTGTCGAAGAAGGACTCCTCGCCGCCCAGGGACCAGATGGCCCCAAACAGCAGCAGAAACCCCACCACCACAAAAACTCCGACTTTCAGTTCCAGACCACGGGACGATTCCAAAGCGGCGCTCCTTCAGGCCCGGCGAGTATACCCATTGAAGGGTCCGCAGTCTCTCTTGGGTCGGACCCATTCTGAGGGTCACTCGCCCCCCCCCCATCGCAGCGCCCCGCTCCCCTTCAGCAGCCCGACCCGGGAAATACCAGGGGATCACTGTCATTGCAGTCGCCGCAGCGATCCGTGTACCCGTCGGCGTCGGTGTCGTCTCCCGAGTGTACGCAAAACAGAAATCCCCGGTTATCCAGATCTCCCGTTCCCCCAGCCCCCAGGCCATCGAAATATTCATAGACCGCCCCCTCCGTGCCGGCGCCGATGCCAGCGGCCCCCAAGGCTGGGAAGGAAGCGGACAGATCGATCTCCGTCCCTCCTCCTCCCCCCGGCCCGCAGGTCCAGCCGGCAATGGCGTCCACCGAGCTGAGGCTCTGGTAATGAAGGGCAACCCTGCCGTCCGCCATCAGGATCATGGAGAAGGTGTTGGAGCCGCCCCCGGAATATTCGGGAACTCCCTCGAAATACACCCCCACCGCGTCCCCATACTCCACCCAGGAGACGCCGATGAAGTTGGGATCCAGGTCATCCCACCACCCCGCCACCGAGTCGTAGGCCGTGGTGGCGTTGAATTCGCTGTCGCTTTCGGTGTAGTCGGTCTCGATGCCGCCGAAGGTCAACCGACCATTGGAGATCACCGCCGCCCCCTCGTATTCCAGGTCGCAGAAGGGAAATCGGAAGCTGGCGAAGGTGATGGATTCCGAGTCCTCGTCGTCGATGGCCAGGGGAATCACCACATCGGGGTCCTCGGCATCGGCCAGCCCATCGCAGTCGTTGTCCAGGCCATCCGAACCTTCGGCAGCATAGGGATAGATGAGCCCGTTGGTGTCGTCGCAATCCCCCTGGCAACTGCCGATGCCGTCCAGGTCCGCATCGGTGGAGTTCACCGTGGAGTCGGCGTCGTCGCAATCTCCCTGGCAGGAGCTTTCCCCATCCGAGTCGGCGTCGGCGGTGTTGAGGGAGGCGTCGGCATCGTCGCAATCGGTCCCGCCACACCCCAGGGCCAGTTCCCCGTCCCCATCCCCGTCGGCGTCCAGATCCTCGTCCAGGAGGTCCTCGATACCATCGCAGTCGTTGTCGATGGAGTCGCACAATTCGGGGGCCCCGACGTAAGAGACGGAATCGGCTTCATCGCAATCGGCGCAAGCCCCGGCCCCGTCCCCGTCCTGATCCTCGTCCACTTCCCCACCGCAGTCGTTGTCCGCCGAATCACACACCTCCAGGGCCCCTTCGAAGGTCAGGGGATCCTGGTCGTCACAGTCGCTGCAAAGGGTGAACCCATCCCCGTCGTCATCGATCTGAAGGGCGGGATCGCCTGCGTCCACCAGGCCGTTGCAGTCGTTGTCCAGGTCGTCACAGACCTCAATCCCCCCGGGAAAGGCGTCAGACCGGCCATCGTCACAATCCGTCCCTCCGCAGCCCATGGCCACGAAGCCGTCCCCATCGGCGTCCACCGAATAGCCGGGGTCGGCTCCATCCACCAGGCCGTTGCAGTCGTTGTCCACCCCATCGCACTGCTCCAGACCACCGGGATGGGCCTCGGGAAGGAGGGGTTCGCAATCGGTGCAGGGGTCGTAGCCATCTCCGTCCTCGTCCTCGTCGCTCTCCCCATCGCAGTCGTTGTCGATGCCGTCGCAGAGCTCAAGAAACCCCGGGGCGGTGTTGGGATCGAGGTTGTCGCAGTCCACACAGGCGGAGGCCCCGTCAAAGTCAGGGTCCTCGTCCACGGTTCCGTCGCAGTTGTTGTCCACCCCGTCGCAGATCTCCTCCATCAGCCCATTGCGGCTGGGGTCCGAGTCGTCGCAATCGTCGCAGACAAACAGGCCGTCTCCATCCGAGTCGGTCTCGGCATCATCCCAGCCATCGCAGTCGTTGTCCTTGCCAGCGGGATCGCAGAACTC